>CAZYTP010000173.1:0-1798 GCA_964650385.1 uncultured Syntrophales bacterium | reverse complement strand
CACGTACGGTTCTTAGGGGGGAAAGGGGTGGCAACACCCCTGACCTACCCGGTACCCTCGAATCAAGGAGCACAGAAATTGGGGTTTCCTAAAAGTGTTAGAAATCAAATACTAATTGACTCTGCTAGGCACTGTTGTGTTTGTCACCGGTACAAGGGCGTAAAGGTAGAAGTTCATCACATCGTGCCCGAGGCATCTGGCGGGGAAAACACATATGGAAATGCGATTGCTCTTTGCTTTGATTGCCATGCTGACGCAGGACATTACAACCCTTCCCATCCAAGGGGAACAAAATTCTCTCCAGCCGAATTGAGTAAAGCCAAAAACAACTGGTTCGATATGGTTGCTAAAAATAACATTCAACAGCCTCAAGAACCAGATCACTTCTACTGTAGATACTATCTCTGCAAAAACTATGAGCAACTGGTCGAGATAACCAATGGAGACCTATCCCGTTTCCCGGTCGAAAATCCTTTATTGGTCAAGAATGATGTTATCGATTCGCTAAATAAAATAATTCGGAACCATCCCTATTCATATAGGCATGCAAATGCTTGGGGGAAGTCACTTTCCAGTAAAGCCGAATACCTTGAGTTATACCCAAACGCAATTGTTCCTGATCCAGCTGATGGTCAGTTTTCATATTTTGAGATTATCAGAACACCGTCAAGAAAAGAGTTAGAAAAATTATCCACACAAGATGGGTTGCTTAAGATTATGCTTGAAGAAAACCTGCCTGTTCGGGAAATTGCCATGGTGGGTGGTTATTATGATGGATGTGGCGGTGTTCCTTTACAGGAAGAGTATATCTTCCGGAATCTATGGTGTGCATTTTTGGCTGTAACCAACATGTCTAATCGACCTGTTCAGCTGAATTCTATAAGAGGAAACCTTTTAACAGGGTTTGAATTTCAACCTTTAACATTATCAGACACCGAAACTCAAGAATTCCCTCTTCCGAAAGCTCCCGTTCAACCAAATGCCACGGTTTTGGTGCCTTTTGCAACAATATTGCCGCCTTTCTATCCAGTTAATAGTCAGAATTGGTCGCAAACATATGATGGTGAGAGTCACGTTCAAGAAGTCTCTCATGAAGGAGTTGCATCGGTTTCTTTTGAAGATTACTTGATCTATAGAAATCAATTAATTATCAATTCGATTGTCTACGAATTTGATGGACAGATTTTGGAGCAAGTTCTGCATGTTTTTGATCTTGGAAATATGTATACCATCGATAGGTCCTGGGCATGTGGTTCATGTCCACATCTTTTTTTTGTTGGAGACGTTGTTTCCTATTCTAGAGAAATATTAGCACACTGTGATTCTAAAGTAGGGATCGATTATTTTAAGGTTCCTAAAGATAGGACCGCTATGGTTATTGCGGAGATTGAAGATGAGTTAACTGAGATTGTTTCATTATCAATCAACGGAAAAAAATATCTACAGAACGTCTCTCTCAAAAAAAATCAGTTTATAGAAATACCAGTTATGCCCGGTTCTCGGATCGAAGTTGTTGGGCAATATTTGCCGGAGGTTGCTGCTAAACAAAAATTCCTTTATGGGGTAAAAAGAAATGAATTGGTAAGTAAATTTTTAAGAACAACTAACCAAGGTTCAACAAATGCTTATACTCCGGTAATATAGAGCGACTCCGCTTTGTTACCCACTATCATATTGCCGGTAAAGCGCAGCGTTGAGCCTGTCGAAAAAGTGTGAAGGATTACTGGAATACACATGAAAAATACGGCTATTTGTGATATACCATATTGAAATATATAATGATTTACCGACTGGAGAA
>CAZYTP010000172.1:0-1877 GCA_964650385.1 uncultured Syntrophales bacterium | reverse complement strand
GGGAAGCCCACCTCAAGATAAGATATCCCTTTCGATGGAGACATCGAAACTGAAGACCCCTCAGAGACTATGAGGTTGATAGGTCAGGTGTGTAAGCACAGTAATGTGTTGAGCTTACTGATACTAATCGGTCGTGAGGCTTGACCATAAAATTGAATTTTCATCTATTCGTTGTTTTTGTTAACATTCATATATGCAATTGTAATGATACAGGTCAGAGAGTTTTTCGGTGGCTATGGCGGAGAGGAAACACCCGTTCCCATCCCGAACACGGAAGTTAAGTTCTCCAGCGCCGATGGTACTGCATGGGTGACTGTGTGGGAGAGTAGGACGCTGCCGAAATTAAAATTGCCCCTTCATATATATGTGGAGGGGTTTTTTTATTAGGGTTTACCCAGAATACCCTGTTCTGTAGACGTGTATTACTGGTTTAAAAATTAAATTGAACTGAACAGCGAGCGCATTATTCTCCGAATTACTTCGTTTCCTGTTGCTTGCAGCGGGGTTAGCGAGCGAATAAAATCAACAAATTTCCTTACCCTGACAAACGGGATAAGTGCGTTAACGAATTTGCTTTCTACCAGAAAGCAAATTCTAACTTACTAAACAGTCGGAGATTCCCTGCAGCTTGCTGCAGGGAGCTTCAATTAGGAAATAACGGTTGCCATAGCCATGAATTAGGCGTAAAGCTCCACTTCGCTCGCAGGGATGGTCAAATTCAAGTAATTTCTTTACTTTACAAGAAATATTTTCCTGTGCTATATCTATTAAGAATAGGAAGCCGGAGGTTAGGTGTCATAATTTAGAAAGCAATAATAGCGTCATTTGCAGACCACTTAATTCTGTATGCCGAATTAAAAACTTAGTTTTTCAAAGACCTCTGATTTTGGTTTCTAAAATCTTTTTTATGATTTGTTGTGGTCACGGGTCATGTGTGTTAGTTATAAATCACTATAACCCTTCGATAGGAGATGTAGCTAATGTCAGGTCATTCTAAATGGAGTACGATAAAGAGAAAAAAAGGTGCCGCAGATGCAAAACGAGGGAAGATCTTCTCAAAGCTTATAAAAGAAGTAACCCTTGCGGCAAGACTTGGAGGTGCTGATCCAGAAGGAAATGCAAGGCTCAGACAAGCTATCATGATGGCAAAGACAGAAAACATGCCGAAGGAAAATATCGAGAGGGCAATTAAGAAGGGTGCAGGCGAAATTGGGGGTACTGCATCATACGAGGAAATCATTTATGAGGGGTATGGCCCCGGCGGGGTAGCCCTCTTGATCGAAGTTATGACTGATAATAAAAAAAGGGCCGTATCAGAGATAAGGCATGCATTTTCAAAACATGGCGGAAATCTTGGAGAAAACGGGTGTGTGTCGTGGATATTTGAAAAAAAAGGAAACATCATATTTGACAAAAAGGAGACAAACGAAGATGCTTTAATGGAACTTGTCCTGGAAGCCGGCGGTGATGATATATTAGAGCAGGAAAATGAATATGAAGTTATCACCGATCCGGAGTCGTTTGAGAGCGTTAAAGAGGCTATTGATAATGCAGGTTTTAAGTATGTGCTGGCACAACTGAGCATGGTCTCGCAGAATACGGTTAAGTTAGATGGGAAACAGGCTGAACAGATGTTAAGGCTTATGGAGCAGATGGAAGACTGTGATGATGTTCAGAATGTTTATGCCAATTTTGATATTCCCGATGAAATAATGGATAAGTTGGATCAACAAAATTAGAGGTTTAGATGGTTATGTAAGATACGCTCGTAAAAAGTCAGTTTTCTTTGCTCAGAACCATTTTGGGGATGCTTTCATTGCCCGGCTAAAAATCTAAAACTCGTGCTAATGCACTCGAACAGTTAGATTTTCTTAACG
>CAZYTP010000171.1:0-2031 GCA_964650385.1 uncultured Syntrophales bacterium | reverse complement strand
ATCTTGCATCTTCAACAGGCAATAAGATTATATGTGCGGCTGATTTTATGGGATGTCGCAGGCTTCTTCTGGAATCATGGCGGGATTACCTGTACGACAAGATGCCGGTACCCAACGGATGGCATGAAGCCTACGCAAACGGTAAAGTTAATACTGATGAGTATGGCAAGTTTCCCCTATCCTAAGGCGGCAAAGCCGCAAGTCCGAAATTCGAATATCGTTCGACTGAGCGCTCACGTCGAAGTCAAATAACAAATTTCCTAATTGTGTCACTGGAATTCCCTGGAATTCCTGGAATTTAGCCTGGAATTAGGATACGGCACTGCAAGCGGGCAGGTCACTATGAACAGTGGAAGCTACTCTATGAAAAAGGCGGTCTCAATCCTGACAACCTCACCGAAGAGGCCCTGGTTAATGTCGAAGAGAATTATCAGGTCTGCGTGCGGATGCTGGCTCGTGTTGGTGCTGTAAACAAGCCAAAACGAGGGAGAAATCAACATTCCTGATTTTTGCTAATGGATCCATTTTCAGCAAACGTTGAAAGGTCGTTTAATAATGAAAGTAAATGAGAAAAATATACTGGAAGAGGGTGAAAAAACCAGGAAACGACCGAATTCAATGCGTAATGTGGGGGATGCTGTGGGGTAGATAAGGCAAACATATCAAGGGGTTACGCTAATAACGTAACCCCTTGATATGTTTGGTAGCGGGGGCTGGATCCGAACCAACGACCTTTGGGTTATGAGTTCATTTAAAGTTTCAGGCGATTTTCCATCAATTTTAATGGCTTATAGATCAGCCGGTTATAAACACCTTGTTGGATTATGTTTGCTTATTTTAGGTTATTTTAGGTTGTGACGGTTACAATTTAGTTACAACTTCCACCTTAACTTATCTCCCCCCCCCCTCCCCGATTGGACACGGGGGGTCTATTTATAAAGTGGCTACATGTCAATTTTTGTTTTGCGTGTGCCTGCGCCTGTCTGTATTTGTGTATCTGAAAAAATAAAAAAAATAAAAAACGGGGGGTGGTAAAGGGAAGCATGAGGAGTTGTCTTGTGACAGTGGCAAACTGTTTGCAATATTCGATTTCGTATTGTTGATCAAGGTATGTCAAGACTATCTGAGCTTAGTTCAATAAAGAAAATCATTATTGACTTTACCTACTACTCCTCAGAATCTTTTCAAGATAAAATCGACTATTACCCCTTGAAAGTCTCACCGTAAAACTCCTTGACAAGACTTCATAACGGAGTTAGTGGTTTAGAGTATTTTTTGATCTTGAACGTATCATCTCAAAACGAGAGATAGGGCTTTTGTTATAATGGACGTATCTTTCCAATTGTTATCTTAATACTATTAACAAAAGGGCGCTGTCTCTATTTATCCATTAGTTAAGTTTTAAAGATACACTTGAAAAACAGAATCTATTCCCGTGTCATGGCCGTTCCACATTTGGGGCATTTCTGCTCATAACAGGGGGTTCCCAATTGATGGTCTGCTTTTTCACCACAGTTGGGACAGACACAATATCCACCCGGGCCTGCTGCAAAACCACCTCCAAGGCCCCGGCCGCCACCTTGGCCCTGGCCACCCATGCCTCTACCTGTTTTTGGTCCTTGGCCTCTCGGCCCTGTTCCGTCTCCTCTTGGCATTTTATTTGCCTCCTTTCAAAATTATTAATTGAATTGATAAGAACTTCCTTTTCCTAGGGTGAAGTATAGGAAGCGCGGTCTTGTATGTCAAGGAAATCTTGACCACAAGATATGGGGTATTGCACTGATGACTGCGTTGAAGGTACCTATCGGCATCTGTGCTTTTGAGAAATCTGTTCGTTATTATGCCGTTATGTCTGCAAAAAAACTATTTTCCCCCGGAAATCAGACAGACCCCTGTCCGAGAATTCCGGGTAGAGTAGAGAACTGGCACTGTCTTCTTTAGGCGGACTTATCTGTCTCCGTCCCTTTCGTCTGGCAGTGCCTAAATAGCTACACCATGGCTGACTTGCCAATCCTCCCTCATCAAACCGTG
>CAZYTP010000170.1:0-2100 GCA_964650385.1 uncultured Syntrophales bacterium | reverse complement strand
AGCTTACAGGCGCTACACTGAACCAGTTCCTTGTCCAGTCAGCCCTTGAGAAAGCACAAGCGGTTATTGAACATGAGCAAATCATCAATATGACAATGCGGGACGCAAGCGTATTCTTTGAAGCGATTGAAAATCCACCGGCTCCCAACAACAAGTTAAAAGACGCCATGAAAAAATACAGGAAATCGTTCTCAGATGCTGAAAATCGAAGTACTTAGTCAGGAACACAACAGAGCGGATTTCGATTGCGGCACAGATGAGCTAAACCAATATCTGAAAAATGTCGCCCGGCAACACCTCAACAAAGGCATGTCCCGAACGTTTGTCCTTATTGATGATACCAAGCCAACTGAAATACTGGGATTTTTCACCCTGGCTTCCTGTGAGATCCGCGCGGACAAACTGCCTCGCAAGTACGCAAAGAAATACCCATATATCGCTCCCGCAGCAAAGCTTGCCCGTCTTGCAGTTACCAGGGAACGGCAACGCCAGTGTCTGGGAACTCACATGATAATCAATGCGATTGAAAGAATTATCACAGTTTCCGAAAACCTGGGCATTATTGGTTTTTTTGTGGATGCTAAAAACGAAGATGCAAAAGCATATTACGCACAATTTGGATTTATACCGCTGATAGACAATCCGTTAGAACTATTCCTCCCACTCGAAACACTCCGGCAGGCTTATGAAACGATTTTGGGGGTGTGAAAACTGGAATTCTGATTTATGGATTTTTCGCCAAGACCTATGGAGATTACTGAACGATGAGGTGATTGTGTAAAGATTAAATGGCTTCCGAAAGTGTTCCCTATGTCCCCCCTATATTATGGATCAATTTTAAGATACACATTTACTTGATCACCGCTTTTCTTCCAATATTTCGGTTTTTCCGGAACAAAATTACAATCAATATTCGTGAAGTGGAAAATTTCACCCTCTATCTTTGCAAGATATTGAATCTTGTTTTTTGCCAGTTTTTCCAGTTCGTGGCGATCTGTTTCTATATTAGGATTCATGTGGTGGTAATCATTTCGCATCCTCCATATTTGAAGAAAAGCTTTCTTCAGCTTATCTGATATAAATTCCCGTACCGAAAGTTTCTTTACATTTTTTTCAAATGAGTTGCCATGTTTACCAAATTCTACCTCGCAAAGAAATCTAACGATGGCTTCTGCTACTGCTTGAGCAAGAGCAATATAGGCATAGAAATACCCGTCTCGAAAAAGTAAGCTGCACTCAGCCGATGCGGCGGCGAAGGACATGTTTGGGATGATTTCATGATGCCTTACTTGCAAGTAACGGGCAACCCGGTCTTGCAAAGTTTGATCAAATTCTTGCTTAATAGAATCTTCAATCTGTTTTTGTCTAATAATTTCACACATAGTTTTTTTGTTTTCTCCTTGACCAACTACTTTTTATGAACTCAACTTATTTTTTGCCCTTGATTTCGGCTTCCAAAAAATCAACAAATTTTCGATATTCTTTATTCTCTGGGTTCAGACTGAGAGCTTTTCTGACATCGGATAGGGCCTGCCAAGGATGGCCTTTCATGTACCAAGCACCCCCCGCCTTGGCATGTCGAGGGTTTAGGTCAATGGCTTTGGTGTAATCAGCTATGGCACTATCAAAGGCTCCTTTTTCGTCCCAAGTAATCCCCCGGTTGTAGTAGGCATCGGCGTACCGGGGGTTTATCTCCAGAGCTATGTTTAAATCGGCAATGGCCCGGTCATGGTCGCCTTTCTTGCACCAAGCAAATCCCCGGTTGGTGTAGGCATAAACGTCTCGGGGTTTTATCTCCAAGGCACTGTTGTAATCATCGATGGCCCGATCATGGTCGCCTTTGTCGGCCCAGGCAAGCCCCCGGTTGTTGTAGGCATCGGCGTAGCGGGGGTTTATGTCAAGTGCCTTGGTGTAGGCCTGTATCGCTTCTTCATATTGCTGAGAATCATCAAAAGATAAACCTCTTTCAAACCAATCTTCGGCGCTCAAGCTTTTGACTGCCTGGCCGTATTCGATCTGCTTACGTTTAAGAGCTGCCCCTTTAGCATTGGTCAATTCTTGTTTCAGTTGCTCGATTTCTTTTAAATATTTTTTTGCCCT
>CAZYTP010000169.1:0-2153 GCA_964650385.1 uncultured Syntrophales bacterium | reverse complement strand
CTAGTCAGGGTGTCGCATAACTTGGTTGCGATTGCCCCGATCAAGTATCTATCAAGTAGCTGTCAAGCAATCGCCCTATCGTCTCGGTGTTAATTTCCTCTTGTATTTAGTTACAAGCTCCATCATTTGAATCGCATCACAAAAACATCTTTATGTAATCATATTTTTATGTTGATCAAATAGGGGGCGGCCCTAATTCGAAACCTTGATATATATCCACCCCTAACTCCCCTCACATGGCAAGAAGACCGTACAGAGTTGAGGTGGTTTATCCCAAAAAGGGAAAGCCGACGTATTATCTTGTAAAAGACGTATCCTTTAGGGGTAAAAAACGAAAGGCGAAAAAGTATATTGGTAGTGGTAAAGTTGCACCGACTATAGAGGAAATTGAAGAATATCGCGAAAAATATGCTTATGATATGGAAATTAAAGCTGCACAAAAAAGGGCGGAGCTTAGCAATGCATTCTATAAACCTTACTATATCTCAAAGGACATATTATATCCCATCGAGGAAATGCGCTATGTATATAAGGCTCTCATGGAATTGTTGACAACTAACGAGTGGGAAGTATACGAAAAAAATTTTGAAATACACTATATTCATGGGACGACGGCTATCGAAGGAAATACTTTATCTGATAAGGAATCTTTTGATTTACTCTTGTATAACATACCGCCTCAAGATAAAACGATGCGAGAAATCAACGAAGTTCAAAACTTTAAAAACGTAATTAAATATAGAAATGCGTATCATGGCAAAGTGACTCTTGATTTTATTAAAAATTTACATGCGTGGATTATGTCTAATATAGATTATGAATCTGCGGGCGTTTTTAGGCGATCTGATGATGTTGGTATTGTTGGCTGTGATCTTAGGATAACTCCTGCAGTTGAAATAGAAAACGAGTTAAAACAAATTATTGATTCTTATTATAAAAGACTTGATGAAAATTATCATCCATTTGAGCAAGCGGTGTTGTTTCACCATGAATTTGAGTTAATTCATCCTTTCGCTGATGGTAATGGAAGAGTAGGGCGGGAAATTTTTAATTATATGCTTATGAAAGAAAAATACCCAAAATTGCTTTTCCTAGGGAAGAATAGATCTCAATACGTCAATGGTTTAAAGTATGGCAATGACGACAATTATGAGGATATGGTTAAGGTTTTTGTGGACATAATTATAGATCAGAGATTAAATGTATTGAAAGAAAACCTGAAAAATGCGGTTAAGCCGCTAACGAAGACTGGTCAGATGAGAATTACAGACTTTGTGAACATTTGAATTTGAATACATCCAAGGGTGCCTGGCTTCCTGTCGTGGTGCGTCGCTGTAGTTCACATTTGTCCAGCTTTCCTGCTAGCATCTACTCAATCTTCTCACTCAGTTCGAAGGTGAAATACCAGCTGGGCCACGCGGCCCGTCTGGCCTACTTCTCCAGCTCGCCGCTATCCAGGAAGTCTTTGACGAACTGCTGAACCGCCCACTGCTTATAGCCGACGAGTTCAGCTATCCTCGCCCGGTTCCGCACTCCAGACCGCCATATATCCTTGATCCGCTCTTGTGCCGCCAGGTCCTCGGATGGCCTCTGAATGGTGGTTTTGACCTCTGGTTTAACCCCGGATCGCGCGAAGGTTCGGACACGTGGACTCTGCGGGCTTTGATTTGGGGCAGGGCTCGCCGGGCGTCTTCATCGCCGAAGTGGTTTCTATTTTGATCTCAGAAGTCAGGCTTTGCGAGACCGAGGGGATGCAGGATTCGAGGCTGGCCTCCGATGAGATCGTGGCGAAGGTCGTCAAGGTGGGAGAGGTGACGCCGGGGCCGGTGGAGTTTATCATAGGGCGATAACTCCGAAACGTTTTTCGTGGGTCCCGACAGTCTCCTCCTCCAGGAGGGTTACTAAAACGAGAACGAGGATCATTTTGATCCTGCTGATGCTGGCGGCGCTGGCGATGCCAGAATGCTGCGGAGGCAGTCGGGCAAACCGCTCACCGAAGGTCTAAATGATCGGTCGAAGTTAGATATTCATGACACCACCCACCAATGCTTTACCGGATCGATTTTGTGGTCTGGTATCCCTGAAGAACTCGATTCCGGGGTCAAGCAAATCCCCAATTGAGTCCCATTTTCAGGCAAAACAACACCTGGCTT
>CAZYTP010000168.1:0-2172 GCA_964650385.1 uncultured Syntrophales bacterium | reverse complement strand
ACTATTTAATTTTACAATGCAAACTGCGCTAACTGCGGGGTTTGAGGGTTAGGCATAGAAAGCGAGATGAACATGACAATTATGAAAAAGGTCAACCCAAAAGAACTGTACATGGGTAAACTGCGTCACGGCGGTGACCTGTTAGAGGAAATCACTGATATGTGCCGAAAGAAAAATATTCACCTGGGACGGATCGAGGCGATAGGTGCCGTTTCGAAGGCCCGTCTCGGGTTTTACAACCAGCAAACTCGTGAGTACCAATTTTTCACAATAGATCAATCACTTGAAATTACTAAACTTGCGGGTAATGTTTCACTTAAAGATGGAAACCCAATGGTCCATGCACACATCACGCTGGCGGACAAGACAGGAAAAGCCTATGGCGGACATCTGGCAACGGGAACGGTAGTTTTCGCATGTGAATTCACACTGGAAGCCTTTGAAGGCCCGATCTTCGAGAGGGGTTTTGACGAAGAGACCGGCCTCCCCTTGTGGACAATGCCTAAATGAAAAACCCGGAAACAACCATACCCGTTTCCTGGCATGATCACAGTTTAGACGAACAAAGGGGTCACGTCTCCGTTTGACCGGGAACGCACCCGCAAGCCCCGCCTTGTGGGCGGGGTAAGGAGCGCAATATAAAAGGAATATATTATTCGCTTGGCTCATGAAACTGCGATTGATTCGCTTTCGGCTCATGAAACTGCGTTTTCCTTGCAAGGAAGCCCCGCCCTGTGGGCGGGGAGCTTCACTTGAGTGATATCCTGTGACCATAAATATTTACTTCAAAGAAAAACAGGTAACATGTCTTTTAAAGCCCTCAATGGGTATTTTATAAAGATAGAGATTAGGGAGGTGCAACATTATGGCACTCAAGAGGGACAGATTAATCCGGATTTGTGAAATATTTTTTGTCATTTTTCTCATAACCCTATTTTCTACAAATATCTATGCCCAGTCCGCGAAAGTGGGGCAAAAGGCTGAATGGGAGTATCCAAAAAAGATTTTGATGCATACTCCCGGAGATGAAATATTTATGGGGGTATTGCATCCGGAGGCGGCGCTTTATGAAAAACCATTCAGCCTGAAAATCGCCGATGCCGAACATTTAAAATATATAGAAAGGTTACGCAAACGCGGTGCCGAAGTATACAGGGTTGTCGACGTACTGTTAAAAGGGACAATAGATGAAAGGGGACGAACCACACCTTCCCCCGAACTGGATGCGCTTAGAAAATTTGCAGGAGAGTTTCTGAAATATGACAGTTCCGCCATCGAAGAACCGGACAAAAGCCGGCAGAAAAAGTACAAAAACGAAATTCTTTCCAAGTTAACTCCTTATGAGTTAATAAAAATAATTCTTCAGCGGCCTACCATTCATCTGCATCAAACCGATAAAAATACCGGTATGAGCGCCACCTATGAAGTCAGCCCGGTGATGAATCTCTACTTTCTGCGAGATCAAATGATAACCACGGCAAAAGGTGTCGTCATTGCAAAAATGAATTCAGTTCAGAGAGCTCCTGAGACAAAAATTATTAAATTTGTCCTGAAAAAAATGGGGATAACGCCTATTTATGAAGTGAAAGGAACAGGCAGGTTGGAAGGAGGAGATTATTTTTCCGCAGGTGAAGTGGCTCTTATCGGGCAGGGATTACGAACAAATGCCGAAGGGATAAAGCAGCTCCTTGATAATCAGGTTTTTGGAACGCCCCTGGTTGCTGTTGTGAAAGATAGCTGGGAAGACCAGGAGGAAATGCATCTCGATACGTACTTCAATATTATCAGTCCCAAACTCGCAGTAATGATAGATTTCAGGATGAATATTCCCGGGGAGGAACCTGAGCTGAAGGAAATTTCAACTAAAGTAGATGTATACAGGCTTGATAAGGAAGGATATAAGCTCGTAATGAAAGACAGGGATTTTCAGCAATACCTGGAGAAAGATCTCGGATACACAATAATTCCGGTCTCACGAAAGGATCAGAATCTTTACGGCATCAATTTCCTGACAGTCGCTCCGGGCAAGATTTTGGGAATTGACGGTGTAAGCAAAGCATATAAAGATACGTTAAAGAAAAACGGCGTTGCTGCTGTCTGGATGGATTTCGGGGAACTGACAAAAGGCTACGGTGCCGCCCATTGCACAACACAGGTACTGCTTCGTGAAAA
>CAZYTP010000167.1:0-2185 GCA_964650385.1 uncultured Syntrophales bacterium | reverse complement strand
ATAAGAGGGGTTAGGATATGGCCAAGAGAATTTCCACCAGTTATGGGACGCAGCCTCCTACGGGGATTCAGACTTTCAACTCTTTATTCATAATATTAATGAACCTTGTTTCACTTATTGGGTGGTATGCAATCGCTTTTCCGCGATATATTATACAAAATGTTCCGAACGCGCACGGACTATTTTGGGCTTCCTCGCAATTCTTTAAACTGATTATGTTTGGTTTTATACTGTACTTCTTCTCTGCAGTCTCACTTATTTCTTTAACATTTTTTACTGTGTAAGGACACTGGTCTGCTCTTATTATGGTCAAGTCTTCGCCATATTGACTCAATCATTGTTCCCACTCGCCTTTGAATTTCGGCGCAGGTGCTCTCTCATTGAACTTCTTCACGAGTAACTCAAAATCTGGGGGTGCATTTTCCACAACCTCAAAACCATTTTTCAGAAACAATTCCTTTCCGGCCATAAATGGACCTTTACGGGTCACCACAGCAACACCATGCATATTTTCTTTCCTGGCATCTTCTAAGCATTCATCCAGTAAAAGCGAACCATAACCTTTCCCTTTGTAAATATTCTTAAAACCAGAAAATATGCAGTGAATGAACATATATCCACTCGCCTCAACCGGCCTCCAGCAATATTCACCAGGGATGTATTCAATCATACCCTGAGTTCCATCCTTATCAGAGTACAATGTTTTAATTCTCATACCTTCTGGAAATCGCTCTCTTAACCACTCAATCTTTTCCGGGTATCCTGCTTTCTTAATATCTTTGTACCCACAGACTCCGTATTCAAGAATATTGTCTGTCTTTGTATCAATAATCTCTACAGCCATCTATAGATCTCCTTCATACCATGCTATGAGTTATGCTAACACTCATGGTTATGTTTGGACAATTGAAGTATTAAATGGGGGATTATTACGGATAGTATGAACCAATAGCTAAATCGTTGGGCATGCGATGGAATGGACTCTTGTCACTTGCCCGAGAAAAAATAGACACGGTTATCAAGGCTACACGTTGTAGCTGAGGCTGGGGAAATCCTCTGTACTACTTTTGTTCTCTTCTTATTTTTTCGGCCTCCTTTTCTATAGCTGCTCTATCAGATTGTCTTCCAAATACGAAAACCCCCAGGAAGTGGAAAAGTACGCCTATGCCCCAGCCACCTAAAGGGAAAACAAACCACGGGAATCCTCCGCCAGCCGCAAACGCCCATATAAGCACCAGCATGATGTTCACGACAATGTATACAGTAAAGTGGATATAGAATCCCTTCTTTTCCTCAACTCGTTTCTTTGCCTGTTCATAGATTTGCTCTTCTGACATACCAGTTGTCATTTTGGCACCTCCATCCTTCAAACTTTTGATATAGTGTAGCTTCCCAATAGGGAGTTATCAAGAGCTCTTACAAGCTAGGGCATTACAAATTACTAAAATGTGAAACAACCTTGCCCAAGAGCCAACAATTTGGACAATTGTCTCCTCACGAAATATCTGTTGCCATTAATCAAGTAATTGCTCGTCTGTGACGATAGGAGGCATGGATGCACCGTTAGTCGGCAACTTGCTTCTCTTTAATCCATCGGCGAGCCAGTTCGTCATAATAGCTTTTCAGACTATGGCTACCAGTTGCTGGAGCAACACCGTCGCTTCGTCCTGCAGTTATGAAGAATTCAACAAGGTCTGATATCTGTTTGTTAAATGGCCGGACTGCTGTGACACCGAGGTTAGCCAGCGCTAGTGGTATTCGTGTAATCTTTGGTCTCTTTCCCAGTGTCAAGAAAGCAAGCTCGGCAATTTCCTTCACACGATATGTCTCAGGTCCACCAACAGGTATCTCCTGTTCTCGCCCCGTGACAGTATCAGCGCAGACCTTGGCCAGGTCCGCACCATGTATGGGATTGATCCTGTTCTCCCCGCTTCCAACCATATAGATTCTGCCTTTTCTTGCCATATTGAGAAACTCTGTCATGTCCGAAAAATAACCAGTGGGGCGTATAATGGAATAGTCTATTCCACAAGCCTTCAGATCCCTGACAAAATCCTCATGGGCTTTGACAATGGTGAGGTGCTCGTATAGGTGGGCATTGAGTACGGAGACATAGATGAACTTACTGACAGAACTCTTGAGGGCAATATCGAGAATGTTCCGATTTCCTTGATAGTCAACGTCC
>CAZYTP010000166.1:0-2186 GCA_964650385.1 uncultured Syntrophales bacterium | reverse complement strand
ATTATAAACAAACCCCGTTTCTCACATGAAGAGATGGGGTTTTTTATTTAGGAGAAATAAAAAAGACGCTGTACCTATTTATATAAATACCAAAGAGGTGCTGACTGTTCGAGAAGAGGTTAATTTTTATACATTATGGCATCAATCTTACAAAATCCCATATTAGCTGGAACATGCTTTTCGCGATAATAAACAGACTTTGTTGAATTTCTCAATAAAATTTGACAAGTACTCAAAATAACTTGAAACTTATTAATTTTACAAACAGATTTTACTTCAAATAACAAGGAAATGCGTATTACGTATATTAATTGTTAGGAGTTTGTTTACATGAAACCTAAAGAAAGCATTACGATCAAACAAGAAAATACCATATTTACACATTCGATTTTATGGCTTTCTGCGAAGCAAGTACTCAAAGATGAAAATATTATAAGACCTTTCAGTGACTATATGTATATGACTGCTCAAATTCTAATTGCTTTTTGTTTTGAAGCTTATCTAAATTTTGCTGGTGAAAAAATGTTTCCATTTTGGGATGATGTAGAAAGAATACCGAAGATAAATAAATTAAATATGATTTGCAATCATCTTGAAATTGATATGGATTTTGGGAAAGAGCCTTTCCAGTCTATCAAATTACTGTGGAAATTTCGCGACTATATGGCGCATGCAAGGACAGTTACAATTTATGATGAATGGACTCAATCAAAATTAAAACCTATTGAAAAAGAATTACCAAAAACAGACTGGGAAAAACGTTGTACAAAGGACGTAACTGAAAAAACCATTAATGATGTAGAAACAGTTATTAGGTTAATTCATAAAAAAGCGAATATCAGTACAGGTTCACTTGGAGCGATTTCAACCGGAGGTGGTAAGATTTTATGACTAATATCTTAATATTCATAGCATTCACATTTGCTGGTCGCTAACCGCCCGCCAGTGAAATTATCGAAAAGTGGTAAGGAGCTTCGATGAGTCTTTTAAGTAAATTATTCAGAAAGAAAGCACCTCAGATTGAAAAGCCGAATGGTGAACCAAAAACCAGCGGAGAGTTAATCGCAGAAGTTACGGGAGGTGCAAATCTGGTAGAAGGAAAACAAACTTGGGAATATGCTGAAGAAAAGAAGCACGATATCGATTATATGAAAAAGTGCTGCGATGCAGAATTGAAATCGATGGAGAAAGCCGGTCTTGTGCCAGCTCCTTACTATTTTGAACGGGTGGCTATTCTTTCCAGGAAAGAAAAAAATTATCAGCAAAAGATCGATTACTGTAAGAGTTACATAAATGCCGTTGAAAGATTTTACAAAAAACACGGAACAAAAGGTAGGGCAGATGTGAGAAAAGGGCCGAGATATCAAGCAATTGTAAAACGCCTTTCTAAGGCTGAGGAACTACTATCAAAATCAAGGCAAACCACCTAATCGACGTTAGGGTGAAAATGGAAAATTCAACCTTAGTCAAGTTCGGCAAGAAGGAACATATTGAAGAGCTTCACAATGATGGCAAACTTTATATGAATAATTTGCCATATTTTTGGAAAGTTGAAGGTGATGAAGCGCGCCATGATCCTAATGACAGTTTAGCAGAATATCATATGGGATCTAAAGGTTATGCAACTTTAAAAACTCCAGAGGGGAAGGATGTCAAAATCAATATAACAAACTGGGATTATAAGATTCCTCCTAAAAATCCAGAAAATATAAATCTATTTTGTATGTATGCTTTGCGACCATTTCATGGTTCTTTCCCTGTTGATAAACGCAATTTTAAACTTGGCGATTCTGCCCTTGTGCTGCTGAACGGAGATGAATTTATCAAGAGGGTTGCTGCCGAACTTAAAAAACAATCAATTATAGGTAAATCAGATTTGGTTGAATATGTTGCTGATAATCATACAGGAATAATTGGCCCTTTCAGGAAACGAAAACAATTTGAATATCAATCTGAGTGGCGTATTGTCTGCCTTGGTGGTGATGGGAAACACAGAGAATTATATATTGGCAGCTTAAAAGATATATCGCGTGTGATTCCTGCAGGAAAAATAAATACTGAAATAAAAATAATTCCTAACAAGGCAAATTAACTCGGATGCAAATTCCGCTGCGCTCCATTTGCACCGGTTATTTGCAACGAACCCCGCAGTGAGATGAAAAGTTAGGCGCAATTAGATTGCTCAA
>CAZYTP010000165.1:0-2187 GCA_964650385.1 uncultured Syntrophales bacterium | reverse complement strand
CCTCCTTCATTAGGCCATCCGCTTGCTGGGCATTGTCCGCATTCTGCTTCGTCATGGATGCCATCTCCTCTAATGATGACGATGATTCCTCCAGACCTGAAGCCTGCTCGGCAGCACCTTCGGCTAAAGACTGACTGGCTGACGCTACCTGAGCTGAAGCAGTAGCTACTTGATCGGCGCCTTCATTTAAATTATCAACAATCCTCGTGATGGGGATAGAAATGCTCCTTGCAAAGAAGAAATATATTACAAAGGCAGCAATGAAGAAAATTACACCAATGGTAAGCACGATATTACGTACGGCATGTGCGGGAGCTAAAAATTCTTCATCTGACAGGGTCAACGCCACGCTCCATCCTGTTAACTCCACGGGAGCATAACCGCAGGTTTTCGGAATTCCCTGGAACACATATGCTTCAACACCATTCTGCCCGGCAGTCATCTTCTCAGAAACAGCTTCCATCCCTTTTAATTTTGTAATATCCAGATTGAGTATGTGTTTTTTAGCAGGATGGGCAATAATCAACCCTGCTTTATTGGTCGCAAAGGCATAACCTGTCTTACCTATCTTAGTATGGGCAATTAAATCAGAAAGAAATCCTATGTCCGTAATATTGGCAACCATTCCAACAATTCTACCGTCATTTGAATATATAGGTGCGGCAATCGGAACAAATGGTTTTCCGGTAACCTTATTCAGGGCAGGTTCTCCTACACTTACTCGCCCGGAGATAGCATCTTTAAAATACCCCCTGTCAGCAATCGATATCCCCATATACTTTTCCTGCGATGCAGAACAAACTTTCCCATCCAGTCCCGCAACAAGGGTTACGTTGTAATCTTCGCCCAATCCCTTGGTCTTACCAAATCTCGTAAGTTTTCCATTTAAAGCATTGATCTCCTCGGAGGAGTTTTCAGTACCCTTCTCTGTTACCGCAGTAGCCGCTCTTATAGTTGCATTCCCAACCGACAAATCTGTTACAAGTTTCATCTCTCCCTTCAAGACATTGTTTATCCCCTCAGCGAGGGCCCTTGTTGTACCGGTCACTTGCTCATATTCTAAAGCTTTGAGTCCGTTGGCAGACTTCACCACTGCAATAAAGCCAACAATGAGAAGTGGAAGGACCATGATTAAGGTCCCGACTGCGATCAGTTTTGTACCTAATTTCATTTTTCTCATTTTTCATATCCCCTTGTAATTTCTTAGTTTTCCATAGAATCAGGTATAGAGATATCAGTGGTTGACAAAACCCTGTCAATATCCAGCAAAATTTTCACATCGCCTTCAATCTTGGCCATCCCCAGGATATATTCCGTATCCAGATTTGTGCCAAAACTCGGGGTGTCCTCTATTTCATTTTCTCCAATATTCAATACCTCAGAAACGGAATCCACCACGATTCCCACCATGACGCTATTCCCCGACTTACCTGCAATATCAACCACAATTATGCATGTTCGTTCGTTATATTCGAGAGATTCCATCCCGAACTTCAGGCGAAGATCAATTACAGGAATGACCTTCCCTCGAAGATTTATAACCCCTTTTACATGCCCTGGTGTCTGGGGAACAGAAGTGATGTTCATGATACCGATAATCTCTTTCACCTTGAGAATCTCCAGGCCATACTCTTCACCGCCAAGCTCAAAGGTAAGGTATTTACCCTCTTTGCCTGTCGAATACATTGTGTTTACTGCTGTTTCCGCCGATTGAGCCTGCATTATTTATAACCTCCCCTCCTATTACTTACGTGTCAATTCGTTATGGTAAAACGGGGTTAGAAATCCTTAAAATCCCCTTCTTCCATGGGAATAATCTGATCAGGTCTGACTCCCCTTGCGCCAGGAAGTGCTACTTTTCTACCCTTGAAGACTTTTCTATCAGTAACTCTCTCCTTTTTGTTTATTGCATATCCCTTTCTTCCTGCTCCGTTTCCATTTCCGTTTCCGCCAATCAATGTTGCCAGTTCACCTACAGATACCTTCATCTGCTCCGCCTGGGCACTCATCTCCTCCGATGCAGAGGCCGATTCTTCGGCATTTGCGGCATTGCTCTGGGTTACCTTATCCATCTCGGTTACTGCCTTGTTAACCTGATCAATACCCTGTGATTGCTCCTGAGAAGCAGCGGCAATCTCGCCAACAAGCTCTCCGACCCTGGATACGCTTGTTGACATTTCAGTAAAG
>CAZYTP010000164.1:0-2386 GCA_964650385.1 uncultured Syntrophales bacterium | reverse complement strand
ACTATTTAATTTTACAATGCAAACTGCGCTAACTGCGGGGTTTGAGGGTTAGGCTGGAATCTTTCCAGTTCATTTTATGAACCCAGAAGGAGTTAATCATGAATATTTATCAGCGTATTGCCCTTATCTTGGGGGTAGTTATAGTATTTACTTTGATAAAATGGGATGTTTTTGTGTTTGCAGATGAAAATAAAATGTCCCCTGTGGCGCTTCGGGATCTACCAGGGGTTTATTTAGCGATAGATGAAAGAATCGAAGAAGGAAGCTTGACCAAAGAACAGATACAGACAGATATAGAGTTAAAGCTTCGGATGGCCGGGATTAAAGTACTATCCCATGAGGAATTTTTGAAGGCGGCAGGTAGGCCTTTTCTTTATATAAATACCCATATTATAAAGCACGAAACCGGAAAGTTTTACATATTCTATACCCAAGTTGAACTTTATCAAGGTGTGTATCTGGTGCGAAAGCCTAAAGTCGAGACTATTGGTGTTGTTACTTGGTCAACCCGTCATGTGCTCGGTTTGACTTATAACTTGGACGACATTCGAGCGAGGGTGAAAGACCAAGTAGACTCTTTTATCAATGCCTACTTATCTGTAAACCCGAAATAAAGCACGAAAAGAAAGGCTAAGAAATACCCCTTAATCAATTTCCACTGCAATAATGGTGAATTGGAATAATGCCTACTAGTGATAAAGACCGAAGAGAGATTGAAGTTTGCAAAAAATTTGCTCCCCATTTCCCTCTCCCAATTGCTATGAATTCAATACAAAAAAGAAAGCCAGCAGAACCCGACATTCTTTGTTGTCTTGAAGACGGAACAAAAATAGCCTTTGAATTGGTTGAAATAATTGATGAAAGTCTCGCCAGAAGAACTTTTAGCGCAAATAATCTTAAGTGTGCGTTTGACGACCATCTTGACAATCTTCCGACCAATGTAAAGGCTCAATTCAAGCAAAAATATGGAAATGCTTTGATTTATATCGCCTTTGAAGATAAGGTTTCAGCAACTAAGCGCAGGAATTCAGTACCGATAATCTTTGAATTTCTTTTAACCTTGGATGGTAAGGCTGAAGGCAAGCATACCCTTTCCTCTCATAATGATTTGGGTAGAGCAGTTCGTTGGGTTAATATCTCAAGAGGATGCTTTGCTGGACCATGCTTCGATGTCGAAGCTTTTTTTGGGTCTTTTGCTGAGCCAGCTTACAATAGGATCAAAGATAAGTTTGCAAAACAATACTGTCCAAAATCTTCTATAGTCGAGCTACTAGCTTACTATGAATTACAGCCGGAACTACCTAAAAACTACTGGCTGCCATCACTTAAACATTTTTTAGAAGGAAACCTCAAAAATTCTGTCTTCAATAGGGTTTGGGTTTATTCAGTATCCCAAGATGAAATTCATTATGTTTATCCAGCATGTTAAAAGGGCAGGATGAATTCAGGGAAAAGGGGACGGTTCTAGGGGGCAAGGGGGACGTCCGTAAATAAGTAAATAACTCATTATAACAACCGATTCTCTTACGGGCTGTTAACAAGGTTGCGCCGCGCGTCAGCTCGCCATTGTTGTACCCACCATATCATGTCATTATTCAAGTAAACGTTTGCTCTATGCATCAATTGGTGGTACATGTAAAAATACAACAGGAGGTACGCAATGGGAAAACTTATGAATATCCTTCCGATAAGCGATTTGAGACAGGATGCTGCCAAGGTCCTTAAAAAATTGAGAGACAACAAGGAACCCATTATCATTACGCAAAGAGGGCGGGCAGCTGCCGTCATAATCGGTATCGAGGCGTATGAGAAATCTGAACACGATAAAGAGCTCCTTAGACTTTTGGCTAAGGGAGAGAAGGAAATAGAAAGAGGCGAGGGTTATGATCTTGATACTGTTCTTGCTGAAGCCGATTTAATCCTGTCCCAGGAGCCATCGTGAAAGTCCGCTTCACGCCTACTGCCAGAGCCCAGTTTCTGTCTGCTCTCGAGTATATTCGGAGGGATAAACCTTCTACAGCAACCGGTTTTCGAGAGCATTCCGAAACAGTTTTACGAAGGCTTGAGGGCTTTCCTGAGTCCGGAAGAATCATACCAGAATATCCAGAACTTCCCTACCGGGAGGTGATCATATCGCCATACCGATTTTTTTATAAAATCAAAGGCGATGTTGTTTGGATAGTTGCAGTGTGGCATGATGCACAGCTTCCAAAGCAACCAGGGTATTAAACGCCAGCCTTGCCGGCGATTTGACATGTAATTCGGCGTTGCCTCGGCTGGTTGTCAAAATCGAGAAGAATTATCTGTTGCCAGGTTCCCAGAGACTGAGGGCCCTAAATCCGATATTAAGGTTTGAATTAGCGGGAAAATGATTGAAAAAACCTCG
>CAZYTP010000163.1:0-2444 GCA_964650385.1 uncultured Syntrophales bacterium | reverse complement strand
GTCATGGGCTATCCTGAAGAGAATATTGTAATGCTTATAAATGATCACGCGGCCAAGAGTGATTTTGAAAAGTATCTGGGAAAGTGGCTTCCCAATAACGTCGAAAAAGACAGCTCAGTATTTATCTATTATTCGGGGCACGGGGCTCCGAACCCGAAGACAGGAGATGCGTATCTCGTTCCATACGATGGAGACCCCTCGTTTATTGAAGAGACCGGATATCCCCTGAAAAGACTTTATGCGAAGCTCGACAAACTGCCTGCCAGAGAAATCATCGTTGTCCTTGATTCCTGTTTTTCAGGCGCGGGCGGCAGAAGCGTTCTCGCAAAAGGAGCACGTCCCCTTGTGATGAATATGGACAAGCAGATGTTTCACAGTGACAGGATAGCGGTCCTTTCCGCCGCTGCAGGGAATCAGATAAGTTCGACCTATGAGGAAAAAGGACACGGCCTCTTTACATACTTTCTGCTTAAGGGGATAAAGGAGGGTAATTATGAGATTGGAACGCTCTACAATTACCTTAAACCGCAGGTGGAAAGGATTGCGAGGAAAACGTATAATAACGAGCAAACACCGCAGCTGATTGCACCGAATAAAACTATAATGGTGAGATGATGGCGTATATTATGGCAAAGACGAGTGCCCGTGTATTCATTTTCTTCGTATTACTAATATGTTACGGGTGCGGGACCGGGATGATATATAAAACTTCTCAGAATGATATGCAACCAATGACTTTTGAAGAGGCTCGAAAGAAAGCAGTCTCACTATTTTGGGAAGAGGGAGGTCTTTCTGTAGGACACCTCCAAATTTGGGAATGGGAATTAAAAAGTTTTAAAGTTAATGAAGACGGGTTCACTGTTGTCTATGGCAAAGACAATTCGCTAACCTGTGATTTTGAATTTATAAGCGATCCTGTGGTGAACGATTGGGGACCATTAGCCAATTTTCATTATGCTGTGGAGTTGCGTGGAGGTGGTAATGTAGACTTTTGGTTCAATAAAAAAGAATCAGCCATAACATTTGCAAAGGCGTTCTATACGTTGAAATATCGTTCAACAGAAGCGCGAATGGCAAAGAAGCAAGCGGTTCAGTCACAGGCCATATCGAAAGAAGATCTGACTACAATAGTACCGCAGGCGGCTGTTACAACGGCGGCAAGGGGTCCGAGGAAGGGGGCAAAACCCGAATCTGTCAAGACAGACCTGGACAAGCCCGTGTTCAGCCCCCGGGAAATCATTATGGATGAGAACGATCTTGCAGTTGTTATCGGAATAGAGAAGTATCAGAACCTTCCAAAATCGGATTATTCAAAGAATGATGCAGGGATTGTAAGAAATTATATAAAGGCCTTGGGATTTCAGGAAAGAAATATCGAATTCATTACCGATGAAAGGGCGACAAAATCCAGCATTGCAAAATCTATTGAGGCATGGCTGCCAAACAAGCTCAAGAAAGGCGGAAAGGTTTTTGTCTATTATTCCGGCCATGGTTCTCCTAATCCGGTAACAGGCGAGGCGTTTCTCGTTCCCTATGATGGCGACCCCAATTATCTTGATGTTACAGGATATCCCCTGAAACGGCTGTATGAGAAACTGGGACGGCTGCAGGCATCCGAAGTCATTGTTGTTTTGGACTCCTGTTTTTCCGGCGCTGGAGGAAGAAGTGTCCTTGCCAAAGGAGCGCGGCCATTGGTTATGACATCACAGAGCGTGGTTCTGCCGCAAAACATGGTTGTGCTGTCGGCAACGCAGAGCTCGCAGATAAGCACTTCGTCTCAGGAAAAAGGCTACGGAATATTTACATACTATTTCCTCAAGGTGCTTAAAGGCGGCAATAAATCTGTCTCTGAAATCTATGAATATGTAAAGCCCTACGTAGAAGACGAGGCAAAATCAATAAATGTCCGGCAATCACCAAGTATCAATCCGAATTTAGACAAATTAAAAGGAAGGTTTTTATTAAGAAAATAAAGCAGAGGGAATTAGAAACGACGCCATGAAAAAACTTTTCGTAATTTTTTGCATACTCATACTCCCTGTTTGTTCTTTCGCTTCCGAAAAACCTGTATGGGTGAAGGCGACGGGAGAAGCCTATCTCGGAGAGATTGACACACCAAAGGAAGTAAAAGACAGGGCCAGGAGGGACGCCCAGAAGAACGCACTGGAAAAGGCTGTAGGGGTTTTCATCAAGTCGCACACACTCGTATCCAACAGCCAATTAGCGGAAGATCTTATATATGCCGCCGTGAGAGGACATATCGAAAAGTCTGAGATACTTCACGAGGGATGGGATACGAAAGAGAGGAGCCTTTACAGGGTAAAGCTGAAGTCTCTCATCAAGCCGGTTTATCCCGAAAAAGGAAAAGGACTCTCTGTTAAGGCGTATCTTTCCAAAACAGACCTGAAAGAGGGTGAGGAAGTCAGGATATTTTACGAGGCGAG
>CAZYTP010000162.1:0-2498 GCA_964650385.1 uncultured Syntrophales bacterium | reverse complement strand
GAAAATCTTCCTTCAGTAAAAGGACAACCTCTTTCTCTCCACTTATAAATTCCTGAAGGCAGTGAACTAAAAAGGGGGTTTCAAGGACGACAATATAACGCATAGCATCAATCTCCCATACCCGCTTTTTAAAGGAGGGGTGATGAGTCTTTCATATTTTATAAGAACGTGCTTTCTCGACAGAAAAGTATAAGAAAACAGGAATTGATTGTCAAGGAGAATGACCAAAAGCTGTTATGTCTCATTTTGAAACAAATTCGTTACTCGGGTAAACTGCTCCGGTCTTCCGAGGACAAACAGTATATCATCGGGCAGGAATTCGATATCTACATCAGGATTGGACAATGTATCGCCGTGTCGCCGTACTGCAAGCACGGTTACACCATATTTCTTTCTCATTTCAGTCTGGGCAAGTGTCTTGCCGACGATGGGCGATTTTTCACCGATTCGAAATGCCGTAATTTCGACATCGGGCAGGCAATGTCTCAAATCGGAGAAGGTAGCGGCATCCTGCGACAGGCTTCGGAACATATGGTACCCATCGGCACGAACTTCCCGTATGAAACGCTCAATTTCATCTTTCGGTATGAGGTACTTGGCCATGACACGGGTGAAAATTTCCACCGATGTTTCAAACTCTTCAGGAATAACCTCGTCAGCGCCAAGTTTATAAAGCGGTTCCATTTCCTGAAGAAATCGGGTTCGGGCGATAATGTGTATCTTTGGATTCATTCTTCGAGCAAGTGTTGTGATTTTCCTCGTCGCTGCCGCATCTGCAATCGTAATCACGACAATTCTCGCGCTCTGGATCCCCGCATGGTCAAAGACTGCCTCATTGGTGGCATCACCATAGAAGATAGGCTCACTATTTGCTTTTTCGATTCTTACCGTTTGGGGATTCATCTCGATGATGATGTAGGGGATCCCGGCCGTTTTTGCCGATCGAGTGACATTTCTTCCGTTAAGACCAAAGCCTATGACTATCAGGTGATCATTTCTGACAATTTTTCTGCTTTTCATCGCCGGATGGACACCGGATTTCAACTTTCCCGGAAGGGGTAAGAGAAGGGCAGCATCTACTATTCGGGGCGACAATTGAATAATAAAAGGTGTGGCAATCATGGTCAGGATAGAGACTGCAAGAAATAACTGGTAGGTTTTCCCCGGTACCAGTAATCCGAATTCAAGACCGGCCTTGGAAAGGACGAAAGAGAATTCACCGACCTGGCTCAGGGCGCACCCGACGAGGATCATCGTGCGAAGAGGATATCCGAGTAGTGAAGTGGCAAACCCGGCTATCACGGTTTTCAGGATTATTACCCCCAGTGTTATCAGTGCAATCGTTCCCATTTTCTGGAAGAGGAAATCAAGATTCAGCAGCATTCCGATTGATACGAAAAAGAAACTGATGAAAATGTCTCTGAAGGGTAAAATGTCTCCCAACGCCTGATGACTGTATTCCGATTCGGATATAATCAGTCCTGCCAGAAATGCTCCCAGGGCGAGGGACAACCCAAGACTGTAAGTTAACCACGCAACTGCGAAACATATAATAACGATACTCAACAGGAAAAGTTCACGATTGCGTGTCCTGGTGACCTGATAAAGAATATGCGGAACAAGCCATCTGGCACTAACGAATACCAGCACAATGATGCCGGCAACCTTGATTATCAAAATGAACAGAGATTCGGTGATGTTTCCCGCTGCTCCCGCTAACAGGGGTATCAGGAGTATCATAGGCACTACAGCCATATCCTGAAAGATCAATATGCCGAGTGATGTCCTCCCGTGAGGACTCTCTATTTCGGCCCTCTCCTGAAGGAGTTTGAGAACGATTGCCGTGCTACTCAGGGACATAAGAAACCCCATAAAGACCGCCTGAGACACGCCCTGTCCAACCTTGAAGGCTATAATGAAGAATGCGAGGATTGTGAGAAATACCTGGACCGATCCGCCGAGTAATACCGATTTCTTGATTTGTAGAAAGTCTTTGATTGAAAATTCGATTCCTATGGTGAAAAGGAGGAGGACGACACCGATCTCGGACATTATTTCAACTTCGTGAATGGCCTGTATCAGCCCGAGGCCATGAGGTCCTGCCAGTATTCCGGTAATGAGAAACCCGACGACAGCCGGTATTTTGATTCTCAAACAGATAAAGAGGACAACGATTGAGAGGCCGAATATAATAAAGATGTCCTTAAGTAACGGGAAAACCATTTTTTAAAAGCTCCTCAATTTGACAGATGTCCTCATCCGTACCGTCCGAAATTATGCCTTTGTATTAAAAACCTATAATCAGTGACGTCAAAAATACCCTGTCACTGTTTTTTGTATCAGAGGTATGGCCCTCAATGACATCAACTAATACTGGATGAGTATACTGAATTTTTAGTTTAAAGTCGATATTTTCTACATTCCACGAAGGCGGTAATACGGCGCGGATAAATTGACAGAGACAATCAATCTATGGAATAATCAAAATCCTCAAATCA
>CAZYTP010000161.1:0-2516 GCA_964650385.1 uncultured Syntrophales bacterium | reverse complement strand
CGATTCCCATATTGTGATAGGCAAACACGACAGCTTTCATCTGGAATTTTCCTCTACATCGGAAGAATAAATCCTGTCAATGACATATTCCGGTCTTCTTCTGACTTCTTTATATATTCGCCCGACATACTCACCCGTGACACCAAGTGCAAAAAACTGAAAGCCTATAAAGGCAAACATTATGGCAAAGAGCGTAAAAACACCTTCCGCCGCCCAGGCAGCACCATAGACGAGACGGGCGATTCCAAGGATGATGCCAAAGGTAACCCCCAAAAGAGCCATCCCGATACCCGCATACATAATCAATTTCAGGGGGAAATCGGAGAACGACGATATCAGGTCGAACTGTAGATTGATAAGTTTTCTCATGGAGTAATGTGATTCACCTGCATACCTCTCTTCGTGGGCTACTTCAATTTCCGTTACATGTTTGGCAAAATAGGTGGCCAATGCCGGTATGAATGTGGATTGTTCACGACAGTTGATCATATGTTGCACAATACTGTGTCGATAAGCCCGAAGCATACATCCCCAGTCTGTCATATGAACTCCTGTAATCTTCCTTGCGATAATATTTATTATCCTGGATGGAAATGTCCTGAAGATGGAATCTTTTCTCCCTTTTCTTATTGTACCCACGACGTCATAATTTCCTTCTTCCATCGTCTTTACAAGTTTTGGAATTTCTTCAGGTGGATTTTGAAGGTCAGCATCCATTGTGACGATCATGTCGCCTTTGACAACAGAAAACCCTGAAAAAATGGCTGCATGCTGTCCGTAATTCTTTGTAAGTTCCAGAACCTTCACTTCAGGCTGCGTTGTAAAACTCTTCAGGATGGAAAGACTTTTATCACTGCTTCCATCATCTACGAATATAATTTCGTATATTTTACCCATATTTTTCATGACAGGAGTGAGGCGTTCCATCAGACGAGCCAGGTTTGGTTCTTCATTATACACAGGGATTACTATCGAAATCATTATCTCCTTATCCATGATCCAATATCTCCTTGATCGCTTCACAGACGTAGAGTACGTCATTGTCTTCCATACCTGGAAATAGAGGTAAAGATACGATTCTATCCGCGGCACGCGCTGTTTCTGTTAGTTTTTCTTCCATAATTCCAAAGCGTTTTTTTATATAGCTTAAATAGTGCCCCGGGGGGAAATGGATCCCATAACCTATGTTATATTCCGTCAACTTTTCCATAAAACGTTCTCTGCTCATGCCCTTTACTTTTACGACGAAGAGGTGCCATGCGTGAACATGCTGGTATGGAGAAACTCCGGGTATGTCAAGTCCTTTCACACCAGCCAGGTTTTCTTTATAGAGATCTGCCAGTTCTTTTCTGCGGTTGTTGAATTCTTCCAGTCTGGCGAGTTGAGCCGATCCCAGGGCGGCCTGGATATCTGTCAGATTATATTTGAATCCAGGTTCGTTTATATCATACTCCGGATTTCCCCCTTTACCGTATCTCTTCCAAGCATCCCGCTCAATGCCGTGAAATCTTAAAAGCCGCAGCCGTCTTTCGAGTTTATCATCACTGTGTGTTAACATGCCACCTTCGCCGGCCGTGATGTTTTTCAAGGGATGAAAAGAAAAAATAGCCGGATGGCCGAATCCCCCGGCATGGACACCCTTGTAATAGGTTCCCACGGCATGTGCCGCATCCTCTATTATGGGAAGATTGTATCTTCCCGCAATATCCACTATCCTGTCCATATCAGCAGGAGCACCCGCAAAATGAACGGGAATTATAGCCTTCGTTCTTTCCGTGATCGCCTTTTCAATCAGATCTGCATTGATATTTAAGGTATCATAATGAATATCAGCGAAAACGGGTTTTGCACCGCAAAGTGTAATCATATTAATGGTGGAGGCAAAGGTCACGGAGGGTGTTATGATCTCATCTCCCTCTTTTAATTTTAAAGTGAGCATCATAAGATGCATACCTGCTGTGCCTGAACTGAGAGAGATGGAATGGGACGCACCTGTAAGTTCGCAGAACTGTTCTTCAAAAGAAGCGCAGATGGGACCCGTTGTGATCCATCCTGATTTTAAACATGAGATGACTCCATCAATCTCGCTTTCGCCAATTGACGGCCTGCTTAATGATAGAAAATCTTTTCTTCTTTTCATAAACCAACCCTGTACTGAATCAACATCCCAGACGCAGAAGATAAAAGGCGCCGTTACTCCACAACACCTCTACGTTCGGGATTCTCTTTTTCAGTTTTTCCAGTCTCTCTTTGTATTGCGTTACACAGTAAACATTCCCCTTTTTTTTGCAAAGCTTAAAAAACTGCTCAGAGGACAAAAAATAACGATTCCTTTCATCAGGGGAAAGCTGGTTGATACCATAACTCAATTCTCCAAAATCGTCAACAACAGGGGTCCTGATCTTGTTATAAAAATCAATCCCATAAACATTAATTCCGTATTGGAACAACTCTTGATCGGCGGGAATGAAAAGTTTGATTGCCTGTGCAACAGGGTAAGCAGATTTATATGGGGT
>CAZYTP010000160.1:0-2633 GCA_964650385.1 uncultured Syntrophales bacterium | reverse complement strand
TGTATGCCTGGCTTTTTAAAGTAACGACATCCTATGTCTTCATACAAGGATAAATTTGACATAAAAAATTACCTCCAATTTTAAATGTTTTCCTGAATAACGGATAAATGACTTATGAAGATGTGGTCCTGTATCCCCTTTTTATGCCATCCAGCAATTAAGTGGTTCTGCTGTATTATGACTGGACTATATATATGAAAGTTCAGTTTTTTAGTTGGGTTACGGCTTCAAAATGCTCTGTCGATTGCCTGAATTCAGAATTCTCCCCACTCTTTTTCAATGATATCCGGGTCTGAGGCATTATACATGACAATGTTTTTGAGATGAAAGAAACTGTCCACATCCATCGAATTAAAAGTAATTCCAAGACCGTTTTCATCCTGGCGAGCAATTACAGCTTCTATATTCAGTGCAAGCCTGCTGGTTGTACCCGACAGCAGAATTTCTATCTTACACGGAGTTCCTGCCGGAATTTTTTCGTCTGTATTAACAAACATACCTTTCATGCTGATGTCTGAGGAATTCACACTCATCGTAATTTCAGAAACATCTGTTTTCAAGACAACCTGTGTTTCAAAGTGAACCCTCGTTTTTCCCCTTTTATTCTTTTTCATGTCTTTTACTCCTCTTTTTCATTCCCGGTATTGTTCATCAAGCCACCTCTGATACTCCCCGCTATTGACCTGGAGCACACACGCAAGCCCCACCCTGTGGGCGGGGAGCTTCACTTTTTCCACCCATTCTTTGTTTTCGAGATACCACTCAATGGTCTTCCTGAGACCAGTGGTAAACAACTCATGTGAAAACTAGACAATATCACCCTTGAAAAAATATAAAAAGTCTTTTTGCAACATTTATAAACTTGACATCTTAGTTATTCGGGCTATCTTAATCATTGAATCACCCTGTTAAGTATGATGCGCAATTAATACTGAAAATCAGAAAAGGGGAAAATAAATTATGGATCTAAACAGATTAACTCAAAAATCTCAGGAAGCAATCCATGATGCGCAGACTAAGGCTGTCCGCTACGGTCATATAGAAATTGACGGCGAACACCTCCTCCTCGCTCTATTAGAACAATCGGAGGGATTGCTCCCTCGCCTGCTCAAAAAGATGGATGTTCCTGTTGATTCTTTCAAAATAAAAATCGAGCAGAGTCTCGACAGAAAACCGAGAGTTTCCGGCCCCGGAACTGAACCTGGAAAAGTGTATGTTACACAGAGACTCGATAAAATTTTAATAAAAGCGGAAGAAGAAGCGAAACACCTGAAGGATGAATATGTCTCTGTTGAACACCTTATCCTGCCGATGATAGATGAAGGAGACTCCTCCGCTGCGGGCAGGACATTTAAGGAATTCAATATTACACGAGAAAAATTTCTGGAGGCACTTACCTCGGTACGCGGTCATCAGAGGGTGACAAGTGCCACGCCCGAAGGAACTTATGAAGCCATGGAAAAATATGGTGTCGATCTCGTGGCTCAGGCAAAAGCGGGAAAGCTCGATCCGGTAATCGGCAGAGACAGTGAAATACGGCGAGTCATTCGCATACTCTCCCGTAAGACAAAAAACAATCCTGTACTTATCGGTGAGGCCGGTGTCGGCAAAACCGCTATTGTTGAAGGACTTTCCCAGAGAATAGTTCGCGGTGACGTGCCGGAAGGACTGAAGGACCGCTCCATCTTTTCCCTTGACATGGGTTCACTGATGGCAGGGGCAAAGTACAGAGGGGAATTTGAAGAACGCTTGAAAGCGGTACTAAATGAAATAAAGGAGAGTGACGGACATGTCCTCTTATTCATAGACGAGTTGCACAACATCGTTGGTGCGGGAAGAACCGAGGGCTCAACGGACGCAGGAAACCTTTTAAAGCCCATGCTTGCCCGCGGCGAACTCCACTGCATAGGTGCAACGACCCTTGACGAATACAGCAAGTATATTGAAAAAGATGCTGCACTTGAACGCCGATTCCAGCCTGTAATGATCGATCCCCCGACGGTAGAAGATACTATTTCCATCCTGAGAGGGTTAAAGGAACGCTTTGAGGTACATCACGGTATAAAAATACAGGATAACGCCCTCGTCGCAGCGGCAGTCCTCTCCAATCGTTATATAAGTGACAGGTTTCTGCCCGACAAAGCGATAGACCTTGTAGATGAGGCATGCGCAATGATCCGCACCGAAATTGATTCAATGCCCGCTGAACTGGATGAGGTAACGCGCAGGGTTATGCAGCTGGAAATCGAAGAGGCGGCTTTGAAAAAAGAGAAGGACAAGGCGAGTAAAGAGAGATTGGAAGCCCTTCGTAAGGAACTTGCCGACATAAAGGCAGATACAGCTTCCATGAAAGTCCAGTGGGAAGGGGAAAAGCAGGCCATTCAAAAAGTGGGGGGTCTTCGCGAAGAGATTGAGCTTGTAAGAAGAGATATAGAGCTTGCTGAAAGGGAATACAATCTGAATAAAGCAGCGGAACTCAGACACGGGAGACTCCCCGAACTGGAGCGTCAGCTAAGGGAAGAAGAGGAAAGACTTGCCGAAAAGCAGGGACAAAAAAAACTCCTGCGTGAAGAGGTTGCCGAGGATGAAATTGCCGATATCGTATCGCACTGGACGGGTATACCGGTCACCCG
>CAZYTP010000159.1:0-2670 GCA_964650385.1 uncultured Syntrophales bacterium | reverse complement strand
GCCGGGTATAATAATATGGGGTTGTAGTCTGGATCGAAAAGAGCTCAAAGTTAAGAGTTGCCGCTTTTGTTCCTGAGTCTTTCTACCTCGTCTATTTTGCTCAGAATTGCAGATATGTTTTTCTGTAATTCTGCAACCATCTCGGCTATATGCCTGTATTATTCTTGTTTATAAGATTGTCACTGGCCGTCGTTCATCTTGATTGCCTCCTACAATGGGGGAAAGAGACAGGAAAGCGGCCACTACTGCTCCTCTTGTGATTTAGAGGCCTTCTTATACCAGTCTAAGGCCTCTTTTGTAATGAGGGGGTTTTTGATTCCCTTTTTGATGGGATCTTCTTCGCCGTTTGTCGCAAGAATGTAAATCATAAGACGGTTCATGTAATACTCTACAAGTTGAGGGTCAGGGTTTGGACCTTGAATCAACACTGTTACATCGAAACCAAAACCACTAACGTCAAGTTCAGCGTACTCACACCCTGGAACATAACCAACCATTTCCGCAATTCTTAATGCCTCTTCAAGATCCAATTTTTCGTACCATTTTTTCGCCATAATAGTTTCCTTATACTTAAATAATTTTTACAACAATCGAAGCAAATCATGTGTTACCAATACATCAATCACATTTCCATTGTATTCCCTAAAATATGCCGGTGGTGTGTTCGCTGATTCCGAAACGGGAAGTGGGAGTATTATTATAACTCAAACTCATTCCCAATACATTTTTGTAATTTAAAAAAGTTCTGTTAATCTAACAGGATAAAAAATAAAATGTCAATTAAAAATCTGCATAGTTGGGTTAGAAAGTCGATATACGTCCTTCAAACCAGAGGACAAAAGAGATTAATTGAAACTCCCTGTACAAGGGATGAAGATTGAGCTTGCGTACATTTTAAACAGTTTGTTTTTTACTCGACTCGTACCGGGAAATAAGATAACCTTACTAGTTAGAATTAAAAGAGCATATTTGACAAGATACGGTCGTATAATGAGGCAGAAGCTCGTGACGTGATAGAAGGTGTCGAAAGAAGATGCCTTGAGTGTTACATTTCCTGACCCCGTGAGTATGGGGCAGTGGGGGAAAGGGTTTATGTTTTTCAAAAAAAAGAGGAAAGAAGAAATTTCTTTCTATGACAGTAATAAGATAAAAGAGAAAAGGGCATATTTGGACGGCAATCTGGAAGGGGAATATATATCTTATTTTGAAAACGGTCAAATACTGGCCAACCTAAACTTTTGTAACGGCCTGAGAGAGGGTGAGGCCACTACCTATTACGAAGATGGCCGGATTAGAGAAAAGGGCACATTTAAAAATGACCGCCTGGTTGGAGAATATCTCTGTTACTATGAAAACGGCAGTATCAGGGAAAAAGAGAATTACAATGAGAATGGTGAACTTGATGGGAAATACCTCTTCTATTATAAGGATGGCCAGATTAAAAATGGAGAAAACTTTAAAGACGGTAAATTTGACGGTGAATATTGCTCCTATTATAAAGACGGCCAGATTAAAGAAATGGGGAGTTTCAAAAGCGATATAAGAGACGGTGACTATGTTGCTTATTATAGAAACGGCAATAAAAAAGAAGAGGCAACATATAAAGATGGCGGACTGGATGGTGAATTTATCTGCTACACCGAAGATGGCCGGGTGGCAGAAAAGAAGGGGGAGGTTTTCCCCTATGATGACGAAGAAGAATGGGATGACAAAGAGCAGATGTATGACGATCTGCTCAGAAAACTGGAAGATTTTGATAAAGAGTAACTGTCATGACTAAAAATATCCTGATTCCTACGGACGGTTCTGAATACAGCAAAACCGCCCTTGAATACGGTATCTATATAGCCAAAAGGCTCGATGCGAGACTGACCGTCCTGTATGGAGAGGAAAGTCTCGATGAAAGGGTTCGATCCAATCTGAACAGAGTCGGGGAGAGATGTGGAAAAGCCGGATTGGATTTTCAATTGAAGAAAGTCAGAGAGGTTGCCGGCGAGGTGATCGTGGAAGAGGCAAAAGATGCCGATTGGGTTTTCCTTCCACAGAAGGAGGAACAGTTTCACGAGAGCAGGGATGGATTCCTCGGCTCTGCATCGGAGGTGGTGATAGGCAAATCGGATCGGCCGGTACTGGTTATACCGGTTAGTTTCCAGGAAATCGAAAGCATGGGTCTTGCGTATGATGGAAGCCCATCGGCCGATAATGCGTTAAAGATAGCTGCGGAATTATCCGACAAAGTCCGCTGGCCGCTGTCGATTATTATCATAACTGATAACTCTGACCAGGCTGCGGACTTAAGCATAAGAATTGAGGATCTGCTTGACCCATATGAAGAGATTGATAGCGATGTAGTGATATTAAGCGGAAAGGCGGAGCATGAAATTATAAAATTCATTAAGGAGAGTTCCGTAGAATTAATGGTAATGGGTGCCCACGGTAACAGAAGGTTCGAAGAGCTGACATTGGGCAGTACAACCTCCTATGTTATGCGTAAAAGTACCGTTCCCGTACTGATAGTAAATTAATGGCTTGCGCAGGCCCTAAGCAATATGGCTTTTTATGCTTGTACTCAAATCTAATAGGACATCATGCATTGTTAGATCATAGCAAATAGGGGTTCAAGTAAGCCGCTGACGCGGCAGAACTGACGATTTCAACTCCATCTTTTTT
>CAZYTP010000158.1:0-2700 GCA_964650385.1 uncultured Syntrophales bacterium | reverse complement strand
AGGAGTGCAGAATGGATAAAAATATTTCATTAACAATCGATGGGAAAGAGGTAACGGCATCTCCGGAACAGACCATTCTGGAGGTGGCAAGAGAAAACGGCATATATATTCCGACTCTTTGTCATTACGAGGGGACCACAAATCCAGGCGCATGCCGTGTCTGTGTTGTAGAGGTTGAGAATGCAAGATCTCTGGTAGCTTCATGCTGCATGCCGGTGAGTCCGGGAATGGTCGTGAAAACTGACACCAAAAGGGTAATGGATGCAAGGCGCCTGGTTATAGAACTTCTGTGGGCCTCCGGTGATCATAACTGTCTTAAATGTGAGAAAAACGGAAACTGTGAACTTCAGGATCTGATTTACTTAATGAAAATTGATAAACCCCGATTTGAGATCGAATCGCCCGGATACGAAATCGAAGACGCGAACAGCATGATTCGAAGAGATCTCAACAAATGTATCCTCTGTGGCCGGTGTGTAAGGGTATGCAGTGAAATCAGGGGCAACGGTGTCATTGATTTTTCTATGCGTGGGTCGCAAACAAAAATTGTTCCCGCTTTTTATAATGATTTGATTGATTCTGAATGTGAGTTTTGCGGTGCTTGTGTTCAGGCCTGCCCGGTCGGCGCTCTGACATTTAAGCAGGCAAGGTTTGGCGGTCGCCCATGGGAAGTTCAAAAAGTTAAGACCACTTGCCCTCACTGTGGAGCAGGCTGTCAGATGGAATTGTGGATAAACAAAGACAGGATCGGAGCAGTCTATGGCATTGAAGACGACAATACTGAAAACAGGGGACAGCTTTGTGTCAAGGGCAGGTTTGGCCTTGATTTTGTCCACAGTGAAGAACGCCTGACCAAACCCCTGATAAAGAAAAATGGAGGGTTTAAAGAGGCAAGCTGGGACGAAGCACTGGATCTTGTTGCTTCTAACTTCAAGAAGATAAAGGAAAAACATGGAAGTGATGCCTTGGGAGGCATAGCATCCTCTAAATCTACCAATGAAGATGTTTATCTGTTCCAGAAATTTATACGTGTCTGTCTGGGCACGAATAATGTAGACTTCTGTACTCGTTTCTGTCACACACCCAGCGCTGTCGCCCTCTCCCGTGCCTTCGGCGGTGGTGCAATGACAAACTCCATGCGCTTATCCGAAAAAGCCGATGTTATATTAATATCAGGTCTTAATTTGACCGAGATGTGTCCGGTACCCGGCGCTCTGACAAAACATCTGGTAACATTTGATAATCTAAAACTCATAGTAGTAGATCCGAGAAGGATTAAGATAATAGACAATGCCGAGGTCTGGCTGAGCCCGAAGATTGGAACGGATGTCGCGTGGACCAATGGTATGATGAATGTGATTATAAATGAAGATCTTTACGATCATGATTTTGTAGAGAGAAGAACGGAAAAATTCGATGAACTAAAAGAAGTGGTTTCCAGATACAACCCGCAAAAGGTGGAAGAAATTACAGGAATCCCTAAAGAAAAGATCATCGAAGCAGCAAGGCTCTATGCAAAGGCAGGCCGTGCATCCATTTTATATGGCATGGGTGAGACCCAGCATATCTATGGAACAGATAATGTTTCGGCTCTCTGTAACCTCGCGCTGCTCACCGGTAATATGGGAAAAGAGGGTACGGGCGTTAATACCATAGCAAAACAGAACAATGGTCAGGGTGCCGGTGATATGGGGTGTCTGCCGCCTATTTACCCCGGTGGTCAACAAGTTTCAAATCCGGAGATTAACAAAAAATTCGAGAAGGCATGGGGCACAAAACTCTCTATGAAACCCGGGATAACAGAATCGGATATGGTAATCACCAAGGGTAAAGTCAAAGGCCTTTATGTGGTAGGCGGCAACCCGATGAGAAGTGGTCCGAACCTCAACAACATTGAAGAAACAATGGAAGATATGGATTTTATAGTGGTGCAGGATATGTTCTTAACCGAAACAGCAAAGGTCGCTGATGTGGTTTTGCCCGCCTGTTCCTTCGCCGAAAAAGACGGGACATTTACCAACACCGCCCGTTTTATACAGAGAGTACGCAAGGCCATCGATCCCGTAGGAGAGAGTAAATCGGACTGGGAAATTCTATGCGAACTCAGCAGGAAAATGGGTTATGAATGGAATTACTCTCATCCGAAAGAGATAATGGATGAAATAGCTTCTTTAACCCCTCCCTATGGAGGCGTTTCTTACGACCGTTTGGAAAACGGTGGCATACGGTGGCCCTGCCCGAACAACGATCATCCCGGAACCCCTTATTTATGGAAGGAAAAGTTCAATACAGCAAGCGGGAAAGGAGTCTTCTTCCCGGCAGACTATAATCCGCCGGCAGAATTGCCTGATGAGGAATACCCCTTTATATTCAGTACTGTTAAAGAACTGTGCCACCTTCATACCGGTTCATATACAAGATATTCAAAGGCATTAGCTGAACTGTCCCCTGATGACTTATTAGGAGTTAATCCTTCAGATGCGGAAAAACTGGGAATTACGGACGGAGATGATGTAAAAGTAAGTTCACGCAGGGGCGAAATTATGATTGGGGTTAAAATTTCAGATCGTATTCCAGAAGGAACGGTCTTTTCAACATTCCATTCCAGCAAAATACCTGTAAACGTCCTGACGATTGATGCCCTTGATAAACTTGCCAAGACCCCCGAATTAAAGATTTGTGCGGTTAAGGTAGAACCTG
>CAZYTP010000157.1:0-2799 GCA_964650385.1 uncultured Syntrophales bacterium | reverse complement strand
CCGCACTCTGAATCATCACCCTTGATTTTCTCTATGGTATGCCTCAGGGCCGGCAGAACAACGGCCAGATTTTCCCTCACCCCCTTCGGGCTTCCGGGAAGATTGATGATGAGTGAATTTTTCCTTACTCCCGTAACGGCCCTTGATATCATCGCATGAGGTGTCAGGGCTGCGCTTTCCCGCCGCATCGCCTCTGACATTCCTGGGATTTCTTTTTCTATGACTTCAAGGGTTGCATCAGGGGTCACATCACGGGGACTTACACCGGTACCCCCTGTTGTTACGATAAGATCGAGCTTTTTTCTGTCGGAATACTCAACTAACTTATTAATAACGATATCTTTTTCGTCAGGTATTACCTCATAATCAACAACTTTTATTGAGATGCCTTCCAGTAGTTTTCTTATTTCTTTGCCACTGATATCTTCTCGTTCACCACGTGAACCCTTATCACTTACCGTTATAATTCCTGCAGTAATCAATATATTTCCTATCAGTGCACTTTACACTTTTAACTAAATTTTGTTGTTTGAACTGATGCCAACATCTGCACAAAAAACGTAAATGTTGTGGACAAAGAGTCTACTCTTCCTTTTTGGATTCAGCTACTATCTTTTCGGCAATAGCAGGGGGGACTTCCTCATAATGGGAGATCTTATACGTAAAGGTTCCTCTCCCGCTTGTCATTGATCTTAGATCGGGCGCATAGGTTAAAATTTCTACCAGAGGTAACTGTCCTTTTATTATCTGATTAGACCCGCGGGTATCCATGCCCAGCACCCTGCCGCGCCTGCCGTTTAAATCTCCTATTACATCCCCCATGTACTCATCAGGGATTTCTATCTCTAAATCTACTATTGGTTCAAGAAGCGTCGGTTGACAGTTCATCACACCTTTTTTAAATCCCATTGAGCCCGCTATCTTAAAAGCCATTTCAGAGGAATCCACGTTATGGAAGGAACCATCGTAGAGAGTAACCTTTACATCCACAAAGGGATAGCCCGCAAGAACTCCTCCTAGCATGGCCTCCACAATACCTTTTTCGACCGCGGGTATATACTGCTTCGGTATAGCTCCACCCACTATCCTGTCCACGAATTCGAAGCCTTCACCCTTGGGAAGAGGCTCAATCTCAATCCAGGTATCTCCAAACTGGCCTCTTCCACCCGATTGTTTTTTATATTTTCCCTGAACCTGGGTTTTCCCCTTGATAGTTTCTTTGTAAGGGATCTTTGGTGTAGTCAGATTGACCTCAACACCGAATTTCCTCTTCAGCTTTTCTACCGTAATCTCTATATGAACCTGTCCCATACCTGAGAGTATAATCTCTTTGGTTTGATCATCTCTGCGAGTGGAAAGAGCGGGGTCTTCTTCAAGCAGCCTGCTTAGGGAGGTTGTTATCTTTTCCTCATCACCCTTCGATTTTGGTTGGACTGCAAAAGACATTATAGGCGGTACAGGCGATACCTTTTCGAATATTATTGGGGATTTTTCATTGCATATAGTATTTCCTGTAACCGTTTCTTTCAATTTTGCTACAGCTGCTATATCTCCAGGCACTAATGATTCGGCCGGTTTTTGATTTTTTCCTTCCAGAAAGAAAATGGTTCCAAATCTCTCATTCACTTTTTTTGAGGAATTATAAAAACTCGAGTCCGGAGTTAGGGTGCCCGAGTATATCCGAAATAGAGTAAGCCTGCCGGCATATGGGTCGGCAATTGTCTTAAATACCATTCCTGAAAACGGAGCATTTTCTTCCGGCAATCGTTCTTCAACGTCTTCCGTGTCCGGCTTTTTCCCTATAGCAGGTCCACGATCAACAGGAGAAGGGAGGCAATTGACAATCATATCAATAAGAGGACTGACACCGATGTTCTTTGTGGCGGACCCGCATATTACAGGGATCAGGTCACCGGACATTACGCCTTTTCTCAAGCCGGATTTCAGGTCGTCGATGCTGAGTTCCCCCTCTTCTAAATATTTGTTCATCAATTCATCATCAGACTCAGCTATATCCTCAACCATTATTTCTCTGTAACTGTCGGCATCTTCCAGTATATCTTCAGGAATATCTTCTGTTTTAAATTTTCCATCAAGAGCATCGAAGATCAGGGCCTTCATGTTTATCAGATCGATGATCCCCTTAAATGAATCCTCTGCTCCTATAGGAAGGTAGATGGGGGTTGCCTTCTTTCCAAAAATATCCTTGACACTGTCAACGGCCTTCATAAAATTGGCCCGTTCTCTGTCCATCTTATTTATATAGATGATTCTGGGAAGTTTAAACTCATCGGCAAATCCCCACACTTTTTCTGTCTGGAACTCTACCCCCCCAACAGCATCTATCAGAATAATGGCGCTATCAACGACACGAAGGCAGTTTTGAATGTCGAATACAAAATTTAAATCACCTGGGGTATCTATTATATTTATCTTGTGCTTTTCCCAGGTTATAAAATTTGCGGCAGCATTTATCGATATGTGTCTCTTTTGTTCTTCCGGTTCAAAATCCATGCAGGATGTACCTTCATCGACACGCCCCAGTCTGTCTGATTTACCGGTAACAAAAAGGAATGATTCGCAGAGTGAAGTCTTTCCCGTTCCCCCGTGTCCAACTAGTGCGATATTTCTCAGTGATTTGGATTCGTACTTTCCCATAGAAGCTCCTTTCAGTAAGTCGGTATTTGAAACTCCCTTTATAGCGATACAATGGATCTTTAAAATATAGTGTAATAAATGATTTTATTCAGTAATTTCCGGTTAAGAATTTGCATATGAGTGCCAAGCATTCTGTTCTTT
>CAZYTP010000156.1:0-2836 GCA_964650385.1 uncultured Syntrophales bacterium | reverse complement strand
CTACACGGGAATTACAAACCTCGAATTGCGGCTGAAGGCCGGTTTCCTCGCAGGGCCTGACAACTCCGAATTCGGTGAAAAACAGAATGACTACCGCATCGAGCTGAGAGCACGTTATTATTTTGACGCGGCAAACTTGCTTGATTAGATTCACCATAAAAAATATTGCCCATACTTGACATAAATCAAGGCAACGCTTTCTACTATGGGATAAATTGAAAATAAATACCGGGAAGTATTTTAACGGGTGATATTATGAAAGCCCTGCGAAAAATAATCGAAATTGACGAAGAGTTGTGTGACGGATGCGGCCAATGCGTACCCGGCTGTGCGGAGGGCGCCCTGCAGATTATTGACGGTAAGGCAAGGGTTGTTGAGGACAAATATTGTGACGGTCTCGGCGCATGCATAGGAGAGTGTCCCACCGGGGCTTTAAGGATAATTGAACGGGAGGTTTCGAGGGCTTTAATTCGTAATGCTTGATGAAGGGCAGGCTCCAGATAAATAGTAGATCGTTTTGATAATGCTGCCATAATGTCACCTCCTGATATGCACAACATCATAGCGTCATAACATTTTAATGTCGATAGGAAAGTACATGTTTAAAATCACCGGCCCAAAATAGAAAGCAGAAAAAGAGATCAACGAAGGGGGGCAACCGGGGGTAGCGGGTTCAGGTCAACAGGGTAAATCGGAGGACATCAAATCTATTTAGCGATTCGTAAAAACAGGCATGGTGTTCCCCTATTTTTCACTCTACTCGTTTACCGGAATAAGGTGTCCGTCTGAAAGTTCAAAAACCGTATCGGCTATTCTTTTCACCTGATCCCCGTAATGGGACACAACCAAGAGAGTGCATTGTTCTTTTAGACTGACCAGCAATTCTTCGATACCCATACCCGATTCTGCATCGAGAGAAGATGTGGGCTCGTCAAACAGGAGAATTTCCGGTTCCAGAATCAAGCTACGGGCAATGCAGAGGCGTTGTTGCTGGCCTCCCGACAGGGTAAAGGCATCGTTACGCAGGCGATCTTTGACCTCACCCCAGAGATAAGCCCTTTTGAGCGCTTCTTCAACCATATGGTCAATATAGTCTTTCTTTTTATGACCGGCAAGCTTTAAGGGAAAAGCAACATTTCGATAGATGCTCATCGGCAGGGGATTTGGTGTCTGAAAGACCATACCGACGGACCGTCGAAGATTCGTCAAGGAGTATGATTGATCATAAATATCCTGAAATTCTCCGTCAAATTGTATTTCGATTTTGCCTTTCATCGTAGCCCCGGAGATGCTTTCCCAGAGCCTGTTCAGTGTCATAAGGAACGTTGATTTGCCAATTCCCGAAGGTCCGATAATAGCCGAAACATAATGTTCCCGAAACTCTACACTAACATTTTTCAGAACCAGGTTATTATGATAAGAGAAAAAGAGATTTTCCGTTTTGATTTTAATTGATTTATCCATATTACCTGTTCACGCACGGTAAAGCGCCCGATATGCCAATCCTCTCTGAATCATAAAAGCACAGAAAAAGAGAACGGTACAGATCACCAGGAGAATGATCGAGGCACCGTATCCACTTAATAACTCTTCCGTATTCCTGTATTGCGAAGAAATATAATAGATATAAAAGGGAAGTGCCTCGTACTGCGCAAGAAGAGATTTAGGCACCCCTGCGGACGCTACAACACCGGTTAGCATAATGACGGCCGTATCCTCAGCACAGCGACCGATTGCCAGAATAACACCGCTGATAATTCCCGAAAGTGATTTGGGAATGAGCACATAGATTATGTTTTGCAGTTTCGTTGCTCCTAATGCCAAAGCGGCCAGCCGCGTTTTCGGCGGCAGGTTCTCTAAAGCAATCTGGGTTGTCCGTATGATATACGGCAGTACGAGAAAAGCAAGCGATATACTGGAGATGAAAAGCGACGGATAAATATTTTCAGAAAAATGTTTGTGAAGAAAAACGGCCAGAGTAAAGCCGAACAGTCCGATGACGATTGAAGGAACGCTTGCAAGAATGTCGAATAACAGACTGAAGACTTTCTTCACACGGTCATTGGCGTATTCCGCCATGTAGACGCCGCTGGCCATGCCAATGGGAATGGCGATACCTACGGACAGGATAACCAAAAGCAATGTGCCTACAATAGCAGGGAAGAGGCCATCGAAAACCTGTTTCCTTAAGAGTAATGCATCGAGAGGATTGATATCTCCAAATAAAAGTTGCATCTTTAAGGTTCCTAATCCATTGAAGGCTATGTATCCAATAATGGTACATACGGTCCCCAAAAGAACGATACCACACAACCATGAACATACCGTAATGGCGATTTCCAGGGAACGATTCATACCTGACCCCTCCGTGAGTTGTATCTGAAAGACCGGACGAGGACAACCAGCAGGGTTGTAAAAATATAAAGGGCGACACCGCAGGCAAATATTGCTTTGAATTCCAGGCTTTCATAATCAGCGGCAATCACGAGAGCAATGTGGGCAGTAAGCGTCCTTGCAGAATCCAGGAGGGAACAGGGAACCTGCACCGCATTACCGGCAATCATCAGGGCAATGAGCGTATCACCCAAAGCCCGCCCCAACGCGAGGACTAAGCCCGTCAGGATGCCATTCCATGATTCCGGAATAACAACGTAGATGAGTTTCTGTACTTTGCTTCCCCCAAGAGAATCAACCGCCTGCATATACGAATTCGGAACACTCTCAAAACTGTCGACGAAAAAGAGAATCATCGTTGGCGCTATAAGAATCGCCAGCATAATCGAGGCGGAGAGGACACACATTCCGGAACCGCTCAGAAACAATTCCCGAACGGTGG
>CAZYTP010000155.1:0-2889 GCA_964650385.1 uncultured Syntrophales bacterium | reverse complement strand
AGAGAATTTTTCAGGGAGGATTAGTGGACGTTGTTAACTTATAAACTTGATAAAAACGATTTGCAGATTAAATATCTTACGCAAAGGCGATCCGCAGATTACGCAGATTGACGCAGATTAAATGTCTCACGCAAAGGCGCAAAGACGCTAATATAAAAGAAAATTATGATCCATAGATTTCGCAGAATAAAAAAGATGGATCATGCCCCGGTTAAATAAGAGTAAAGGAAATTTAATCCCGGTTGAATAGGAGCGACTAAAACATTCAACGGGACAAGCGGGGTAAACAAAGGCGCAAATAGGACGAAGGGCAGGAATGCCGATTTGGTTTGCGATTTCATCTTTGAGGTGATAGTATCATTACAATCAGGAAGGAGGTACTCCAATGATAAGTTTAGACAATGTTTCCCCTCAATATATAACAGACGAAAAGGGTAAGAAAAAATCAGTTATTTTGTCGATCTCTAAATTTCAAGAATTGATCGAGGACATCGAAGATTTGGCTGCTGTGGCTGAGAGAAGAGATGAACCAACAATACCTCACAAAAGGTTTCTTGCTGAGTTAAAAAACGATGGCCTCATATAAGATCGAGTGGAAACAATCGGCTCAAAAAGAGCTCAAGAAACTTCAAAAGAAGACCATTTCAAGAACTTGTAAACTTATAAAAGCGATCCGCAGATCGGCTATGTGGAGCGTCTTGGCAGCGGAATCCACCGTATGCGGGAAGCAATGGTTGGCGCACACCTTCCGGTTCCCAAATTTTTACCTACCATTAATGCCTTTCTCGTTGAAGTTTTTACCTCCTTTGAGGCTGCCGGTGTTTCATCGGAAGGAGCGAAGCTTTGCAGGTGGCTTGTTCTTCATGGCCCGGCATCAATGCAAGATATTATGAGAGCTTTCCACATCTCCAAGACAACAGTCCATCGACGCATTACAAAATTGATAGTTGATGGGTGGATCGAAGTTCGCGGTTCAGGCCGGAGCACTAATTATGCTTTAAGTAATGTTTCTATGTGCAGCGGCAAGAAGGAGGAACGATAATATCGTTTTATATCATCATGTTATGTACAAAATGGAACGAAGGCGGAACGAAGAGAGTATAGAGGATAGAGCCCGATCCGCAGATTACGCGGATTGAAGGATAAAGGAGACCGGAGACAGGAGACGGGAGACAGGAAAAGACAGAGGACAGAGATCCGCAGATTACCCCGGTTAAATAAAAGCAAAAGCAGATTTAACAGGGCAGGCGCAGATTACACGGATTAATTAGTACCTGAACAGTAAGGCCACGGAAAATCTTGCAAAGCCTGCCGCTAAAAGTAATCCTCCAACCAATAATAATCAAACCACCTTACCCATTTCAGCTCAAGGTCGGAGATCCGCCGTTATTTTGGAGGGCACTTTTGGGTAAGAGCGAGGAGAGAAGTCCGCAAACAGCAGGATTATCCTTTATAAGGAAGCCAGGCCCTGAAAAAAGGATTTATAAACCTGTATTCATCGCCGCTTTCAAAAAGAATATTGAGTTTGATCAGACGTGTAATTGCTCTCCGGACAGATGATGGATTATTAAAGCCTGCGGATTTCATGAATGAGACGGAAAAGACTCTTTTTCCGCCTTCCTTTGCTATTGCCATGAGGCACTTGAGTTGAATGTTCGTCAAGAGGCTGATATAGTTTTCGTAGGATTTCTGCTCCCTGGCAAATATCAATTCAAGGGCGTTTTTCAGTTTATCCGGGCTTATGATCTCTTTTTCTGAAGTTACTTCCCAGAGGGCCTCACAGAGCTGTTGTATATCCCCGGGAATGTTATTGGCAATTTTAAACACCTTTTCCAGAACCTCGTTGTCAATCTTACGCTGACCCATAGTGAATTTCTTTTTCAGGAATTTCGAAAATTCTTCATAAGATAAGGGATCAACCGTCAGGGGGATAGCGGACTTAAAGAAGGGTGAATCGTGATGGGTAAATATCTCATCCATCTTATGCCGGATGCTGCCAACAAATATGTAGGGGATATCGCTTTGAAACTGTATTTTACTCCTCAGAAGAGCAAGAGCTTCGTGGGAATCTTCAAGGTTCAAAATATCCTGAAATTCATCAAAGACCACGACAGGTCGTCTTTTTTTGCCAAGAGATTCAATTAAAGTGAGAACCTCAGGAATTGAATTGGCTTTCATCTCTACTGAGGCGTCAAAAGAAACTGTTGGCATGGATGTTATGGGATCCACTGAAATTGTGGGCTTGAGATATGAGAGGGTTTTGATTATTTTGTCGAAACACCCTGTTTTTTGCTCAAGGACAACAATTGCACGTAGAATCCTTCTGCACAGAGCGTCGATGGATTTGATGCCCAGCAGGTCCACATATAAAAGCCGCGCCCCATTACATTTTAGAACAGCCTCATAGACTACAGATGATTTTCCAACCCGCCTTTCACCCAGGATCACAATGTGTTGCGATGATTCGACATATCCGATAATTTGCTTAAGCAAAGTTTCCCTTCCACAGAAATCTTTGCCTGAAACTATGGTTCCGTATTTAAAAGGATTCATAAGTCTCCTTTCTTTGAGTATTTCACTGTAGTGTATTATACATATCTGTATAATACAGGTTAGCATAAAAATGTCAAGCATGATGGACTCGTAAAAAGTCTTTTTTTGTCACCCAAAATCATGTCCTGAACTTGTTTCAGGATCATTCAGGGTCTCTAACTTGCTGAAACAAGTGAGATCCTGAAACGAGTTCAGGATGACAAATGGTGCAGTTTATGACTTTTTACGAACACATCAACTTTGAATCCAGATAAATGGGATAAGGTTTTTAAAAGGAGGCGAGTAAAATCATGAAATGTGCTGCCTGCAATCATGACATGGTAAAAAAAGGGGGGA
>CAZYTP010000154.1:0-2980 GCA_964650385.1 uncultured Syntrophales bacterium | reverse complement strand
AAACTGCCGTGGTCTTCAATAGGGGGTGGTATTCTACCATCTTACGAAGAATCAGGGTGTCATCACTCGTACTTTTGCTTACTACCTGAGGCTGGCACTTTAACCAGAGAGACCTGTCGCAAACCAAATTTGTCGTACCTTTGGGTGTATGATCAAAATTTTCGGCCGTAATCTGAATTTCCTTCAACGTTGCCGAAAGTGGGTAATAGGGGGCATATATTTTACAGCGCAAGAGATAAAAAAACCGTTTGAAACCCCATTTACTTCCATCGTAGTCATCGACATTCGGAAGAAGTGGTTGGTACTTTAATTTACTCACCTTGGAAAGAAGCTGTCTCTCCGGAATAACTCGGATATCATTGAATACCAGAGTCTCATACTTGGCAGCTTCAGCGCCGACATTGCGCGCGACAATCCTGCCTTGGTTGGTGTTTAAATTTATTAGGCGAACAGGATAGCGGGAAACAATTTCAGCCGTATTATCAGTAGAACCATCGTTTACAACAATAATTTCATATTTATCCTTCGGATAGTCTTGATTGATGAGGGCTTTAAGACAAGCATCTACATTTTTGGCCCCATTATAAACAGGGATAATTACAGAAAAAGGTGTCATAAAAATCCAATCAAATCCAAGCTAACATAAGACCATTACCTGTTTGAAATAAATTATTGTGGTCAAAATAATAATTATTACTACACATAACGAAAAAATATAATCTTCATATCATTGGATTTAAGATAAAACTACTCTGATTTCCCATAATTCCATATATTCACCTTTATATCTTTTTTGCTGTAATAAAAATTCTAGCTTTGAAATACTTTCCTATAAATAGAATAACAGAAAAAATATGTAAGTACCGTAGAACATTATAATGCGATAACAACTTGACAGTAATATCAGAAAATCCTGCTTGAATGAGTAGGTTCACATTATGCTGAACGTCTCTAACAGCGATATGTTCCTTAAATTGTTTTATTATCAAGTCATTTTTCTTAATTATTTCTAAAATGAAGTTTTTGTTTGGTGTATGTAAATATAATTTACCACCAGATTTTAATGTACTATGCATTTTCGACAGGATATCTGCCCATTCATCATCATACACATGCTCACTAAAATCTAATCAAATCCCACATCAAATATGTTGTTATGTATATTGCAGAACTGTTTAATACTACCACAGATAAATTCCGCATTCTCTATTCCTTTGTTGCTCATTCTCCTATTAGCTGACATGACGAATGGTTGCGAAAAATCAACCCCAATATATTTTTCGACCTTATCATGAATGTGATCAAGCAACATCCCATTACCGCAAGCAAAATCAGCAACAACGTATTCCTTTGACAACGTAACATATTTTAACAAACGTTTAATTCTGTAAGCTGATTGCTCTTTATCAAACTTATCTACATAATCCTGGCCGTGTAATAACTTTCTATGTTCGATGTTTAGATTATTCATAAGGGGCCGCAAATTTTTGGTAACGCGATAATTGTCCGAGAATATCTATATACTTCGCTGCGATATTTTCCCAAGAATAATATTTCATTACGTATCTTCTGGCTTTTACACCAAATTGTTTTCTGTTTTCGTCATTTTCCAGAAAAACCGCTATTGTTTTTTTGTATTGTGCCGCATTACGCTCCTGTACTAAAACCCCGGTTACTCCATTGTTAATGGCATCCTTTAATCCTTCTATATCCGATGCGACAACAGGTAAACCATAGGAAGCGGCTTCCAATACGACGAGACCAAATCCCTCTATATCACCCGGCACTTTTATATTAGGCTGAATAAACAAATCCGCTGTAGAATACAAAACCTCCTTTTCTTTATCAGATACAGCACCAATATAAAATACACGATTTTGGAGACCGTTTTTTTTGATAATTGTAATAATGTTTGATTTTTCTGCTCCATCTCCTGCGATGACATATAGATAACTGTCACATGATTTATCTACTACTTCTTCAATAAACCATGCGACACCCTTTCTTTTAACCAGCCTGCCAAGTGTAAGCAAAACGCTACCGTGAATTTCCCTCCCAATAAGCTTCTCTAAATCTTTTTTTGAATAGGTTGGCAGGGTCTTTTTTATTGATACACCATTGGGAACAAAAATCAAATTTGACCTTGGTATGCCACGTAAGACTGCCTGGTTAATAGTTTCATTCCCAACAGCAATTAGTTTATCCATTTTTCTGAGGAATATATTAACCCACAACTTTTGATAAATAACATTTGGATAAGTCAAATCTAATCCGTGGACGATACAGACTACAGGCTTTTGGGAGAAGAACTTTATGATCCATCCAATAATTCCCGATGCCCCGTCACCCAATAGCACAATATCGTATTTGTAAAGTATGGAAAACAGCTTCATTAAGGTAAAAATGCCAAATATTGGTAGCATTTTTTTTCCTTTGGTATTTGCAATTAGCCCAACATTATTTTCTTTCGAAAGACTTTTGAAAATTTCATAATTCTGCCTTTCAATGCCACCAATGACTGGGGGATAAGCTCTTGAAATGAAGAGGACATTTAACCTTCTCATGGTTTCTTCAATTTAAACGTTAATCCGACGCTTTGAGAATCTTTAAGGAATGTAGCCCGTTGGCTAAAAAAACCGCTTCCATCTTTCAGCATACAGTTAAAAACAAGCACTTTCATATGGCATATCCTTTATTGTTTTTCACCAAGACCATTCCACTTATTTCTTGTCACCATGTATCTCACTCCGGTCAAATCTCAACTGTGCCACCTGTTCGGATACCAACCCAACCATAAATACTACAACGGCTACGGTCATCAGCATGGCGGAGGTAGGGCCATAGCGTCCTCCAAGGAGAAATACCTTGAAAAGTCCATAGCAAAATCCGAGCAGAAACATTATCATACTAACAGGCAGAAACACCCTCATTGGTGAAAAAAGTGTGGCGATCTTGATGATAATCAAGAAAAAGCGGGAGC
>CAZYTP010000153.1:0-3020 GCA_964650385.1 uncultured Syntrophales bacterium | reverse complement strand
TTTCGCGAGAGGATGTTTCCGCATAGAGGGCTGTTCCTCCCATCTCTTTTACCTTCTTTTCAGTTTCCTGCAGGAGGCTTCTCCCGATTCCATAACCGCGATAATCATTATGGGTGACAATCCAGTATAAATCAAAAGCGCTTTTCGTTCCACGATGACATAACACCGAAGTCTCAGGTGGTAAAACAACAGGTCGATATAGAAATCATCATCTCCAACTTCCAGATGCACTTGCCTTCCGACAAACGCAAAGCCCTAGCCAAGCTCCAGAAGGAAGCTCTGAATATGGTCGACTAATTTTTGTTCGAGTTCGGTTTCCCGGCGTGGATCGTCGGTACCCAGAAAATCGAATATGTAGGGATCTTTAAAAATCTGAGCGACCATATCGGAGTCCGCCGGAGGTAAAACCGCCGAGAAATTGCTGACTGCTTTGCCTTGCCGCTCATGGAGGCGTGTCTCAATCTGAATGGCGAGAATATTGCGGCTCCACCCGTTCTCGATGGTTTTGTGGGCATACCACAAGCGAACCTCGATATCCTTGCACTTCTCCAGTAAAGCCAGATTGTGATACCAGGTAATTTGTGCAAGCACCTCTTGCACTATTATCCTGTCTGACCAGGATTCGGCAAATTTGCGCATGTATTTGAGATTGCGCGGAGAAAATCCGCTCATATCGGGAAAGGCTTTTTTCAGGTCACGTGAAAGACGGTCGATCACCTTTGCTCCCCAGCCTTTGTCACGTTGCCGTTCCAAAATGGATTGGCCGATGTCCCAGTACATGAGAACCAGAGCGGAATTCGCCGACAGTATAGCCTTGAAACGCTCGCGGCTAATCCTCTCTTTCAACTTAGTCAGGAACTCTCCATATTTTTCCGGCATTTCCTGCAAGGGTGCCGGAGCAGGCATAATAACATCCGGTTTATTTCGTCCTCTGGATTTCCGGTCCGTGCCGGTTGCGCTGGAAAGCACTTTATTGTTTTGTTTTCTCTTCATTTTCCAAACCCTAATACGGCTAAGTTCTTACGAATAACCTTATCGAGTTCTTGAGCTTTGGCGAACTGCTCATACAGCGTGGCTGAGAGTTTAGCCATTTTTTCCTCGAAGGGAATTCCGTCGTCCTTGATCTCGGCCGCGCCTACATACCGGCCCGGGGTCAGAACATATCCGTGGTCTCTAATTTCTTTTGTTTCGACCGACTTGCAGAACCCGGGGATATCGTTGTACCCCTCACCCCCACCCTCTCCCACAAGGGTAGAGGGAGTTATCGGTTCGCCTCTCCAGGCATGGTAGGTGGCTGCTATTTTACTGATTTCATCGTCTGATAATTCACGATGAACTCGGTCTATGAGGGTTCCCATCTTGCGGGCATCAATGAAGAGTGTGTGGCCGCTTCGGTCCTTAAACTTTCCGTTTTTCTTGTTTCGCGTGACAAACCAGAGACAGACGGGAATCTGTGTCGTATAGAAGAGCTGTCCAGGAAGGGCGATCATGCAGTCGACAAGGTCGGCCTCGATGATGTTTTTGCGGATTTCCCCTTCGCTTGTCGTATTAGTGGACATGGAACCATTCGCCATAACGAAGCCTGTAATTCCATTCGGCGAAAGATGATGAATGAAATGCTGAATCCAAGCGTAGTTTGCGTTGTTTGCCGGCGGCACGCCGAATTTCCATCGAACATCGTCTTTGAGGCGTTCGCCGCCCCAGTCGCTCATGTTAAATGGCGGATTGGCAAGGATAAAATCGGCTCGTAAGTCTTTGTGAAGATCGTTGTGAAAACTGTCTGCCTGTTGTGAGCCAAGGTTGGGATCGATGCCACGGATGGCCAGGTTCATTTTGGCAAGCTTCCAGGTCGTCGCGTTCGACTCCTGCCCGTAGATGAAGATATCGCCTCGCCTGCCGCCATGCTCTTTGACAAACCGTTCGCTCTGTACGAACATGCCTCCCGAACCGCAACAGGGGTCATAAATACGGCCTTTGTAGGGTTCGATCATTTGAACAAGGAGTTTGACGACACATTGGGGAGTATAAAATTCACCGCCCCCTTTACCTTCGGCGGCTGCAAATTTTCCGAGAAAGTATTCGTAGACGCGGCCCAGGATGTCTTGTGAGCGTGACGCATCGTCGCCAAGGCCTATTGTGCTTACGATGTCGATAAGCTCGCCCAGACGATATTTATCAAGAGCGGGGCGTGCATAGTCCTTGGGCAAAACGTTCTTGAGGAAGGGATTTTCCTTTTCGATGGCAACCATAGCGTCATCGATGAGCTTGCCGATGGTAGGCTGCTTCGCCCCCGCCCTAAGGACTTCCCATCGGGCTTCTTTGGGTACCCAAAAGACATTGGCGGCGGCATATTCATCACGATCTTCCGGATCAGTGTATTTTGTTTCTCTGGTCGCCTCCAGTTTTTTATATTTGGCTTGAAAGGTATCGGAGATATACTTCAGAAAGATCAATCCGAGGACAACACGCTTGTATTCCGAGGCATCCATATGTCCCCGGAGTTTATCCGCCGCCGCCCATAATTGACTTTCAAAGCCGAGATTCGCACCGTTGTTGTTTTTTGCCACTTTTCCCTCTTCTCTTTTAATTTCCTATATCATTGAGCGAGATGAAGAATACTTTCGCCATAATCACTTTACTATGAGAAGAAAACAAAACCCCGCCTCTATTTAAAGAAAACGGGGTTCTGTATGATTATTTACCATTTTTAGACCTTTCTTGTGTTTAAGAAGAAAAGATCGTTTGTTGTTTAATGCATGATACCTTCTGTTATTTCGTTAAAGCTTTTGTATAGTCAACAAAAAAGCTTGGGATGTCAAGAGTAAAATCCCCCTACCCTTCTTTATAACACAGACCAAATGAGTCACCTGATTACTGAGCATGTACGCTGTTCCTATTTATTTATTTTTCCAAGAATTTATTGATTAATTGTTATTAAACATGATAATCGAGTTTTTGAGTGGTCTTTTTTTAAGATTTCTCGTCGTTAACACTCCTCGAAATGACAAGATTCAAAGGTC
>CAZYTP010000152.1:0-3066 GCA_964650385.1 uncultured Syntrophales bacterium | reverse complement strand
TACGGTATCGCAACCACATTGTTAGGACGGCAGTGAAGATGCAGAACAAGATGTCAGGTCTGCTTATGGAAGTTGGTGTCAGCTACAGTAAAAAACGCCTTCACGGTAAGAAATACTTCCGTGAACTCCTCGAACGGGTCGATGAAATTCCCCCTTCCGTTAAGGAACTTCTTCAATTAAGTCGTTCAAGCTATGAGATGTTTCGCTCTTTTCAGAAGCGGCTTGTTGCAACGCTTCGCACCAATAGCCTGATACGTGATCGGGCTTATTGAACAATGGATTGAGTTCGACCGCTTCGCGGATCGACTCAATCCTTATAGGTTATAAATAATGGGCGCTGTCCCTAGTTTTCCAAGAAAGTCGACAGCCACTTTTTGAGCTACTTGCGCATGAGGACTTAACCAAAAACCCAAATGCGAGCCTTCCTCGATCCAATAGCGCTCACAGCGGGGTATATGTTCATATGCATAGACTCCATCGTAGAATTTTACATCCGCATCGTGTGTGCCATGAATGATAAGGCTTGGACATTGAATCTTTTCTACGTGAAGATGAGTAAGTTGGCGGTACTGTTCCATGTCGTTTTCAGTGCCGATTTTTCTGCGTTTATAGGGATACATGGTATTCATAAATGCCTTCATAAACGCGAGAGCATTTGGTGAGTTTAGAGCATGATCAATATGTTTCTTCATTTGTTCTTTCGTAAAATAGGCTTCTGACTGAAATATTTGTTTAAGGAAGAGATCTGGTTTTGTCTCTTCAATCTTTTTGAGTATTCTTTGACCAATATTAGTCATAAATATAGCTTGCGCTATAGCTCCAGCCGTTTCAGGCATGTCGTAATAACCGCTTACGCTATCAATAGCTATAAGTGCCCATACTCTATCAGGATGGCGAATTGCAAATACATAACCTGGGGGACCTCCCGCAGAAGCTGTTACAATTGCGGCTTTGTCAATTTTCAGTACATCAAGCAATGCTGCGAAGAGGTCTGCTTGTTCCTCTATAGTTTTACCACTTTCAAGCGGTGTTCCCAAGTAACCTGAACGGGAAGGACATAAGAGCCTATATTTTGTTTCATCTATCCAGTCAACCATAACACGGGCTTGGTCCAATCCGCCTAAGCCTCCATGAGAGACAAGAATGACGGGGCCATCTCCCTCAGATAAATGATATTCAACTTTCCCTTTTTCAGTTTCGACAATCTGAGGATTGATATATACATTTGGTAATACTTCTATTTTATTATTCATTTATTATCCTCCATTTATTTTCATATAACAACGAAGTCACCGGCTGGCAACCCGCCTCCGCTTTGCTATGGCGGGTGGTGTGGGGGCTGGGGGAGAAAAACCCCCGGCTACCCGATTAGGCATCAGACGTCTACTCACCAGGCCGCGTGAGCGTGGTCGTGATCGTGGTTTCTTTTTTCGATGCAGACGAACTGCCATCACTTGATGTTTCGCTGGACGTTTCCTCAACGATTGTAGTCATTGTGATTTTCCAGAGGGCGGCCAATGCCACTCCTGCTGCCAAGAGCGCTATGCCGACTGGGACGCCATGTGCCTCTAACCCCTTGTACTTGACAACCGGAATCTCGACGCCGAGTCCAGTAGCTAGAAAAAACGCACCACCGACCAGTAACGCGAGAACCAACACCCACTTTAGAAGTGCATAAAACATGATGTTCTCCCCCGTGTTGATACACGATGCCCAACACCAGCGTCAGCCAGAGGCCTGTTTCCAGGCCTATTGGCTGCACGCACTCGTTAGACATTTCAAATTATAGCTCATTCTCCTCCCGAAAGGAGATTTTTCAGAACATATTTTCCTGGGCCAACAGAATGCAAAAATGAATGGCGCGACCACTTGCCAGTTGTTGTATTGTCACAATAATCGGCTGGCAGGACAGACGACTCTTCAATGCCAAGTTTTTTTGCCCTTGCAATAATATCTTTACGTAATATGATTTTGCCATCTTTGCCGAGTTCTTGGCAAATGTTCTGAATCAGATCAGGAATGGAAGAATTACGTGTGTTGGCGGTTACGGTTGGGTTCTCTGTAGGGCAATCCTTAACCTTACTTGCATCCCTGACCCCTTTTTCTAGAAGCAAAATATCTATGAAGTTGTGTATCTTTGTTCTTTCGTCGCTCTCGTTTGACACCGTGTAGTTGAATCCTTCAAGCTCATTGAGTAATCGAGAGTTCCTTTGCAGGTCATTTATGATTTTCCTTTCTTCACTTTTCCGGTCGTCGGACTCCTTGTATTTAATTCTGACGTTAAATCCGCGATTCCGCATGTAGCGTATAGCCTCGCCGACTTTGAAATCGGTAGGAGCCGAGAATTTGGCTGAAATATAGTCTCCAAAACGGCCAACGCCTCTCGAACTCTCTCCCACATAGAACGGTACTTCCTGAACACTATCGTTTTCCATGAAGTACAGGATGTAAACGATTTCTTTGTGTTGCGGGAATTCTATGTCCGTAAATTCTGAAGAAATTAAGTCCATCAATGACCCCTATGGTATTCTTGATTTAGTGTCTAACCAATTAGTATATAGTTTCAGTATAACTTTCTGAAAATAAAAAACTTGACGAATATTATTTTGATTTATTATAGCTTTCCAGCTATATAACTTTAAATACGCGTATTTTGCAGCAAGATGGGAGATTTCACGAAACAAAGAACTCTGCTCAGGATGAGATACCGGCATTAAATACTAAAAAGAGGAACATTTCAATAAAAAACCTCGGCTTAAAATTAATCAGCGCCGATTAGAGACCTGTTGAAAGAACACATATATTGATAAATCTTCAGGCTGATGACTTCAGGAAGAAGTAAATATTAATTAATCTTTGACCAAACTGTAACCCCGGAAAATTTACGTAATATAAGCATATCATTTTATTCGCATATATTACCGATAAGGTGGGTTCGATTCCCATGCACTTCCGCCAATTTTTTATTAAAGAATTGAACCCGTCCCCAATTTTCCCTAACTATATATAAGAAGGAGTAAAGTATGGCATGGTTATTTGAACCGCAGGCATGGGTTGCCCTGGTGA
>CAZYTP010000151.1:0-3136 GCA_964650385.1 uncultured Syntrophales bacterium | reverse complement strand
CCCAATCTCTGTACACGTCTTTCCTGCATGATGCGAAGAAGCTTTTGCTGGGCAGGATAGGAAAGATTTCCAACCTCATCCAGAAATATTGTGCCTCCTTCGGCCAGCTCGAACTGACCCGGTTTGTTTGCATGGGCGCCCGTAAACGCTCCCTTCATATAGCCGAACAGTTCACTCTCTATCAGGGTTTCAGGAATTGCGCCGCAGTCTACAGCGACAAAAGGTCCTTCACTTACCTTACTCAAATCGTGAATAGCCCGGGCCACGAGTTCCTTGCCTGTACCACTTTCTCCTTCTATCAAGACACTATACGGGGTGGGAGCCACCTTCTTTACCAGGTTGACCAGTTTGTCGATCTGTTTGCTATTTCCCATCAATCTATAAAGAGAGTCTCGCTCTTTTAAGACTTTTCTTAAATGTTCGACTTCCCGGGCAAGTTCCTGTTTCTCCATTGCTCGTTTGATTGTAAAGATAAGATCATTGTTATCGACTGGTTTAGCAATATAGTCATATACGCCCATCTTCATGGCCTTAACTGCGGACTTTACGTCTGCGTATGCAGTAACCATGATAACAGGCACTTGTGGAAATTCTTTTTTTATCTCTGCCGCAACCTGAAGTCCTGTCTCTCCGGGCATTCGATAATCCAGTAAAATCAGGCTCGGGACTTCTTTTTTCAGGATTTCCAGGGTGGCTTTTCCGTTTTCAGCCTCAAACACCTTATATCCGGATGCCGTCAGAACGTTGCCTATTGCCCATCGAAAATCCTGATCGTCATCGACGACAAGGATATTTGCCTCTGATGGTATTTGAATACTTTCGGTCATCCCCCCCCCCTCTCTAATTTAATCTGCAGGTAGTCTCACGGAAACTTTGGTTCCACTATTGCCTTCGCAATCAACGGTAATACTTCCTCTGTGTTGCTTAACTATTGTGTGGGAAATGCTCAACCCCAGGCCTGTGCCGTTGTCCTTGGTGGTAAAGAAAGGGTCAAATATTTTTTCACGGTATTCTTCCGGAACACCGGGACCATTATCAATAATTTCTACTTCTATTAAATCCTTTGAATCAAGAATTCTGGTACGGACAGTGATTTTTCCATTATTCGAGGTAGCCTGAATGGCATTCGTGAAAAGATTTAGAAAGACCTGTCCCAGTTTTTCAGGGTCTCCAATGATCTCCGGCAGTTTCTCCCCCAAACGGGAGTCCAGAACAACTTGAGAGGAATGTGCTTCGAGTTTTGCTTTCTGCCACACCCTGGTCACCATTTCATTGACGTCTACGGGACTACGGATCATTTCAGAAGGCCTGGCAAAATCTAATAGATCATCTATGAGTTTACTTGCCCTTTGACTACTTCTGTAAATCATCTGAAAATTTTCTTCAAGCTTCCGTGAAAGTTTCATCGTATCCAGACAGAACTGGGCGCATAAACTGATTACTGCCAGAGGATTCCTCAGTTCGTGGGACAGCCCTGCAGAGAGCTGTCCCAGAGAGGAGAGTTTCTCGGACTGCACAAGAGCTTTTTGCATTTTGACCTTCTCTGAGACGTCTACAAATGAGCCCATTATACAGATTGGATTGCCATATTCATCTTTAACCATGTTTGCTGAAAGGTGTACATCGAACAATGAACCGTCTTTCCTCATGGCAACCAGTTCTCCTGTCCAGCTTTCATAGCACCGCAGTGAATTTACTATCTTTCTGATATTCACTTCCTTATGCCAGAATTTAAAATAAGACTTTCCCAACACTTCTTTTTCGCTATCATACCCCCACATTTCACGGAAAGAGGGATTCACATAGGTAAGGTTTCCATCGAGGTCTGTAAAGGCAAAGGCATTAATGGACGAAGAAATGGCGTCATTTCGTATTTTTAGTTCTTTCATCATCCGTTTATACTCGGTAATATCGCCAAGTGTTAACACTGCCCCTCCTATCTTACCGGATTCCTCCGGGAAAGAAGCTCCGCTAATCGAAAGGAATACTCGCTGTCCATCAGGTCGATGGAAGGCATAATGCATGCCATAAACCGTCTTGCCGGCATTCATCACCCGCATAAATGGTAATTGTTCATCGGGAACCGGTTCACCACCGGTGTCAGTAAAGCGGATTTTCGGAGAATCATGTGAAAGCTGAGTAATTTTTTCCTTTGACAGACCCAGTACCTCTTCGGAACGATTATTTACAAAAACGATATGCCCCGCGGAATTCACCACCATTATCCCGGCCGGGCTGGTCTTCATAATACGATCAACCATGTAACGTTCATGGATTAACCATTCCTCCGCTTCCTTGCGCAACGTTATATCCCGCAGTGAGGCAATGGTTTTTTCTGTTCCGGGAATAGTCGCAATCTTTAGCAATACATGTTTTACATTGCCCTGTTTATCAATAAAGCAAAAATGATCTTCTTGAGCCAAACTTTTGCCACCTTCTTTACTCCGGACATAATCCTTTCTTATCCTTTCCAGATCTTCCCGGACAACAAATTCTGTCCAGCTTTTTTCACCTTCGATTTCTTTTTTAGAATAGCCGCTCAATTGTTCAACTTCTGCATTTACCATTGAAATTTTTGAATCATCTTCAATAATCATGGTGGCAGTTCCGGTATTTTCAAAAACACTCCGATATTTCTCTTCTGATTCTCTGAGCTGTTCTGTCCTCTCGTCGGCCAGCTTTTCCAATAAAACTTTATTTTTTCTAAGTTGGTCTTCCGCTTGTTTTATACGCAAGGCAATATTAATCTGCGCCGCAAGTTCAGCCCTGTCAATGGGGCTTGACAGGAAAATGTCAGCGCCTGCTTCTATCCCTCTGATACGATTTTCCTGCTCCGCATTAACTGCCGTTACCATGATGACGGGAATATGTTTTGTTTTTTCCTCGTGTTTGAGTCTTTCACAGACTTCAAATCCATCCATTTCCGGCATTACGACATCGAGGATAATAATGTCGGGAAGCTCTGTTACTGCCTTTTCTATACCTTCAGATCCTGTTTGTGCTGTTATTACTTCACTGTCAAAAATAAGATTTTTTAATAATGCGGAAATGAGCTTTAAGTTTTTCTTGGCATCATCAATAACTAATATTTTGGACATCTATTCTCCAATTCCATATAACTTGCGTTTGGGATCTG
>CAZYTP010000150.1:0-3233 GCA_964650385.1 uncultured Syntrophales bacterium | reverse complement strand
TATGTTCCACCTATTGCAGGTATTGCACGCGTTCACATATGGTGGCAAAAAATAAAAAACGCTTCAGTAATGCTGTTCTATTGCGCGCGATTGAGTACATCCGTCAGAATCCCGATATCCGCGATGTGCTTATTTCCGGGGGCGATCCCTTGACCTGTTCGGATTCTCAATTGGACTTTATGTTATCTGAGTTACGAAAGATCCCGCATGTGGAGATTATCAGGATCGGAACAAAAGTGCCGGTGGTTTTGCCTCAACGCATCACCAAGTCCCTTGTTAAGATGCTTAAGAAGTATCATCCTCTCTTTCTGAGCATACACTTTACCCATCCGGATGAAATCACTCCTGAAGTGACAGAGGCCTGTTCCCGGCTGGCTGATGCGGGGATGCCACTGGGAAGCCAAACGGTGCTCTTAAAAGGCATTAACGATAACGTAGAGACAATGAAACGTCTTGTTCATGGTCTTCTTAAGATTCGTGTGCGCCCTTATTACCTTTATCAGTGTGATCCCATTCTCGGATCCGGGCATTTTCGTGTCCCCGTGGAAGAAGGATTGAAAATTATTCATGGGTTGCAGGGGTTTACCTCCGGTTATGCCGTTCCGCATTACGTAATCGACTCCCCTGGAGGCGGCGGGAAGATCCCTCTATTGCCTGAATATTTTATGGGGCGTGACGGGAATTATGTAATCCTGAAAAATTTTGAGGGAAAAATATTTAAGTATCCCGATTTTTGTAAAAGAGTGAGTTAAAGTATCATTACTCAATGCTCCAGGAGGCGATCTATCGGAAACCCGGTAGATCGCCTCGCGTTTATATGAACCTGCGGAAATTGATGGGCCGTAGAGCATGTCTTTAGAAATGAAACAGGAATATCATGAAGATAGGTTTGACGTTTGATTTAAAAAGCGAATATATAAAGCAGGGTTTCTCTCCGGAAGAAGCTGCTGAATTTGATAGCGAAGAAACTGTCGAAGGCATTGAAAAAGCCTTGGGACAATCAGGATACAAGACCGATCGTATCGGTAATTTTAAGCAGCTTGTCCAGCGGATCAATCACGGCGACCGGTGGGATCTGGTTTTCAATATTGCGGAAGGTATGTATGGTTTTGGCCGTGAAGCACAGGTCCCTGCGCTGCTGGACGCTTACCGGATACCGTATGTCTTTTCAGATCCTCTCGTGCTATCTTTGACCTTGCATAAGGGCATGACGAAAAGGATTATCAGGGACAACCATATCCCTACCGCCGATTTTGTCATCGTAAGTCATGTCAGAGATGTTGAGAATGTCCATCTTGACTATCCTCTTTTCGCGAAACCGGTTGCGGAAGGAACGGGGAAAGGTATCACTAAAAAATCCCTCACAGAAACTCCCGACGAATTGCGTGTAGTATGTAAACAATTGCTAAAAAGATTTAATCAGTCTGTACTGGTGGAAGAGTACCTTCCGGGAAGAGAATTTACCGTTGGTATCGTTGGAACAGGCGAGGAAGCGCGTGTAATCGGAGTTATCGAAATCATTTTAAACCAGAAAGCGGAAAGGAGTGGTTACTCCTACCTTAACAAGGCTCACTACCAGGATCGGGTAGAATATGTCCTGGTGGAAGAGGAGATGGAGAGAATCTGCAGTGAAATTGCCCTGAAGGCATGGCAGGCCCTCGAATGCCGTGACGGGGGAAGGGTCGATCTCCGTTGCGATAAAAATAATAATCCTCAATTCATGGAGATCAATCCTCTGGCGGGATTGAATTACCTTGATTCAGATCTCCCTATTATTGCCTATAAAAATGGCTATACCTTTGCGGATTTGATTCGAATGATCATGGAATCCGCTTTAAGGCGGGTTAAAAAGTGAGACCTGGTTGTGTTTCCTTATGAAAAAACGAATTGTGATTTTATTTAATGAAGTTTCCGTTAACGCGCGGAAAGATGAAACAGACGTTCTGGATCAGGTTCAGTTTGTAGATGCGGCGCTGAAAGAACTGGGATATGAGACCTTTCCTGTCCAGTTCTCATTGAAGATAGATAAAGTGGTGGAGGAAATTCGCAGAATCAAACCGATGCTGGTGTTCAACCTTGTAGAATCCATTCAGAATCACGGGGAATTAATATACTTCGCTCCGGCTGTCTTAAAGGTTTCGGGCGTACCTTTTACCGGATCCGGGGCGGATTCCATGTTTCTTACTACCCACAAAGTCCTGACTAAAAAAATGATACAGTATCATGGATTACCTACATCTCCGTTTTTCACGCTGGAAGAAACACACCGGTTGCAGTCTGATCGTCGATATATCCTGAAACCCGTTTGGGAAGATGGTTCCCTGGGGCTGGATGAAGATTCGGTGTTTACCCGCTCCAATCGCGCAATATTGGAAAAGATAAAGACGCTGCCTTCGGAGGATTATTTTATCGAGGAATATATTGACGGAAGAGAGTTCAATGTTTCCCTTCTTGCCACACGAGATGGTCCGATGATTCTTCCGGCTGCGGAGATGCTGTTTGTTGATTATCCTGAAGAGAAACCTAAAGTAGTCGGATATACCGCGAAGTGGCGGGAAGATTCTTTTGAATACCAGCACACTCAAAGAATTTTTCCTGAGGATTCACAAAGTCAATCTCTGTGCCGGACTTTGAGTGAGATTGCAGGAAAATGCTGGAAGAACTTTTTTCTTCGTGGATGGGCACGGGTGGATTTCAGGATAGATCAGCATAATAGACCATATATACTGGAAATCAACGCCAATCCCTGCATCTCACCTGATAGCGGATTTGTAGCTGCTACTCGTGAGGCAGAGATCCCATTTCCTATGGTTATTGATAATATCCTTAAGGACAGCCTGAAGGAAAAATTATGAATTTTGATATAACCAAGATGGCTTTTCGTTATCAGGAAAGAGAAAATGATATTCACTCTATTGCAGAGATCGTGAAATCCACCGGGTTTTTTTACGATGACGAGGCAAACATTGCGGTGGAATTAATCCGGGAACGTCTGGAAAAAGGATGTCTCAGTGAGTACTATTTTGTATTTGCTGATTATGAAGAAAAGACTCAGGCCTATAGCTGCTATGGTCCAATCCCCGGAACGAAAAGCGTTTTTGATTTATACTGGATTGTTACCCATAATGATTATCGCGGTTATGGAATCGGGAGAAGCCTCCTGCAAGAAACTGAAAAAAAGGTAAAAGAGATGGGAGGAACAGCCCTCTATGCGGAAACATCCTCTCGCGAAA
>CAZYTP010000149.1:0-3249 GCA_964650385.1 uncultured Syntrophales bacterium | reverse complement strand
GGGAAACAATCCCTATCTTACGGACAAACATCGGCTATTCCTTTTTAGCCAGCTTATCAATCTTTTTCTTGAGCTCTGTAAGTTCTTCTCTGGTGGGTATGTTCAGCTTCTTTAGGATATCGGTTACTATCTTTTCTACCTTTTCTTCCAGGTCCTTTTTGACACTCTTGGATTTTTCAACGAGATCATCAACCATTTCCTTGCCTTCCTTCTCCGACAGCTCACCTTTCTTGACAAGTGCGTCAATCACCTCTTCGATCTTTTCCCTTGTCATGGCCACCAATCCCATACCAACCAACATGCTTTTTTTGATAAAATCAGACATAACTATCCTCCTTTTTATTAAAGTTCCCTTGTAGTAAGCTTTTGGGAATTTTGGAAATGCAATAAAACGTCTATTATTTTTTGCAGGGGTAAAACCCTGCCCTATTCTTCTCCTTACTCCTTACTGCTTACTGTTTCCTGCTTGATCCCCATTGACCTTTCAAGGCCGGCCATTGCAATGTTATAATTGCTGAGCGCATTGTAATAATCGGATTTCGTACTTGTGAGGAGGGTCTGTGCATCGATAACGTCTGTCGACGTCGCCACATGTTCCTTGTATCGTTCCTCATTGATTCTGAAATTTTCTTCCGCCTGTTCAATCGCCTTTTTTGCCACAAATATATGTTTTTCCGATTCTCTCAGCAAAAGATAGGAGCTCTTTACATCGAGCGCTACCCGATCCTCAATAGCGGCAAGGTCATCCGAGGCCTGGTTTTTCCTGCTCATTTTGAAATCAACCTTGTGCTTCGTCCTCCCCCATTCCCAGATATCCCAGTTGGCTACCGCCATGACATACCAGTTTTCCTGGGAGGCGTATTTACTCCCCTTCAGGTCCGGATCATCCCCGAATTTCGAATAGTTTCCCACCAGGTCGAGGGAAGGGAAAAATTGGCTCTTTGTGAGCTTGACCTCTTTTTCCGCCTGTTCTACCTTCATCGAATATGCCTTGATTTCAGGTCTGTTCTCAAAGGCGATCTTTACACAGTCAGCAAACTCTTTCTGGAAAGGTTTATACGAAAGAATGTCTTCTATCTCGACAGGCGCATTTATTCCCCGGCGGAGTACCGTATTGAATTTCGCCTTGGCAAGTTCAACCCCATTTTCCGCTCTGACAAAGAACTGATTGCCATTGGCAAGTTCAACCTCGGCATAGAGAAGATCGTTTTTCGGTATCATTCCCACATCGTAGAAATTTTTTGCCACGTTACGGTGCACCTTCAGTTGCTCTACCGACTGTCGTGCCACATCCATAATCCTCTCTGTTTTGAGTATAGTAAAATAGGATACCTTAACTTCCTGTATGATATTGAGGATCGTAGCCGTCTCCTCCATCCGTGAGATATCCTCACCGATCCTGTTAATGTTATAATTTGCCAGTATGCCGCCGCCTGCGAAGAGGGGCTGCTTCAGCTCCAGTTCCCAGTTGTAATTGTCCCTTGTCCCCGCTGTTACGGGAGCTGCTGACGTCCTGGACTCCGGGGCTTCATTCAATTGCTTATAGCTGTATGACGTGCTGAGTTTGGGCAGAAACCCGGTAAAGGCCCCCTTCCTATTCGATTCGGACGCCTTCACCCCTTCCCGTGCCGCATTTATTGTCACACTCTGCTTCAAGGCGATGTTAACACTCTCCTCCAAGGTAAGAGGCACCCCCTTTTCCGCAGGTAACACAGCCGTGGAAAAAAAGAGAATTATCAGAAATGCGATTATGATCCTCAGTAGATAATTTTTAATTGTCATCCTCATCTACCCCTTCAAATAATAAGACGTTTACTTTTATAACCGTCGTATAAGTGTATCTCGTTTCGTGCAAAATTAAAACGAGATTTAGCCAGTTCCAAGATTTTTTAATTGTCTTCGTCAACAGATGCTCCCTCGAGTGGGGAAAGAGGGATACTTTACGGAAAGTGATCTGTGATTTCCGCTGCACTATCGATTATCAAATCCGCCCCCGCTTCACGGAGGACATCGGCTCCGGAATATCCTGTAAGAACACCCACGGTATATGCCCCTATTTTTTTTCCAACAATTATATCCATAGGATGATCACCAACCATGACGGAATGCTCCGACGCTGAGCTGAGCTTTTGAAGCGCCATTATGAGGTGTTCCGGGTGCGGCTTTACATTGCTGGTAAACTCTCTCGTAATAACAGTCTGGCAGAAGGATTCTATATCGGGGAATATTTCTCTTACGGCTTCCTGGCAGTTTCTGGTGACGACACCAGCCTTTATATTCCGGACATTCAAATCGGCCAGCATCTGTCTTACACCATTGACAAGTTCGCCTCTTTTTGCTGCCTCAATTTCAATAGCACTGATCAGTCTGTTCGCCCTTTGGGCATAACCAGTCTCATTCCCCGGATTGCGTATGGAAATCAATTCACGTCCAGCCTCGATCATCTCCAGTACAAATAGCTTATTCAGGCCTTCTATGGGAACGTTATAACCAGTAGTGAGCTCTAAAACGGCTTCACGCATCAGGGAAAAATCTATATTAAGTTTTGCCAACGTGCCGTCAAAGTCAAAAACAACAGCTTTTATACCATCGATCAACATCGTACCCATCCTCCGCCGGTTAAACAATAACGATAATGAACAAATACGGCACCATCTGTCCAGGGCCGCAAGGTTCTTCTGCCCTGCCACAGTATCAGAATGGGAGAATTTATGTCAAACAATAAGGCCTCCTGAAGTTCCGATCAGACATTCCCGTCTGTTCTTCACGCCCCTTCGGCCCTGTTTTAAGGATAGCGCCGACCCATTTTTGCCGCTTTGAACCGGACAATTGATTATGTCAGGATAGTTGTCTCGGACTCCCTGTCAGGTAGTCCGGATAGAGAACCTTTTTCACGACTCTTTTCGAATGAGTCTTCGGCAGATCAAGATCAAAAACTATTTTCAGAAAACTCATGATGATATTGAAAGTAGCCCCCCAAAGCACATCATCCCGGTATATTAAACATGGAAAATTCCTGACCCTGTCTATATTTTTCTTGATTTCAATTAAGGACTCAACGGAAAAAATTCCGTAGTTTTCATCATTAAAGAATGTCCTCAATGGAATCTCTACAACCCTGTCAACCTCCCAGTTGGGGCGGAAATGCCATTTATTTTTCACATATCCTGTTATAGGGAAGATAGTCCGTCTGAAAGATTTCAGGTCATAGCAGGGTAGCGGGCCAAGAAACGTAACATTGAAGGGATT
>CAZYTP010000148.1:0-3394 GCA_964650385.1 uncultured Syntrophales bacterium | reverse complement strand
AACCTTTGCACAACTAATTCACAAAATTTAGGTTAATTCTTTTAAAAACCCCCCAAATAATATAGTAAAGAAAGAGACCCTGCATGTCAAGCAAGAAAAAAACTCAACGAAGAATAAATTTACTACCACAACAAACGCTTACAGAACTCCGCTCTCAACAAAACAGATACCACACACATTCCTTCAATAATCTACCCTTGAAATAATATCAAATTGTAACTACTCAGATAAATCTCTAAGTCCCGTCAACGGTCTTTTTTAAATTGAGCCATTTATAGTCGTGAAAACTGAGCCACCTTGTCTTCAAGAATGACTCATTTCCACGCCCTTCTTTCCGACTTTTCCACGAAGTCTGTAGCTGTTCCCCCGGATATTTATTGCCACGCTGTGATGGAGCAGACGGTCCGGGAACGCAGTGACAATGACCGGATCATGAAAAAGCACCCCTAAACAGGGATGAAACTCGACTATCCAAAATTAGGTGGTGGATTTGGGTATTCGGAGTGTCTTGATATTCCAGGGTATTATCTGCATAAGTCCCCTCGCTCCCATTTTTGAAACAGCCCTTGGGTTAAAATCCGACTCAATTTTCACCATGGCTTTCAGCAACGGAAAGGCAACTCTATACCCCTTTGACGCTTCTTTTATATAGTTATCAAACCTGTTCTACGAATGTGATTTTGAAGGCTTTGGAGGACTTCCCTTTATATAGAGGCAATATTTGAGTGATGTCGGTATGTTAGTAAGGAGTTTTGCATAACCAACCATTCCAGGAGCTGCTGGCTGCTCCCCAGAGACAGGCACATAATGTCCGTTTGGTTCTTGTTCACCGGCTTTATTAGCCGTGAAGAGCTTTCCATTGACGTCCATGGAGATTATACAATCGGAAACGCTATTGATAAGTTTGTTCACGTAACGCTGAGAATTCTTGTACGAAATATCTTTTTGTAATGCTAATTCACTGATTGTATGGGTAATCACTTCCATAAAATTGATAATGATGCGAAATCGCTCACGGCTCATTATGGGTATATTTTCCAGTTCTTCCAAGTAACCTTCTGTGTTAGTTATTTCAATGGCGCGGGTCCGCTGGACCGCTATCTCTGTTTTAATGGGTTTTTCCAGAACCTGACCACGTAAGATGTTGCCCAGATGAATTTCTCCCACAATAATCGGCGATACGGCATCAAGCAGTCCAGCATTTAAACAGTCATGCATTACGCATTTTTTTAATCGCGCAGATTTCCTTCCCCCATAACTGTCGCTTTTATAACATTTATGCCTTCCTTTTTCTGTAGACCGGCAATAATTCTGGCAAAGGTTTGTGAAATTCTGCGGGTCCGTGATGGGCCGGCCATCTGCATCTGAAATAATGGCTGCAATACCAGTGATTTCGGTGAAAGCACACAAGATCTCATCCAGTTTTTCTTTACTGATCAAATTTAATAAGTGGACGGATTGATTCATAAACAGCCCTTATTTGAAAATGAAAGTGCATTAAATACTAACGACTCGATTTCTATTTATATAAAAAGGGGGAAACAATTTTTTAGAGTGTTTTTGCGTTTTTTGATGTGAATTATCGTGATCGTTCGTTGATGTGAGATACTCAGAGGTACTTAGACTTAGAATAGTAATCATCCCGACTTCTTAGAACCCGTCAAGAGAGATCTGCAAGCTCAGATGCCAAAACCTTAGTAGTTGCCAATACAATTTGTATTTTAGTAGGTAACTCTAACCACCATTTGACAAAATGTTCCTTATCCTTTTCATACCATAAAGGTGTTGTTACTCCAACTCTGTAAAAACCCATATTCCCGATATCAGCACCACATTTTATATCTTCAATTGCGTTCATACCTTGCACAAATATTTTGATTTCTTCCGGATTTCGCTGGTCCCTAAATCTGAAAATTAAATAAGTAGTCTTCTCCGGCCCGGAGCCTTCACAGGATGACCGCAGCTCAATTTCCTCTATCCTGTTCAATTCATCTAAAGCCTTGGTCGGAATATTTTCATCAACAGAATATCCATTCCATATTTTCTGTCGGTGTTCGGCTGTCCTCCCTCGAATATACTTAGGTTTTCCATATAATATTTCATAAATAAAACTGGGGGCGTTTTGTTTATACTCAATGTTGCTACTCATTAATCTTTCCGCTTTAACTATAAAATTTACCATACCCCAAAATTTGCCGGTAATTATAAGGGGATGAGATAATTAGGGTCACCTATATTTAGAAAAAGTATAAAGAAACAGACCCTGCATGTCAAGCGGGAAAAATTCAGCGATAGGTATTAAAACCACACACACATATCTTGCAAGAAATACAACATTATGCAATTATGAAAACATAAAACTAAATTGCAAGTTTTTGGAATCAAGTTTGCGTAATGGAAGCTTGAAAGATGCTGTTATTTCCCACACCCGATCTTACAGGATACTATCTTCATGGAGTAATAAATGAGAAAAATAGCAGTATGTATAAGCAAAGGTGGTGTAGGAAAAACGACTACAGCCGTCAATCTATCCGCAGGTCTGGCCTTGACCGGCTCAAAGGTGATCCTTATAGAGACCGACACTCAGGATCAGGCTGGAACCATGTTGGGCCTCTCTCCAGAGGCAGGATTGGCAGAAGTGGTGTCAGGAGAACTCAAGCCGATGGAGGCCATGGTCCAAGCCAGGGATAATTTATGGCTCATGGCTGGAGGCAGAACCTTGGCCGGTGTAAAGAGAATGATATCCAGAAAGGACTATGGAGGAGAAAACGCTCTTAAGGAGGCCCTTTACTTTCTGGACGGGGAATACGACTATATCATTCTTGATACTGCTCCTGGATGGGATTCTTTGACTGTCAATGTCTTGTTTTACGCACAGGAGGTACTGGTCCCAGTCTCTTTGGAGCTCCTGACGCTCAAAGGGCTCCTGAGCTTTATTGAAAATATAGCAGAGATACAGAAATACAATAAAAAGCTCATACTCAGGTATATCCTGCCTACTTTTATGGATGGCAGAGTCAGAAAGTCATCAGAGATACTTAGACAGCTCCAGACCTACTATAAAAAACAGCTCTGCTCTCCAATACGATACAATGTGAGACTCTCAGAGGCTCCTGGCTACGGACAGACAATATATGAGTATGCTCCTAATTCTACGGGGGCAGAGGACTATAAAAAGCTTACGGAGAGGATATGGCATGACAAGTAGAAAAAAAACTCCAGATATTTTGGCAGCTGTCTTGGGAGATAAGCTTAAGGCAAAGACAAGAGTAAAGGATAATGGTAAAACATTGAGTAAGCCTACCAGAAAGTCGGGTAAAACCATAATGCCGGAAGATATTAAAAAGGCCGCTTTTTATCTATCTTATCCTGCTATGAATGATTTGGAAGAGGC
>CAZYTP010000147.1:0-3399 GCA_964650385.1 uncultured Syntrophales bacterium | reverse complement strand
TTATTTTAGAAATATTATGTAATTCGCATGCAATTTCCTAACCGGAAATTACTGAATATGTTTATAAGTTTACCATAATTATTGCTCAAATATCATAAAGCCATTTTACCCAACTGAGAGCTTTCTTTCCGTAGAAGCCTGCCCTATCCCTTAACGCCTTTTTAACACCTTGCCTCCCCTCTTGCCGGTGGCTTTACCATTTTCAATTGCCATAACGCCATTGACAAAGAGGTAATTTATCCCCTCCGAGTATTGTTCCGGGTTGTCGTAGGTAGCGTGATCGGTAATTGTATCGAGATTGATTATTGCTATATCAGCAAAATAGCCCTCTTCGATCTTCCCTCTCCCTTTCATCCTGAACTTCTCCGCGGGGAGTGAGGTCATTGACCTGATTGCGGCTATTTTATCGTCTTTAATACCAATATCGGTAACCTGTGGTTTTGCAAGTGTCCCGTCTAAAATAATGCCACCCTTGATAAGAACATCAAAAGCCGGTTCGGATGATCGATTTGAAAATCCTCTGATTTCGGAACATCCGGAAACCAGCAGGATTGAACTGATAAAAATAACAACCACCAGAAACAAATTTTTCTTTCTCATAGTTTTCTCCTCAGTCATCGTCATCCATATCATCAAATGTTGACTCCCCTCTTTGCCTCCTCTTTTTTTCGCCCTTCACTGCTAAAATAACAACTCCAATGATTAGAACTATAAAAAGAATTCCTGCGAGATTCATTTTAACCCTCCCTGATCTATTTATTCATTCCCTAAAGGACTAACATCCAGGACATCTTCATCGAAAACCCGATAGGGCTGCTTGTTGTCAGCGAGATCGGATCGAGATTCCTGTTGACAGGCTTTAGCCCAAGATATCAATCTGTATTTCTTTCTTCTTGCTCTCTCCCGTGCGATTTATGCGTATCAGGCGTAAAAAATAGTGGGGCGCGGTCATACTTCCGGCGATTACAATGGCCCCTACGGCCTTCATCGGTTCTACGGGAAGGGGCATTTTGTTCTGTTTCAATAAGCTCTTGGAACGGGGGGTGGTTTTAAGTTTGATGCAGGGTTCGTTTTACTTTCTCTTTTTGCCTTTTTTGAACCTGTCCTTTTCAAGCTTCTTCTTCTCTCTCAGCAGACGGGATACGTCCTTTTGCCGACGTGTAATTTTTTCTTTTGCCATGATTATATTAAATTCCTGAACGGTTCGGTTATTTTTAATGCTGATGAAGATCGATATCCATCTTGTCGAACGTTGGTTTTAAATATCCCATCGCAAGCGTCTGGTGTTCCTTTACGGCTTCCTGAAAACGGAACCAGTCCGTCTTTTCTTTCTCCACATCCTCCCGCCAGAAATGTTTGTCTCGCATAATGGTTAACTTTGACGCAAGCCCCTCCTTCGAATCCTTAAGACCCCTGATTTCGGTTTCAATGGCCTCATCAAACCATATCTCTTCGTCAAACTCTCCGAGCCAGGGGCCCTTTTCCTTATAGGCTTTTATACGGTCCCCTTCCCCGACGTCGATAGGCCCTGTATAAGATCTCCCGAATATGTCGAGAAACCAATCATTTAACTCTGACCATTTAGCATTAACTTCCCGTTTCAAAATTTCCGTGTTGTGACGCTGATATTTCTTATAAAGATTTTCACCGGCTTCGAGAAGACGCTCCGTGTTATCGATATCACCGTTTACCAGGCGTTCATCCTGCCAGCGGTGGGCGACCCAGTCGGGATGATGTTCCGCATCGGCATGGCCGATATCCGGTTTGGGATCGAGGCCGATATTGTTAAAGTAGTCATACCACCCGACGAAGTTCTGGTGCGCCCATGTGTCCGCGTATGCGTGACTGGCAATCCCGATACGATGGAGGCGCATATCCTCCGTCGATTTAAAGGCTTCGTCCAGAAGGTCATTTGCAATCTCATTGTTCGGAGTTGTGTTAAGGCGGTGCATCTTTCCATCCCTCCTGTAAGCGTTTTTGTCTCCCGGATCACCGGGAAGGAAATGGAAAACAGGATAGATCCGCATCAGTTTCCGTTTCGGCTTCAGGATGTTCATCGTCTGCGAGATATACGCTTCGTAAGACTCCGCGGAAGATCTGTCTTCGACAGTAAACTTGATGTCATTCTCATCAACAAACTCGGAAGCGGTGGCAATAATCTTTGCTTCCTCTTCTTTAAATCCGGCGGCATGAGCAATAATCCCCGTAATGTAGTAATGAAACTCGGTATTCATAAAATAACTCCCCTTCCCTATTCCCCAAAACCCAGCAGGTTCATTACTCCAAGCTCTTCCCTGCATTCAGGGCAGTAATGTGCCCAAAAGCTGATAAACGTCTCCAGCAATTTTTACAGCAACCCTAAAAAAGGGGGCGTCTAACCGCCCCCCTCTGAAAACTCTCGTTACCGGCACTTCCTGGCAAGAAAATTTCTGACAGGTTTCACGGCGGCGAGGATTGTCTCAACGTCATGACGGTCGAGCTTGCCCTTTTTGTTTTTAATTAGATCCTTAATGCCATCTAACAAAGGATCCCTCTCCACATACTCCACCATTTCAGTCAATTCCGGGTCCTTGAAGGTGTCAAAAACGGCGTCAAAGGTTTCCAAACGCTGAGCCTGGGCATTAAACAGGGCTATCATCTTGTCGCCAGACTCGTTATTCAAGGCCAGTTCGCACACAACATAAAGACCTTCAATCACGGACCCATAAAGGGAATCCACAAGCAGGTCCATTACTTCAGGATCACTGGCGGCCGTCTTGAGCGTCGCGTCAATGTTGGCCTGAAAGTTTTTGAACCAGGCCTCACGCTTTTCCACATTATCGGGGTCGTCAACCAATTCCTTCAGCAATTCCGGCTTTATAGGCGTTATCTGCAGCTTATCGCGAGTATCCAAACGATTCAGCACCTGTGAGTTAATGACTTCCCGGGTTTCCATGAATTCTTTCCTCTTTCCGAATACCATGGCGTAGTTTGCGTCAAAGGTGTACATTCCTAAAAGAATGCGCAATCCTTCCTGGCTCTTGCAGTCAATTACTCCCTCAAGAGGTATGGTCAAACTTTTCTGATAGGAAAGGTTTGCATCCTTCAACAGCTTGACATTTTTCATCATTTCAACTGTCTTGTCTTGACCGTAAACTTCCGAAAAAATCTTGGCGGCGTCTTGAAGATTCTTATCCCCTGCCAGCACGGTCCCGGGTAGGGCCAAGGACAAGACGACTAAAATTAAAAAAACTCTACAAATAATCATATTCTTCCTCCTTAAATTAGTTTTTTATTAACATTAACAATGATGCACTCGTAAAAAGTCTCAAAATGTGTCATTTGTCATGCTGAACTTGTTTCAGCATCTAAACATTTCAATAAGTTAGAGACCCTGAATGATCCTGAAACAAGTTCAGG
>CAZYTP010000146.1:0-3423 GCA_964650385.1 uncultured Syntrophales bacterium | reverse complement strand
CTTCGGCATTATCAGATACGTCAGGAAGTTGTGCCAGGTATTCTTCTAAATTTTCTTTAGAGATCGTTCCTTTTGATAATTGTTTCTCAATGATTCTTTTATCCAGATTGCCATTATATCCAGTTTTCTTCTTACCCATTAAATCAATCTCCTTTTTTTTGTGTGTTACACTGTTTATTATTATTTAAGCCTTGGGTCAAGGGAATCTCTTATCCCCTCGCCCAGCAGGTTATAACCAAGTACTGTTATCAGAATAGCAAGGCCCGGGTATAGAGAAAGCCACCAGGCAATATCTATGTTGTCCTTACCGGCGGTAAGGATATTCCCCCAGCTTGGTATGGGAGGCTGAACCCCGATTCCGAGGAAGCTCAGAGCTGATTCTGTCAGTATGGCCCCTGCAACTCCGAGTGTTGCTGCTACGAGAACAGATGCCATAGCATTGGGAAGGATATGGAAAAATATAATACGCCCATCGCTGGCACCGATGGCCCTGGCGGCCTGCACGTAATCTCTCTCCTTTATCGAAATGAAATCTGCTCTGACCAGACGGGTTATCCCCATCCAGCCGGTGATGCCTATAACGATCATAATATTCCAGATGGAAGGTTCAAGAAATGCTATGACAGCCAATATAAGAAAAAAGGCAGGGAAACAGAGCATAATATCGACAAATCTCATAATCGTGGCATCAATCCACCTTCCATAATATCCCGCTGTGGCGCCTAAAATGGTTCCTATTACTATGGCAACACCTGTGGCTACGAACCCGACCTTCAAGGATATTCTCGAACCCCAAATCATACGGCTCAAGACATCACGTCCCAGCTGGTCTGTTCCTAAAAGGTGACTGCCGGAAGGTGGAGAGAGAATCATCTGGAGATTGATTTCGCCGGGGTCATAGGGGGAGATCCAGGGTGCAAGCAGGGAAACTATAAATAATAAAATCACCACTGCGCTTCCTGCAACGGCCATCTTGTTTTTGGAAAATCTGCTCCAGAAATCTCTTTTGATAGTTGAATCTGCCATATTAAGTTTCGAGTTTAAGGATTTTAATCATTTCAACTTTAGTTCACTTTAGTCACTTTAAACTTTAGGCACTTTTTTTATGCTACCCTGATCCTCGGATCTGCAAGTGCGTAGGAAACGTCCGCTATCAGATTTCCGAGGAGTGTAAGAACTGCACCAATTACCAGTATTCCCATAATAACCGGGTAGTCTCTTGCCATAACCGACATGTAAAAAAGCTGCCCCATGCCGGGGATCGCAAATATTGTTTCAAAGATAACGCTTCCCCCAATGAGTCCCGGAATGGAAAGTCCAAGTATGGTTATGATAGGGAGCAGTGCATTTCGGAGGGCATGCTTATAAATTACCACCCTTTCACTTAACCCCTTTGCCCTTGCCGTTGTGATGTAATCCTGTCTAATTACTTCCAGCATGCTTGATCTCATATACCTGGACAGCCCGGCAAGGCCTCCGAATGCTGAAATAAGGACAGGCAGTACAAGATGTTTTGTCAGATCGGTGAATGCACTGAATGGAGAAAAATATTCATAGTTTAAAGACCTTATGCCTGAGATTGGGAGCCAGCCAAGAGTTATACCAAAGAGTATCATCAAAAGAAGTGCCAGCCAGAACGTGGGAATGGAAAAGCCGACAAAGACAAGAATGCCGGTGATTTTATCAAAGAGGGCGTCTTGATGGACGGCTGAAAGGACACCGATCGGGATAGCCACAATGATGATGAGGATCATTGAAAGGACGTTAATAAAAATAGTAATAGGGAGTCTTTCCAGTATCTTATCTGCTACCGGACGGTTATCAGGAGAAAAGGATCTTCCAAGATCAAGTACGACAAGTTTGCTTATCCATGACAGATATTGCTGGTGAAGAGGTTTGTCCAGATCATACATGGCCCTGAGACGTTCCTTCATCTCGGCTCCGGCCTTTGGATTCATCTGAGTCTGAAGGTCTGTTGGGGAACCGGGTGCAAGATGCATGACGGTAAAGCAAATAATTGTAATCCCGATAAGGAGAGGGATCATAAACACGAGTCTCTTAGCGATATGTCTCAGCAAGTTTCCGTTTCCTTATCAATCCGTTTGAGGCACAAAGTAACAAAGGCACAAAGGCACAAAGAAAAAAGAAGAAAGAAGAAAATTATAACTTTGATGGTCTCGTAAAAAGTCTTTTTTTGTCACCCTGAATTTATTTCAGGGTCTCTAACTTACTGAAATGATTAGATGCTGAAACAAGTGAGATCCTGAAACGAGTTCAGGATGACAAATGGTGCAGTTTATGACTTTTTGCGAGACCATCAACTTTGTGCCTTTGCAACTATGTGCCTTTGTGCCTTGGGCTATCGGGTTTAGTCAATAGCAGATTATTTCCGCCCTATGCAAAAATAAATGAATCCTCTTTTCTTCATCTCGCGAGGCTCATACTGGTTCCTTCCATCGAAAATTACCGGATTCTTTAATAGCTGTTTTATCTTAGTAAAATCCGGATTTCGAAAAAGGTGCCACTCCGTTAACAATGCAAGAAAATCACTTTCACTCAGGGCATCGTACGCATTCTTGAAATATCTTATGTTGGGATTAGTGCCCAGTGCCTTTTTTGCCTCTTCGGTTGCTTCTGGATCATAAGCGTTAATTGTTACCCCTTCCGACAGTAAAGTATTTATTGTATCCAGGGCAGCAGACTCTCTAACATCATCTGTGTTTGGTTTAAAAGAAAGACCCCAGATAGCGGCTGTCCTGCCGTGGAGGCCTCCCTTATCCTCAAAGTATTTCATTATCTTTTCGACAAAAACTTTTCGCTGTTTGAAATTGACCTCATCTACAGTTTTTAATATCTTCGCATCATACTGAAAATCTTCGGCCGTAGCGATAAGCGCTCTGATATCTTTTGGGAAACATGATCCGCCATAACCAACACCAGGATAAATGAAGCTGTAACCTATTCGGCTGTCCGATCCAATTCCCTTTCTGACCATTGCAATATCAGCCCCTGTTCTTTCGCAAATATTTGCCATTTCGTTTATGAAAGATATCCTGGTAGCAAGCATTGCATTAGCCGCATATTTTGTCATTTCCGCACTTCTTATATCCATGACGATAAACTTTTCTCTATCCATGGCAAATGGAGAATATAGCTCTTTCATTAGCTCGGCTGTTCTTACATTATCAGTTCCCACAATAACTCTGTCCGGCTTCATGAAATCGTTTATGGCATCACCTTCTTTCAGGAATTCCGGGTTGGAGATGACGTCAAATTCTGTAGATACTTTCCTTTCCCCCAACTTTTTTTCAATGACATTTTTTACTTTATCTGCCGTACCCACCGGGACGGTGGATTTATTAGCAATGATCTTATAACTTTCCATATAGCAGCCGATGCCCTCGGCTACATTGAGGACATGTT
>CAZYTP010000145.1:0-3634 GCA_964650385.1 uncultured Syntrophales bacterium | reverse complement strand
TCCTTTAACCTATTTCGTATAGTCGTAAACTCCTTTGCCGGTCTTCCTTCCGTAGCGACCCGCCCTCACGAGCTGAACGAGCAGCGGAGCCGGTCGGTACTTGTCGCCCAGTTCCTTATGGAGTCCCTCTATGACATGAAGTAACGTTTCATTACCTACAAGATCCGACAGGGCCAGTGGTCCGATGGGATGATTGCAACCAAGCACCATCCCCGTGTCGATATCTTCCGCACTGGCAATACCCTCGCCAAGAGCGAAAAATGCCTCATTCAGCATGACACACAGAACCCTGTTTACCGCAAAAGCAGGGGCCTCGTTGACCACGATAGTTTCCTTACCGATCTTCTTGCCCCATTCCAAAGCGGCTTTCAGTGTTTCACCGGACGTTTCGTAGGCTTTGATTACCTCAAGAAGCCTCATCACCGGAACGGGATTGAAGAAGTGGGTACCGATGAATTTGTCAGGCCTTTTCGTAATGGAGGCTAGTTCGGTGAGACTGAGACCGGATGTATTGCTGAAAAAGAGACAGTGGTCAGGTACGATCTCTTCCAGTTCCTGATAGACCTTCTTCTTGATATCCATTACTTCGATAACAACCTCAACGACCAGATCGGCATCACCGGCTGCCTCTTTAAGATCCAATGTGGGCTTGAGCCTTCCCAGGATTGCATCCATCTCATCCTGAGCCATCTTTCCTTTTTCCACGCTACGGCTCAGATTTTTTTTGATGGTATTCATTCCTCCGTCAATAAACCGCTGTTCGATATCTCTCAGGGCCACTTCATAACCTGCCTGGGCACAAACCTGGGCGATACCATTTCCCATCAAACCGGCTCCTAACACACATATCTTTTTGATCTCCATAAATATATCTCCTTTCTTTCTTGTTTACTGTTCAGCTTTTGGAATGGGCTATAACTCTTTCCCCAATATGCCTATACTGACAACTGACATACACGGGAAGCCCCCCAGGTTGTGTGTGAGTCCCAGCTTTGGATTTTCTATCTGCCTCTGATCGGCCTTGCCCTGGAACTGTTTATAAAGCTCGTAAATCATCCTCAGACCCGATGCGCCGATGGGATGACCGAAGCACTTCAACCCTCCGTCAGGCTGGCATGGCATCTTTCCATCAAGATCGAAGAAACCGGATTCTACATCGTTCGCTGCTTTGCCCCTCGGCGATATCTGCAGATCTTCGTATGTCGAAAGTTCGGTGATTGAAAAGCAGTCATGAACCTCCATCATACTGATCTCTTCCCGTGGATTGGTTATCCCCGCTTCTTTATAGGCGTTGATTCCCGCACGGGTTGTTGTTTCCACATGGGCGCCGTCCCAGCTCTGATGAGCCATCTCTTCTCCTGAAGTTACGGCAAGCTGAAGGGACTTCACATAGATGGGGTCCTTTCTGTATTTTTTGGCATCTTTTGCCCTGACAACGATGGCACACGCCGCCCCATCGCTAACACCACAGCAGTCAAAAAGCCCCAGCGGCCAGGCAACGATTGGGGCTTTCATGATCTGTTCTACCGAAACCTCTCTTCTCAGGTGGGCCTTCGGGTTGAGCGTACCATTGTGGTGGCTCTTTGATGATATATGCGCCAGCACTCTTTTACCCTCTTCAGCGGAAAGACCATATTTGTCAAAGTATGTCGTTGCCATCATGGCAAAACCGCCCGGTGCTGTCATGTTTGGGAATGTAGATCTGTTTTCTAATCCCAGCAAATTTCCAAAATCGGGAAGACCGCCATATCCCGTGTCCTTCAGCTTTTCAGCGCCGAAGGCAAGGGCTATGTCGCAGGCGCCTGAGGCTACGGCATAACAGGCGCCGCGGAATGACTCCGTGCCCGATGCGCAGAAATTTTCTACTCTCGTTACCGGTATAAAAGGCAACTTTAAAGCCTTTGGAAGCGCCAATGCACTTTTCCCAACATTAACCTCGTCAAAGCATGTACCTAACCAGGCTGCGTCTATGTCTTCTTTTTCGATTCCCGCGTCTTCCATAGCTTCCAGATACGCGTCAACGATCAAATCGGCCGCACTCTTGTTCCACAACTCACCGAATTTAGTGCACCCCATTCCTATTATCGCAACTTCATTTTTTATTCCCTTTGCCATCTTATTTCTCCTCCTCATATAAGAGAGTTGCTAATTGCTCATTGCTTTACAGGTACCGCTTTCCAGAAATAACCGAAAAATCCCCTTTGTGGATCCGAATATTTCTTGCGGAAACTCATCGAAACAGGCATGCCTACTTTAACTGAATCGAGTGAACAATCCGTCAAATCAAGAAATAGTCTTCCTCCCTCTTCAAAATCGACCAGTCCGTAAATCTGGGGAGGATCCCAGGTAAAGGACAGATTGTCTCCGGTATATGAAGTAAGAGTGCCCATCTTGTCGGAAAAACGGTAATCCTCCCTTTCGTCAATGGCGCCGCACTCGGGATTCACACATATTCTCTGTTTGGGGTACTGTGGAGTTCCGCATGCCTTGCATCTCGAACCAACAAGAGCCGAAATAGCCTTGCCTTCCCTCCAGAGGACACTCATCGCCGTGGGTGAAACATCTTCTCCGCGAATTCCTACCTCAAGGGGTATAATGTTTCTAAAGACAAGATACTTTCCGTAAATGGTCAGGTCGTTTCTCTCGGCAAGATGCCCCTTGATACCTTTTATATCTTTTTGCACCTTTTCTATTTCATCGGTTACCTCGAAAAAGAGGGCATCACTGCCACTGCCATAACTCAGCACCAGGATCTTATCCCCCGGTTTTGCGTCTTCAAGAGCAGCTGCCAGCATCATCAGCGGCATTGCCGTGCCGGTATCACCAACATTTGCTATCATATTATCCTGGATTTGTTCAGGGTTCGCGCCCAGCATTTTTACCAGACCTTTAACGGCAGCGGCAACAGGACATGCAATAATAATCCTTGAAAAATCACTCACATTCAAGTTGTATTTTTTTGCCAGTCCCATGGCTGCCTCGGGGATAATCTTTGAGTAACCCTCATCACGTATCCATCTCTCTTCCCAGCCGTGCTCAAATTGCTCCGATTGTGCCCGCCGGTAGTCGATAAAATCATGAGAAACTGAATAAGAGCCCTTGAATTCGGCTATCACACCCTCGTTTCCCACTAAAAACGCGGCAGCGCCGTCTCCAAAGGTGTGCTCCTGGGAACTTCCGGGTTTTCCCACCCTGTTATCGCTGGCGCAGACCATTGTCGCGCCACCCTCTTTTACAGCGTCGAATGCGGAGAGAAGAGCTGTCGTTCCTGACTTGAGGGAGCTGCTGAAATCAGCCGTACGAATGCCTGAACCAAGATCAAGGGCTTCTGAAACGACTACCGAATTTTGCCTTTCGGCAAACGGAAGAGATGTGGAAGCTAAATAAAGTCCGTCTACTGAAGCCCTGTCTTTGTTGGTGAGGCAGTCAATAGCTGCTGAAACAGCCATCGTTATTGTATCTTCATCATAGTTTGCGACTGCCTTCTCGCCTCTTGCTACACCAGCCGTAGCGGGATTGAACCATCCAATCTGGTCAAAAATGATTTTGCGATTCATTCTGTACCAGGGGATATAAGCGCCGTAAGATGTGATGCCAACCATAGATCAATTCCTCCTTCGTGATTGTTTTGGTT
>CAZYTP010000144.1:0-3659 GCA_964650385.1 uncultured Syntrophales bacterium | reverse complement strand
ACAACCGTATTGGAGCCGAGTCCCTTGCCCAATTTCATAGAAACCCCGTATGTCAGGGATGTTACCGAGAGGGCTCTGGCCTATGTATCTGCCGGTTTTCCCCTCCATCTCCGGGGAATTTCCGGGACGGGCAAGACCACCATGGCCATGCATGTGGCGAGCAAAATTGGCCGGCCGGTAGTTATGATCCATGGGGATGAGGAATTCTCTACTTCGGACCTGGTAGGTGGTGAATACGGCTATCGAATCCGCAAGGTGGTGGATAACTTCATTCACTCTGTTCTCAAGACCGAGGAGGATATGAGGAAAAAATGGGTGGACAATCGCCTGACCATAGCCTGCAAGTACGGGTTTACGCTTATTTACGATGAGTTTACCCGTTCCAGGCCCGAGGCCAATAATGTACTTCTATCAGTACTACAGGAAAAGATGCTCGACCTGCCGACGGCACGCGAGGGAGATTCCAATTACCTACGAGTAGACAAGGACTTTACGGCCATCTTTACAAGTAACCCGGAGGAATATGCCGGTGTACACCGCAGCCAGGACGCCCTGCGGGATCGTATGATCACTATAGATCTGGATCATTTTGACGAAGAGACTGAGGTTAATATCACTAAATCCAAATCGGGCATTGCCAATGGTGATGCATCCAGGATCGTCAAGATCGTCAGGGGACTGAGGGATTCCGATTCTTACGAATTTGCCCCCACTGTGAGGGGGTGCCTGATGATTGCAAAAACCCTTAAGGTTCGCAAGGCTTCGGTCGACAAAAATGATGAAATATTCAGACAGACCTGTATGGACATCCTGGCCTCTGAAACCAGCCGCATAGGCAGCAAAGCCAATCAGAACAGGGTCAAGGAAATCATTGCGGAGTTGATTGATCAACACTGCTAATCAAGGGTAATCAGTCCTGAAAGAGAAACAGATTTTTAAGATCAGGATGTGGTGGTTCGAAAAGTTTACCGTGTGTTGTTATTCGCAAATGGCGAGGTGCCAGATAGCCGCTCAATATGCGGAAAAGGCAGGCGAATTTTAAATTCACGGAATCAGGAAAGGAGGAGACACCGTTGGGGAAAAAACCACGTTCAGTTTCGGATATTAATACTGCGGTCAGTACCAAACTAAGATCCAGACCCAGGTTAAAAAGAGCCGAATTCTTAGACATGTTTATCCTGGAGAAAAACAAGGTACGTCTGGAACAGGAAAGAGGAAATCTGAACAAGAGAATATCGCAGATAGAAAAAGACATCTCTGTTATTGATGGTGAGATTGAAATATTGGAATCTATTGTAGCAGAAAGCAAAGATAACGATGCTATTGTAGATACGGGAAAGCATGAAAAAAAACAAATACCTCCAAAACCTATGAATATGATAAAAATCGATTATTAGGAATCAAGAATAAATAAGTTATACAGATTACGCCGTAATTTTGTTTGTTTTCAAGGCGTGTTGAAGCACGCATAACGAGTTATGTAAGCTTTGACACAACACAGAAAACAAGCAAAAGGACAAGCAAGGTGTATGAGTTATTTCTTCTTGCTGACTTAGTGCATGAAGAAACGGAGATCTGATAGATGGCCAGGGAAGGGAAGTACGTTTACTGCATAGTAGAGAGTAATGAAGGGCGGAATTTCGGTCCCATTGGCATCGGCGAGAGGGGAGATATCGTTTCAACCATAGGCTATAAAGATATCAGCGCTGTCATCAGCAGCTCTCCCATGACGAAGTACGTTATCAATCGGGAAAACATGATCGCCCATGAAAAGGTGATTGAGGAGGTAATGAAGGATTATACTGTGCTGCCTGTGCGGTTCTGTACCATTGCCGCGAGCGCGGAAGAAGTGCGCACACTCCTTAGAAGACGATATGCGGAATTCAATGGCCTCCTGAGAGACATGGATAACAAAGTTGAAATGGGACTGCGAGGAATCTGGAAAGACATAAACCGGATCTTCAGTGAAATAGCAGAGGATAATCAGGAAGTCAAAAAGCTCAAAAAAAAGGCAGAGGGTAAATCGAGCAAGACCGGAAATGCCTCCAAAGTTTCCCTCGGCAAGGCTGTAAAGAAAGCTCTGGATGAAAAAAGGGACGATGAAACCGGGAAGATTCTGAATATGTTTAAACGGTCGGCTATTGATGTACGAACAAACGATCTGTTCGGAGATAGTATGTTTTTTAATGCAGTTTTCCTGATAGACAGGACTCGGGAAAAAGAGTTCGATTTTCTGGTTGAGGATCTGGCGGAAGATTATGGGGAGCGGGCAACATTTAAATATGTAGGCCCGGCGCCGCCATTCAATTTCGTAAATATTGTGGTGAAATGGTGAAAACAGTGGGCAGGAGGTAGTGTGCAGTGGGCAGTGGGCAGTGCCGCATACCGCATACTGCATTCTGCATACCGCATACTGCGTACATAAGGTAAGGAGACAGGAATAGTGAATGAAAAAAATAAGAGAAAAGACAAAGCTGCAAAAGACAAGGGTCCGGACATTGATTCCGGTCTTGGTGGCCTTTTCAAGGGCCTTACTAACCTGATAGATACTGCCATCAAGTTGGCTGAAAAGGGTGAAGAGCTTTCCAAGGCGGGAGAGATCAGCTTTGAAGGTCTGGACAAGATCAAGGGACTTAAAGACCTGAAAGGTGTTTACGGTGTAAGGGTTCGCACTATGGCAGACGGCAGACCTTCCGTTCAGTCTTTCGGGAACATCAAAAAAACTCCCCAAGGTCCCGTTGTCGAGGAGGTACGTGAGCCCATCGTGGACGTATTTGATGAAAAGACCGGGATTAATATAATCGCAGAGATGCCCGGTATCGAAGAAAAGGACATCAATATCGAAATCAAAGGCGATATCCTCAATATCAGCGCGGAAAGCAAAGACAGGAAATATCAGAAAGAAATTCTCCTGTCTCGGCCGGCAAAGGCTGAAGACATGACATGGTCATATAAGAATGGAATGCTGGAGATAAAGATAGTGGGCAGTGGGCAGTGAGCAGGGGCCAGTGAACAGTGGTTAGTCCGAGAATAGGTTTTTATGTCATTTCGACCAAAGGGAGAAATCTAAAACCGATATATTTTCAATACAATAAGATTTCTCGCTCTGCTCGAAATGAAAACTTTGGCGCATTGTCGGACAGCCCCCCAGGGTTGGGGTCAAGAGGTTAATTGTATGACAGGCAAGAAAAAAATTAAAGAAGACAGATCGCTTACGCTGAAGGTCGCTGAGGCTTTGTCGAAAGATGTGGGCAGGGGTATCATCCGTTTTGACCCTGCCGATTTTAAAAAGCTTGGTGTCGAAGTAGGAGACATTATTTCTATCAGCGGCAAAAGAGAAACCGTATCCAAAGTCATGCCTGCCTACATGGAAGATCGGGGCAAAGCTCTGGTCCGGCTCGATGGAATCACAAGAGAAAACGCTAAGACAGGTATAGACGAGAAGGTCACAGTAAAAAAGACAGATTTTAGCCCGGCACAAAAAATCGTTGTCGCGCCTTTGACTCTGATGCGTTCTCACGATGCCCGCTACATAGGTAGCCTGCTTGAGGGACTGCCCCTGATGAAGGGCGACACTGTGAGGGCAAGACTCTTTGGAACAAGAACCCAGGATTTTGAGATTGTGTCAACCTCGCCGGAAGGGGTGGTGCTGATTCATC
>CAZYTP010000143.1:0-3706 GCA_964650385.1 uncultured Syntrophales bacterium | reverse complement strand
TCAACTATTTAATTTTACAATGCAAACTGCGCTAACTGCGGGGTTTGAGGGTTATCTGATAAAAAATGAAATTGGCAGAAGATCTGATCACAGATATAATTTAAATCTAAACATGAAGGAGTTAAAATGGCAGAAGCAAAAGGATTGAGCAAACCGGTAAAGTTAAAAAATGAGCTGGCAGAGTTTCTGGAAGCAACAGAACTTCCCAGGACAGAGATCACCAAAAAATTATGGGACTATATTAAAGCGAATAAACTTCAGACAAAGACTGAAAATGGAAAGCCTGAAAACGCAGGCAAGTTCATTGTGGCTGATGCTAAATTGCTCCCGATCTTTAAAAACACAAAATCCCAAAGCAAATCAGGCAAACTCACTGACCTTACAAATCTGAAAGAGGGCCAGACAATCAACATGATGCAGTTGGCCGCTGTTGTCGGCGCAAACATAGAATAATCTTAAAGGGTCCAGCCTACACATGAATAATACAGGCCCGACACACCCGAGAAAACAATACGAAGCTAATCGGGTAAGGGGGAAGTTTTTCTCTCCCCCTTACCACAACACCCCGCATGTGGGTCTACCCCAAGGGCACTTCCTGTGCGAGCACGCACGGGGCGTTTCACAAAACTTAGCGGGCCGTAGCCGGGCAATGAATGTTCACCCATAGTACAGGTGTGTTCATTTGGGTCGGGCGGTTCAATAGTGTCGAAGCTGGAGAGAATATAGGCAGGAGATTTATTTTACCCAGTTATTGATTTTAAGATTTGGAACTCGTTCAAATTCCCTTACGTTATTAGTGATTAAGATGCAGTCCGTTGAAAGCGCATGGGCGGCAATAAGCATGTCAAGTGAGTCAATAGGGGTGCCGTGTTTTTCTAAATGTACTCGAAGCTTACCATAATGCTGTGCGGCTGCATCACCATAAGGCAATATCTCCATTGGGGCTAGAAACTGGGCTAAGGCTAAATGATTCTGTTCTGGTTTTGAGCTTTTTATAACGCCGTATTCAAGCTCACTCAGCGTTATTGACGAGACACTAACTTGTGAAATTTGGAGTCGCCTGAAACGGTCTATCACGTCCACTGGTTTTCGTTTGATAAGGTATATGCAGGTATTTGTATCTAGCATGTATTTAATCATAGCTTTTCTCTTGAATCCTGAGCAGGTTGATCTCTAGTTTCCAAAAAGTCATCGGTGAACTGGTCAAGACTGTTTACCAATGGTGCCCAAGGATCATCTTTTGGAAAAAGTACGACCATATTGCCGATTTTTTTAATGAATACATCATCTCCAGAAAATCGGAATTCTTTGGGGAGCCTTACGGCTTGGCTTCTGCCATTTATAAATATTTTAGCGGTTTGCATTTTGAACCTCCTTGAGAAAAGATAGATACCACAATCTATATCATGAAGGGGAATTTATCAAATTTAATAATGGACCAAAATTAAAAGCCGAACCACACAATTATATCTGACGTGAAGGGTCGTGCGGCTATAATATCTGCATAATTTCGTATATAATTTATTTTTTAAGACCTTGTCACCCTTCACGCAGCACATTGTGACCGTTGTCGAGTAATTCCGGGTAGAGTAGAGAACTGGCATTATCTGCTTTAGGCGAGCTCATCTGTTTCCGCCCCTTTCGTCTGGCGGTGCCTAAATAGCTACACCATGGTTGACTTGCCAATCCTCCCTCATCAAACCGTGCATGCAATTTTCCCGCACACGGCTTTCCGATGTTCTTCACTACAAAGCATGCGCCCTCTTCCTTAACCGGGGTTTTGAGCCACATCTTTATGATGCGAAGTATTTCGCCGTCACTGATCCGCTCAGCAACCACAGCCAAAAGGTTGGCATGGGGCTACCTGCAGGTTCACTTGCGTTACGGCCTGCTGCTTTGCCAATTGGAAACTTACGACCCCTTGTTACCAAGACGCCGCTCCCTTGAACTACCGGGGTGAATCGGACAATTCCCCGGACGGGACTTTAACCCGTAAGATCAAACAGTTGTTACTGCATACGAACATTATACCTATTTCCCGAAGAAAAGAGGCAACAATATGTACACTGTTTGGAGGCTTCCCGGTGCGCTCCCGGTCACAAAGAAGAGATTAAAAATTTCACAATAACCCGTAATGAAATATTGTAATCGTTACCGGTTAAGTGTAGTTTGTCAGGTAATGGCAAGCTGTTTTAATTCTTTAATTTCATTTTCCATCAAAATGCTATCAAACGAATATGTAAAAAATTTAAAAGCTGATTTTTTCAATCGATTATAGTAATGTCAACAAATCAGCATAGCTTGCCCCCGTTATTAAAGGTAAACCGATGCCTGTCTTTGCCTGACGGCAACAAATGACAGCAACGCAACATCATGAAGCTACAAAGGGAGGGAAACGGCATGGCCAAATCAGAAGATGCAAAAAAACAGGAGAAGAAAAAACCACAGAAAACAGCCAAAGAGAAGAAGCAGGCAAAGCAGGAAAAGAAAAAGAGCAAATAGCTAATCAGAAAAACAAACGGGGTAAGGTTTCAACATTCAACAATTAGCACAGTGATTTGTGAAGCTCCCCGCGCACAGGGCGGAACTTTCCGGTAAAGATTATGTTTTTTTATATTGCGCCCCTTACCCCGCCTACAAGGCGGGGCTCGCGGGTGTGCTCCCGGTCAAACGTTGAGACCCGACCAGTTTTTCTCTCTTTCCCGCTCTTATCTATTCGTCTGTTTCGGATTTCTTCTTTTTTTACGGTAGATTTTTTATTTTTCCTTAGAACCTAATGGCTTCAGATTGGCATGGGCAATCCATTTCCATCCACTATCAGTCTTCAGAAAGACGCTAAGCCTGGGCGCCGGCCTCTTTGTCAACCGCCTGCCTTCAATTGTTTCCTCCACAGAAACAAAGTAGGTGGCAACAATAACCGGGCCGTTCCGGGTCACATGAAAGTCAGTCAGGGTATATTCGCCGAGCTTGAGGTTTTTGATAAGTTCTATTTCCTCCGCGCGGTTATTGGCACCGTCCTGATGGACTGACTGAAATCCTTCGGCCATCTTCTTTTCTAAACTCTTAATGTCTGTTTTCTTAATACTGCTCCATAACTGACGCACCAGCTTCTCTCCCGTGCCGGCTTCAGAGACAGCCTCCTGAGCGGCTAAAACCGCCTGATTTAAAAAACAGAAGGGCAACGGCTGATATCAACAACACCTTAAAAGTTTTCATTATTATATACTTGCATCCTTTTATATTTCCCCAGTTTAATATTTGATTGATTCTATAATCCCCTAATAAACCCTGATAGGCAAGGAAAAAAGATAATGCCGTCTAACGAATTATCAGTCAATTGTCGTTTGTTACGTACAGTAAACAAATAGCACTATTCCCATTTCATGTTCTATTATCCTTGATTTTTTGACTTTGCCTGCTATATTGTCGGTAATCAAAGGGGGGGAACTTCTTAACGTAAATAAAGCGACTGCTCATCTCACGCACACATTCCGAACTCTCTTCTGGAAACGATCAACAATTTCAAATTTAGACCCTCCCATACACTTTTTTGTTCAATAGAAATAGGTATGATGTCACTTTTTACAAGTCAAGGAACAATATGCTGATATCCAATATCATTGATTTATTTCTTAACACTTAATGGTTCGCCCCGCCTGCGGCGGGACGAATGCCGAGTTCAGCTACACTCTCCGATTTGTCACGC
>CAZYTP010000142.1:0-3876 GCA_964650385.1 uncultured Syntrophales bacterium | reverse complement strand
GGAACGGGTCTTCTTCTTCCGCTACTGTCAAAATCTCCCGGTTTCATCCTCTGGCAGGTAATGCCGGCTACCTTGCCATCTTTTCCTATGATCTTAAGGGGTGCCACAAGATATTCAATCTTAATTCCTTCATGTTCCGCCGCTTCAATTTCTTCTTTTGCGGCGGGCATATCCTGTCTGAAACGGCGGTAAAGGATGGTTACATCAACTCCCAGACGGCGCGCAACACGGGCGGCATCTATAGCTGAATTTCCACCACCAATAACGGCCACCTGGCTTCCCAGGCTTTTTTCGCCCTTTAACCATGTTTCTTCATTAATATTGAAATCTCTGAGGAACTCAACACCTCCGAAGACGCCTTCCATATCCTCACCTTCTACCCTCATTTTCTGGCTCTTGTGCGCACCGGGAGCAAGGTAAATATAATCAAAGTCTTCACTAATCTTTTCGAACGAAATATCCCTTCCTACTCGGGTATTGCACCTGATTTCGATGCCGAGGGCTTTTATGTCATCGATTTCATCCTTCAGAATGTTTCTCGGCAGCCTGTATGAGGGGATTCCATAGCGCGTCATCCCACCCGGCTCGGGCAGTTCTTCGAAGACGACTACTTGATAACCGCGTATTGCAAGATCTTTTGCGGCTGTAAGGCCGGCAGGTCCCGCGCCGATGACGGCAATCTTTTCTTTCCTCGTGACAGGTACGGGATCAACCTTCAGTCTGTTCGCGTTGTCTGTAATAAATCTCTTGAGGAATTTAATGGCGACCGGTTCATCCAGAGTGCCCCTTCTGCACTTGGATTGGCACTGGTGGTCGCAGACCCTTCCGCACACAGATGGGAAAGGATTTGTTCTCAGCATTACCTTATAGGCATCTTCAAGGCGTCCTGCACGAATCAGGGCTATATAAGACGGTACGTCCATTCCGATCGGGCAGGCATGCTGACACGGTGATTTGAAAAGGGCAGTACAAACTACTGCCGGACAGCGTTTATCTTTTATATGCGCTTCATACTCATCTCTGAAATAGCGGAGCGTGCTTAATACGGGATTGGGAGCTGTCTGGCCGAGTCCGCAGAGTGCGGAATCTTTGATAATGCCGGCCATTTCTTCGAGAAGTTCAATATCTCCTTCCTGGCCTCTTCCCTCACAGATATTTGTAAGTATCTCGAGCATTCTCTTTGTTCCCTCACGACAGGGTGTGCACTTTCCACAGGACTCATCCTGGCAGAAATCCATGAAGAAACGGGCCATATCAACAGGACACATGTCTTCATTCATGACAATCATGCCGCCCGATCCCATAATTGATCCCAGTTCAGCAACTCTTTCGTAATCAATAGGTGTGTTAAGATGTTCAAGGGGAATCATTCCGCCCGAAGGGCCTCCTAACTGTGCGGCCTTGAATTTTTTACCGTTCGGTATACCCCCTCCGATATCAAAAACAATGGTTCCCAGGGTGGTTCCCATGGGCACTTCGACAAGGCCTACATTATTTACATCGCCCGTGAGAGCAAAGACCTTGGTGCCCTTGCTTCTCTCGGTACCAATGCTGTTATACCACGCACTCCCCTTAAGGATAATCTGGCCAATATTGGCAAGGGTTTCCACGTTGTTAAGAACACTGGGTTTTTCCCATAGTCCTGCTATTGCCGGGAACGGGGGCCTGGGTCTCGGCATCCCTCTTTTCCCTTCGATCGATGTCATCAGTGCCGTCTCCTCACCACAAACAAAGGCGCCGGCACCCTGATAGATCTCAAGGTCTAAATCAAATCCTGTTCCCAGGATATCCTTTCCCAAGAGGCCGTATTCTGTCGCCTGTTCTATAGCGATATTCAGTCTTGTCAGGGCTAACGGGTACTCTGCCCTGCAGTAGATGTAACCGTGGTGAGATCCGATGGCCCTGGCCGCTATGACCATACCTTCTAAAACGGCGTGTGGATCAGCTTCGAGAACACTTCTGTCCATAAATGCACCCGGATCACCTTCATCGGCGTTGCACAGGACATACTTTATATCTCCCCTGGATCCTGCGGCAAACTTCCATTTCAGACCGGTGGGAAATCCTGCTCCACCCCTTCCCCGCAATCCGGAATCCAGCACTTCCTGGATAATTTCCTCCGGTGTCATTTCAGTCAGGGCCTTCGCCATACCGGCATAACCGTCTCTGGCAATATACTCATCTATTCTTTCGGGATCGATAATTCCCCTGTTTTTCAATACCCTTAGCTCCTGGTTGGCAAAGAAGGGAATCTCATGCATGGTAGGAATGACTTCTTCAGTTGTAGGTTCTTTATATAAAAGCCTCTCTAAAGGTCTTCCTTTTATGAAATGTTCTTCGACTAGTTCGGGAACATCATCCGGCTGGACCAGCATGTATATGATTCCATCGGGATAAACCACCATTATTGGTCCCATGGCGCAAAAACCCTGGCAACCGGTTTCGACAATTTTCATCTCGTCGGAAAGATTTTTTTTGGCGAGTTCCTCAGTCAGAGCTTTTTTTACAGCGAGACTGCCGGAAGCGCGGCAGCCCGTACCTCCGCAGAGTAGTATATGAGACCGGAAAACCTTCATCGGATATTAACCTCCTTCATTATGAAAGTGCTGTTTATTTAGTAATTTCTGAACCCTTGGCCAGTACAAAAGGTGTCTGAACCTCACCCTCTAATATGTGTCTTTTAAAGACCTGTCTCATCTTGTTTGTATTCATATATTCATATATTATAGGTTCTTTCCCCAGAATTTCTACGGTTATCTCGGGTTCCCTGCTGCACAAACCCATGCATCCAGATGTTGTAACCATAACATCGGTTGCGCCGGATTCATCTATTTCACTCATGAGGGTATTCATGACCTCCCTGGCGCCGGCGGCAATTCCGCAGGTTCCCATGTGAACGGTTACTTTAACGCGCCGATCACCTTCTCTCAGGGAAGTTTCCGAATGGACTCTTTCTTTGATTTTTTTCAAATCTTCTATTTTTAATTTTGCCATAATCGCACTCCATATTTTAAAGAATGTTAGTCTGTTCCTGAACCATGTGAATTGTTACTCAATTATATTGTGCCAACAGTTCTTTGATTTTAGCCGGTTTCATCCTTCCATGGACTTCGTCATTTATGACTACAACCGGTCCTAATCCGCACGCGCCCAGGCATCTGACGGATTCATAGGTAAACAGCCTGTCTTCAGTCGTTTCCCCTTCTTTGATACCCAACACTTTTTCTATATTTTTGGCTATGGTTTTACCTCCTCTGACATAGCAGGCCGTTCCGAGACAGACTCGAACCGTGTGTTTTCCACGGGGAGTCATCGTAAAGAATGAGTAAAAAGTAACCACACCGTAGACCCGGCTCAATGGCAGGTTCAACCCCTCTGCGACCCGTTTTTGGACGGGAATGGGTATATATTCGAGGATTTTCTGAGCTTGTTCCAGAACGGGTATCAACCCCCCTGATTTCCCTTTGTAGCTTTCAATTACTTCATCCAATTTTGCAATTTGATCCGGTGTAAATTCTTTTAAGAGGTCATCATTTCTTGACATCCAGCAGTTCCTCCTTTGACAAGATTAATCTAATTACTTGCTTCAATTTCTTTCAATCCTTCTTCTATATTTGTCCTTATAAAACGTAAAACTTTGGTATTGTTAATGGGAATATCCTCAAGTTCTCTCTTTATTTCCCGTGTATCCAACGTATAGATCAGGTCACCATTTTGATGAGAGTATACAAAGTCTACATCCGGGTCACCTGCAATTAATGAAATTATGGTACCTGTTATGTCTCCCAGAGGCTGGCGATCAATGTGGCTGTGCTTAAAATCAGCGGCAACCCTTGTTCCCTTCCCCCTTTTTGATTCAACGGAAAAATGTCCCTC
>CAZYTP010000141.1:0-3879 GCA_964650385.1 uncultured Syntrophales bacterium | reverse complement strand
TCCTGATTCATGACTATCTGGAAATAGATCGTAAAATCGTGCACGACGTTTTACAAAATTACCTGGCTGATATAGAGGCAATAAAACGAACCTTTGTGATCTTCCTTTAACATAAGGACATTGTTAGACAAACAGCGTTGGCAGCGAAACACACCAAATGAACCAGACAAACCAGCTCATAACCCATCTCGGCGCCGAACATAATGTCACAGGCTCCTGCCATCTTCTCCAGGTCAATGGCCTGAATATCATGGTGGACTGTGGCATCGCCCAGGGGAAAGACCATGTTATTCCCATGGAAGCCTGGCCTGTTTCACCATCCCGGGTGAACTACCTCTTTCTCACCCATGCCCATATCGACCACATTGGCCGTGTCCCTGAGCTGGTGCAAAGAGGATTTAAGGGAGAAATCATCGCCACCCATGCCACAAAGGCCCTCTTGGAACCCATGCTCCAGGATGCTATGAGTTTTTCAGACATGACAAAAGATCAAGCGTCAAAGATTCTGGAAACCATCGATGACCTTCCCTGGGGATTTGAACACAACCAATACTTTGACCTGAAATCAGGGATCCGGTTCAAACTCGGCAGAGCCGGACACATCCTCGGCTCCTGCTTCATCCGTTTCGAAATACCTGTGGACCCCAACCAAACCCAACATTCAAAAAAGGGTGCCATGGACAAACACAACCAGAAAAAGGGTGCCATGGACAAACTTGTTTGTCCGTGCCTCTTCATTAAAAATTCCTTTTCCATCGTATTCTCCGGAGATCTCGGCGCATGCAATACCCCAATTCTTCCCGACCCGGATATCCCTGAACCATGCGATCTTCTTATTATAGAATCCACCTATGGTGACCGATACCATGAAGACCGGAAACAGCGTACAAAGAGGCTTGGAGAGATCCTGACAAGGGCATTGTCTGATGGAGGAAAGGTGTTTATTCCGGCATTCTCTCTCGGTCGCACCCAGGAATTGATTTACGAAATAGACCGACTGGCAGGAGCAAGCAAGCACGGGATTCACGGGGACATGACCCGATTTAGTTTCATCAAATCGGGATCGTGTCCCCAGACAGAAGAGGCAAAGGAAATCCTCCAGAGAGCTTTGCATAACACCCATAATGTCATTGCGAGCGAAACGAAGCAATCTCATAACACATTGATAAGCAACAAGATTGCCACGTCACTTTGCTCCTCGCAATGACCAGAATTGACCAAAAACGAGGGTTGTGCAAAGCTCTCCTTCTTTCCCGCGGGTTTTGGTCTTAATTTCCCGCTTTTCTCGCTTTTTTTCATCTCGCTTTTTTTCATCAAATACACCAGAATGCGACATTTTTCAAAAAACAAAAAACTGAAGATGCTTTCCAGATTATACTGGGATATGGATGTTGATCCGGATCAACTGTATCGTTTGTTGAATGAAGAAATAAATGGAATTGGACATATTGACAAGACAGGTCTTTATTCTCGTCTATTGGCGACTTACGACTGGTACGCCCTGTTAAAACTCATTCCCGCTGGAAATCTCAAACACGCTCTAAACGATCAGGTTATTAAACGGCTTTATCCTAAGGAATTAAGAGAAAGATTCTTATATGCCAGAGAAGTTTTATCAAAATAAAATATATCCTCTTCAGGATGAAATATTAAGGCTGGTTCAGTCCTCGAACGTGGATTTTTATCTGACGGGCGGAACAGCGCTAAGCCGGCATTATCTGCAGCATCGTTATTCCGATGATCTTGATTTTTTTGTTAACAATCATCCGGATTTCAAAAACCAGTGTAAAAAGATTATCGATTCATTCAAACAATCGAAGCAGCAGTTTGAGGTTACGACGGCGGCGGATACATTCGTCAGGATCATGATTGAGGGCAATCAACTCTCGCTGAAAATAGACTTCGTAAATGATGTTCCATTTCATTATGGAGGTTTTGAACGATCGGAAACCTATAACCGGATAGACAACTGGAGGAATATTCTTTCAAACAAAATATGCGCGTTGAGCAGATTAGAACCAAAAGATATTATTGATATTGTTTTCATATCAAGAAAATATTCATTCAACTGGGAAGACATCTTTGAAGAGGCAAAAAAAAAGGACATATGGACGGAGCCGCTGAAGATTTGTAAAATAATAAAAGAAGCGCCCGCTGAATCATTTCAGATCATAAAGTGGATAACCGCTGTTAATACTGACGAGATCCTCAAAACCCTCGCAAAACTGCATGATGACATATTTTACGGAAACATAAATTCACTATCCACCAAATGGACCAGAAAGTGAGGTGATGATATATAATGAAAAAAAATACGCAGGAGAAAACAAAAGCGGAACTTATCGAATCTTTACGGTCGGCGCTGAAGACATGCTGGATACCGAAGTGCCTTTTGAGTCTGGCGCCGAAATGACCACTGTTGACATTTCCGACCCGGTTTGGGCAAAGCCACCATTTGAAAATTTAACTGTATCCTAAACCAGTTTTCCGTTATTTTTATTATGCAAAATCTAATCCTCATCGGCGGCGGCCACTGCAAATTTTGATGCATTCGTAAAAAGTCTTTTTTTGTCACCCTGAATCATGTCCTGAACTTGTTTCAGGATCATTCAGGGTCTCTAACTTACTGAAATAATTAGATGCTGAAACGAGTTCAGGATGACAAATGGTGCAGTTTACGACTTTTTACGAGTCCATCAAGTTTAAGCACACGATAAAAAAGAAAAAGTAAATGAGAAAGATTTGCATTGTCACCCGTTCGTCATTCCGGCGCGTCACCCCGGTGAAAACCGGGGCGGAATCCAGTATTCTACCCGTCATTGCGGCGAAAGCCGAAATCCAGAGGGTATCGTAGGGGCGAGCTTCCTTCTCGTTCGTCATTCCGGGATTTCTCGGGGACATGACCCTTAGAATTTCTTGCCCACTATGTACCTTCCCTTTACCACGCGTTAGCAAAAAATGCTTGACTGTAGGATTGAAAGTGGCTACCATGATACAAAAGGTAGCTACTCAAAGGGGGGCTGTTATGATCAATGTGGGAATCAAGGAGGTCAAGAACAACTTGAGTCGGCTTTTAGCCCAGGTAAAAGCAGGGGAAGAAGTTCTAATCACTAAAAGAGGGAAGCCGATTGCCCGTATAGTGAAGGAAAGCCAAGGCAACCAGTCCATCCGTGCGGCACTGGACCCCTTAGTCCAGAGCGGACTGATCACCTTACCTGGTCGGAGCATCGTGAAAGACAGTATCTCGGCGATAGAAACCTTGGGGAAGCCTGTTTCGGAAATAGTAATCGAGGATCGGCGGTGATCGACCTATGATTCTATATCTGGACACCAGTGCACTGGTAAAGCGATACTTCCGGGAGCCTTATTCCGATGATGTTCTCTCCAGATGGAAATCGGCCACTCAAATCGTTACATCTTTTATTGCTTACGCAGAAACGATGGCTTCCATCTGTAGAAAAAAACGGGAGTCAGATTTTGGGGATACATTGATCCGAAAAATAGTAGGCACATTTCACCAAGACTGGGAGAGCTTCATCCGTGTGGAGGTCAACGGCAATCTCAATGAATACATCGATAGGGTGGTCGGAAAATATCCACTTAGAGGTTTCGACGCAATCCATCTCGCATCGGCGATGGTAATCCATGAAAGACTTCCTCAAGATTTCATATTTGCCTGTTTCGATGACAGGCTCGCACGCGCCGCGCAGTCGGAAGGATTTGAAACATTTCCGCCAGAAGTGGGAAAACAAAACCTTTGAACAGATATATATCACCCACACCTCCATCTATGACAAGATCAGAGAATTCCACGACCCGGATCCGAAAAAGACCCGCTACATCAAGATCTGGGGCAATCACGACATCCAGTGGAAAGAC
>CAZYTP010000140.1:0-3917 GCA_964650385.1 uncultured Syntrophales bacterium | reverse complement strand
TAACTCTCCACCGTCATCTTAGTCCCGATTAAGCAAGATCAGAGCTCTTAAAACAAGAGACTCTCAAATACCAGGATTGGACAAGATGACTCTCTCTTACTTATGCATATTATTTATAAATATATTTACTTTTCTTTTGACTTAAATAAACCAGGCCTCTCCCTGTGGTCGAAATGGCAAATTTCATATTCGAATATCTCAGTAAGTAGGAGAAAAACCAAACCAATGACCTCTTACACCATCCCATATCTCAAACAGCTTGAATCCGAATCCATCCACATCATGCGGGAGGTTGTCGCGGAATTCAAGAATCCTGTTATGCTTTATTCCGTTGGCAAGGATTCCAGCGTCATGGTGCGTCTCGCCCAGAAGGCATTTTACCCGGGCACTTTCCCTTTTCCACTCATGCATATCGATACGGATTACAAATTCCCTGAGATGTATGAATTCAGAGACCGCTTCTGCGAAGAGATCGGCGCCACTCTCATCGTGGAACGTAATGAAGAATGGATTGCCAAGGGATGCCATCCCCTGAAGCTGGGGACCGATAAATGCTGCTGGTACTTGAAGACACAGGGCTTGCTTGACGCGTTAAAGAAACATGACTTCGATGCCGCTTTCGGCGGCGCTCGCAGAGAAGAAGAAAAATCGCGTGCAAAGGAGCGGGTATTCTCCATCCGTGACGAATTCGGACAGTGGGACCCGAAGAACCAGCGTCCTGAACTCTGGGACATTTACAACACCCGCCTGAACGAAGGCCAGACCGTCCGTGTATTTCCCCTGAGCAACTGGACCGAAGTGGATATCTGGAATTACATAAGAATAGAAAATATTCCGGTTGTGCCCATCTACTTCGCGCGGGAGCGTGAAGTGATAGAACGAAACGGCATATTGATTCCCGTCTCTGCCTTTTCCACCGTCCAGGATGACGAAAATGACAATTACAATAACGAGAAGATCAGGAAAGTCAAATGCCGTTTCAGGAGCCTTGGATGCATTCCCTGCACCGGGGCAATACCCTCGGAATCGACGACACTGGATGACTTGATTGTAGAGGTCATCAATGCCAGAAAATCGGAAAGGGAAAACCGCGTGATAGATCTGGGAAGCGACGCCGCAATGGAAGACAAGAAGAAGGAGGGTTATTTCTAATGACAGCCAGAGAAAAGACCCTTTTACGTTTTGTCACAACCGGCAGCGTTGATGATGGAAAGTCCACACTGATCGGCAGACTGCTGTACGAAACGAAATCCATCTTTGAAGACCAGTACGCTGCAGTTGAAAAGACTTCAAAGAAACGGGGTCAGGATGAAGTGGACCTTGCCCTTCTTCTCGACGGTCTGTCAGCCGAACGGGAACAGGGGATCACCATAGATGTGGCTTACCGGTATTTCGAGTCGCCAGAGCGAAAATTCATCATTGCCGATACACCTGGCCATGTTCAATACACCCGAAACACTGTTACCGGCGCGTCAACCTCGGAATTGGCTATTATCCTGATCGATGCGCGAAACGGAGTTCTGACACAATCCAGACGCCACGGGATAATAATCTCTCTTCTCCAGATTCCCCACCTGATAGTGGCGATCAACAAGATGGATCTCGTCGACTATTCCGAAGAGGTGTACAAAAATATAGTATCGACTTATCAGGACTTCTCCGAAAAACTGGACATCCATGATATCGTCTTTATCCCCGTCTCAGCCCTCAAGGGAGACAACGTCACGACAAAAAGCACCAACATGCCCTGGTACGAAGGGTCAACCCTTCTGCATTATCTGGAGACCGTCCACGTAACAGCGGACAGAAACCTCATGGACTTTCGTTTTCCTGTCCAGTATGTCATTCGGCCCCACCTCGACTTCAGGGGTTTTGCCGGCAGAGTAACATCCGGTACAATCAGCGCGGGAGAAGAAATAGTAGTCCTTCCATCCGGCAGGACATCGACGGTGGAATCAATAGTAACATACGACAATGAACTCAAAGAGGCCTTTGCCCCGCAGTCGGTTGTCATGACACTCACAGATGAAATCGACGTCAGCCGGGGTGATATGATTGTTCGGAAGAACAACCTGCCCCAGGTTGAAAATCATATCGAGGCCATTATCTGCTGGATGGACGAAAAGGCAATATCAAATGGGAACCCATATATTCTCAAGCACACAACTAAATGTGTCAAGGCCTTCATTCCGCGAATCCTGTATAAGATCGACGTAAACACCCTTCACAGAGAAAAAACAGGCACACTCTCACTCAACGAAATAGCCAGGGTGGAAATCAGAACAGCTGCCCCTATCTTCTTTGACAGCTACAAGAATAATCACGGCACCGGAAGCTTCATACTGATCGATCCCTATACAAGCAACACCGTTGCCGCCGGAATGATACGGGGACCGGCGCGGACAATTGATGACCTGACCGAAAAAGCAGAAGCCAAGACCTCTCAGAAAAAATCTCCCCACACTGTCTGGAGCGGCTGGAACATCCCGAAAGATACGCGGGAAGAACGCAATGGCCATAAAGCGGCGGTGCTGTGGTTTACCGGGTATTCAGGATCAGGCAAATCAACAATCGCGAGCAATCTTGAAAAGAGACTCTTTGAGGCGGGATGCCATACCATGCTCCTCGATGGCGACACTATCAGACACGGCCTGTGCGGAGACCTGGGGTTTTCAGACGAAGACAGGTCGGAAAACATAAGACGGGCAGGGGAAGCGGCAAGGCTCTTCTTTGAGTCAGGCGATATAGTCATATGCGCATTTATATCCCCCTTTGAAAAAGACAGGGCCTTCGTGAGATCACTGATACCCAAAGACAGATTTTTCGAGATCTACACCAAATGCAGCCTCGAAGTATGCAAGAGACGCGACCCCAACGGACTCTACAAAAAGGTAAAAAATGGAGAGATAAAAGAATTTACAGGCATCTCCTCCCATTACGAAGAGCCACAAACCCCGGAAATACTTGCCGAAACAGATTTGCGCACAGTCGATGACATCGTCGCGGAAATCACAGATATAATGAAAGAAAAAGAGATAATAAAATAAGGGCGCAGATGAGCGCAGATTATCAGGATTTTAAATACAAAGAACTAACGGAGGAGATCATTAAAATCTTCTACAGGGTTTATAACAAACTGGGTTACGGCTTTCTGGAAAAGATTTACGAAAAGGCAATGATAATAGAATGTAAAAAAGACAATATTTCTGCAGTCCCCCAATACCCGATCAAGGTGTCGTATGAAAATGAAATTATAGGTGAATACTACGCCGACATAGTTGTTGATAACAAAGTAATTATAGAGATAAAGGCCGCAAGGCAATTAGCTAAAGAACATGAAGCGCAGTTACTAAATTATCTTAAAGCCACAGACATAGAAGTGGGACTTTTACTCAATTTTGGACCCGAACCAGAAGTCAGACGCAAGGCCTTTGACAACATAAGAAAATATTAAATCCGTCTTTATCTGCGTTCATCTGCGTCCTATAAAAAATAGAAAGGAAAGAAATTATGGAAATTACAGTATCCCTCTTCCTCTGGCTTTTCCTGCTCGCCTTCATATGCGAATTCATCGATGCCTCCATGGGTATGGGTTATGGCACAATCCTCTCCCCCGTTTTGATCATCATGGGGTTTGAGCCCATTGTCGCCGTGCCTGCAATCTTGCTGTCACAGGCCTTTGGGGGACTGACGGCATCGATCTTCCATCAGCAGTTTGAGAACGTTAACTTTAATCGAAAATCCGACGATTTAAAGGTGGTCTTTATTATCGTCGGGTTTGGCATTATTGCCACAATCATTGCGGTCTTCATTGCTTTAAACATACCGAAAACGGCGATAAAGACATACATCGGCATCCTGGTTATTGTTATGGGGACTCTACTGCTGATGAATAAGACCTTCAAGTTTTCATGGGG
>CAZYTP010000139.1:0-4086 GCA_964650385.1 uncultured Syntrophales bacterium | reverse complement strand
AGGTTTTTTCAATCATTTTCCCGCTAATTCAAACCTTAATATCGGATTTAGGGGGCTTGGTCTTTTAATCATACGGACCATCCAGTTAGTTGCAGGATCGGGTGAGGTGCAGGTTGCCGGTATATATTTCTTAATGATGGTTTCGTATCCACAATAACCATAAGATAAAATTGAGAACTCAATAAAGATTTTTAGAAAAAATTGCTGACAGGTAAACTGAGCAGAACCTATACACCTCGCATCCTAACGGGTTGGTTATTCTTATTGGAGGGACACCATGAAAGACGAAGACAAAACAAAAGCTCAGCTTGTTGCTGAATTAAGAGAATTGCGCCAGTTGGTCTCTGAATTTAAAAGAGCTGAAACCCTGCTTAAACAGGCCGAGGAGGAACTGAAAGAAGAAGCGATCCGGCGCCGTATCCTGGTTGAGCAATCCAGAGACGGCATTGTCGTCCTCGATGTAAACGGTAAGGTATACCAGGCGAACCAGCGATATGCCGATTTGCTCGGCTACTCTATGGAGGAAGTCCTTCAGCTCCACGTTTGGGACTGGGATACCCAATGGCCGCGCGAGCACCTGTTGGAAATGATCCGGACGGTCGACGAAACCGGTGATCATTTCGAGACACTTCATCGCCGCAAAGACGGTACGTTTTATGACGTTGAGATCAGCACCAATGGGGCTATGTTCGGGGGGCAGAAACTGGTGTTCTGTGTGTGCCGTGACATCACCGAACGCAAGCGAGCCGCGGAGGCGCTACGGGAGAGTGAAGAGAGATACAGAACTCTATTTGAAGCAAGTCCCGATGAGATACTTATTGCGGACATTGAAACAATGCAATTCAAGTATGCGAGTCTGTCTTTATGTGAAATGTTAGGGTATAGCGAAGATGAATTAAGAAAAATGTGCGTAGAAGATATTCATCCAAAGGATAAAGTTGAAGATATCATTGCTGATTTTGAAGCTATCACACGAGGAGAGACAAGATTTGCAGAAGATATTCCATGTCTAAGAAAGGATGGCACAATAATATATGCGGATATTAGCGGAACTGTAACTGCGATAGACGGGGAAAAATGTATTATTGGCTTTTTCAGAGACATAACCCAACGCAAGCACCTTGAAGAGCAACTTAGAAATGCTTCCAAAATGGAAGCACTCGGAACCCTTGTTGGTGGTATCGCCCATGAGTTTAACAACGTTCTAGTAATGATCATGGGGAACGCGGAATTATTATTGGATGATGTTCCTGAACGGAGTCCTGCTCATCACAATCTTGAGCAGATTATAACGGCCAGCCTCCGTGCAGGAGATGTCGTAAGGCAGCTTCTTAGTTATATTCGAAAAATCGACTACAAGAGAAAGCCGGTAAAACTTATTCCGGTGGTCAAAGATTCTATCAAGTTTTTACGTGCAACGATTCCAGCAAATATTGATATTCATCAAACGATAAAGGCTGAGGCTGATACCGTTCTTGCCGATCTGACGCAGATCAATCAGGTTATGATAAATTTATGCACTAATGCCTGTCACGCTATGGAGGAAACCGGAGGAAATCTGGAAATCGAAATACAGAATGTGGTTCTGGAAGAAGATTCGATTACTATTGACCCTGATCTGGTTCCGGGCAACTATGTTAAAGTGACCGTAAGCGATACAGGTAAAGGGATACCCCCTGAAATAATTGACCGTATCTTTGACCCATTTTTTACGACCAAAGAAGTCGGAAAAGGTTCCGGTATGGGGTTATCAGTAGTTCACGGTATTATCAAAAGTTATGGAGGTTACATTTCAGTTGAAAGTGAGCATGAGGAGGGGACTACTGTAAATCTATTCTTCCCCGTTGTTGAAAAAGAAGCCGTTTTAGAAGCTAAACCTGATGAAGAACCTCCCACTGGAAATGAAAGAATACTTTTTATAGATGATGAAAGTTTAATTGTGGATATTGCACGGGCAATGCTGGAGCGACTGGGATACCATGCTGAAACCAAAATGAGTGCTGAAGAGGGTTTGGAGCTATTTCGCTCTAAACCCGACGAATTCGATTTGGTAATCACGGACATGGCGATGCCGAAAATGACGGGCGACATACTGGCAAGGGAAATTTTAACCATCCGCCCCGGTATGCCGATTATCCTCTGTACTGGTTTCAGTGAGAAAATATCTGACGTGAACGTGGATGAGTTTGGCATAAAAGCGTTAGTGTCGAAACCTTTCATTATGCGTAATTTTGCTGTGACAGTTCGAAATGTGCTGGACGAGGGATAGAGCAATATATATGTAAATATTTCTTGGAAGGTCAAGAAACGCTTCGTCATATAGCCGACGTTTTTAGGCTGAGTTACACTAATATCGGGTTATATTGGAATATGCGGATATTTTTCCGCTCAACTCAGACGTCAGGTTGCAGCGAATCTAAACATTTTTAACAACAACGGAGGTGGAATTATGGATATAGCAGGATTGGTAATATTTCTGGCAATTGGTGCCGTAGCAGGCTGGTTGGCTGGAACCATAATGAAAGGAGGCGGCTATGGTCTGCTCGGCAATATCGTTGTCGGCATTATAGGCGCAGTAGTGGGAGGTTATGTATTTGGTTTATTTGGTATCTCGGTAGGAGGGTTAATTGGCTCAATCTTTACAGCAACTGCTGGTGCTGTCTTGCTACTATTCATTATCGGCATTATCAAGAAGGCGTAACAATCTAAATCAAAAAGGAAGAAAATATGAAAAAAATTATTAGATTTGGACTATTGAGTGTTATGTTTTTCTTCTTATTCATGACCGGTTGTTGTAAATCCACAGATCCAAAACCTGAATTGCAATTCTCCTCTGAATTAACAATGCAACTTGATCATCTGATTGACAGCACCATGTCGGCAAAGAATTTACCAGGTGTTGTTGTTGGGATATGGATTCCCGGTAAAGGCAATTACTTAAAAGCTTTTGGGAAAGCAAATCTCGAAACGAATACAAAAAGACAGTTCGGTGATCCATTCAGGATTGCCAGCATTACAAAAACATTTACTGCGACGGTGGTATTGTCTCTTGTTGACGATGGTCTGTTAAATACTTCTGATTCTTTATCAAAATACTTGCCTGATTTCCCGAATGCCGAAAATATTACAATAAGAAACCTGCTCCGTATGAGAAGTGGAATAGTAGATTATGCCGACGCCTCAATCTTGGAAGAATGGTATAATGATGTATATAAAAATTATTCGTTAGATACCCTTATTGAGATTATGGCTTCATATGGTAATAAATTTACTGAAGCAGGACAGCAAACAGTTTATTGTAATGGTAACTATACGATTCTTGCTAAAGTTGCCGAGATTGTTTCAGGCAAAAAAATTGCAAGTTTGATAAATGAAAGGGTCTTTCAGCCTTTGAATTTAACATCCTCTTCTTATCCTGAACCAAACAATTATAATTTAGAGGGTAATAATCGTGGATACTCGTGGGAAAATTCTACAGGTAGTTTTACTGATAAAACAGAGATGAATACAAGTTGTGGAAATGCGGCAGGCGCGATTATAAGCAACATGAACGATTTAGAAAAATATGCAAGAGCGCTGTATCAAGGGACCCTGCTATCAAAGGAAACTCAGCAAAAAAGATTAGAGACCGAGATTTTTAAAGGCGCTCCTCCCATTTTACAATACGGAGAAGGAATCCTTAAACAGGGTGAGTTTTATGGTCATAACGGAACTATTTTCGGATTTTCAACGGAAATATTTTACCTGCCGGCTGAGGATGCTGTTATTGTGATAAACGTTAATCGTTTAGACTTAGATGACAAGAGCTGGTCGGGGGGATTATTTTTGGCAATAAGTAGGTTGGTGTTTCCCAAACATATTTCTTGGTGAAAAAGTCCGAAAGGACAGAAAATCCGTTTGCTAATAAAAGATAAATGCAAGCGGGCCGAAAGATATGAAATGAAGGATAAGAAATTAAAAGAAACACATAATAAGTCGTTTTGCGTGACATTTTGCCGCTACGCTCTAAAATGCAGGTGAACTTAATGTTTGTGCGCCAAGCGCAGCTTGGTGCTTCTTATAGGGTGACCTGTCTATGTTCCTGGG
>CAZYTP010000138.1:0-4146 GCA_964650385.1 uncultured Syntrophales bacterium | reverse complement strand
GTCAAGATTTTAATCGAAATCGTAAAGCCAACACACAGAGTTTTGGGGTATGGTGATATTATCGATATGTTCATCAAAATCTCAGTTTTTTCTCATCTTCAATAATACTTTGACAGCATCCGATTGCGCTGACCGTTCAAATGCCTCCACGGCCTGTTCAATAGGATACCTCCCCGTAATCAACCGTTCGACAGGCATATCAGGGTACAATTCAAGCATTCGAAGCCCATCGACAAACTGTCCGCAACGGGACCCTAACAGAGTCAGCTCATTGATCACAGCTGTTGCCAGATTGAGTTCCCCCTGCGAAGCTACTGTCGACTTGAGAACAATTATTCCACGGGGCCGACAAAGCAACATTGCTTCATTTATTCCCCTGCCGGAACCAGTCGCATCAACGACAATATCAGCCCCGGCGTACACATCGGCAGAAGTGACCACCGTTTTGATATGTCGCCAAGCGGCCAACTCAAGTTTTTCCGGATGATGTCCGACCAATGTCACATCGTAAAGAACCGTCGAAAGTACCCATGCACACAAGATTCCAAGCCGCCCGTCACCGAGGATTACTGCCCTTTCCAAGCCCTTCATTTTCAGCTGTTCGAGTATTTCACACGCTGCGGAGAGCGGCTCGATAAGTATCGCCCGATCATCCGGCACTGTTTTCGGTACCTCATAAAGATTAGCAACCGGCAGGATACAGTAATCGGCCATACAGCCATTAAGATTATTAATACCCAGTGTCGCTCGATTCGGACAATGACGTCCCATTTTATTTGCACACCACTCGCATTGTCCACAGGCCGCATTGATTTCGCCGACAACCCGCTTACCGATCCATTTTGAATCATCACACTGCTCGACCACCCCGATGAACTCATGTCCTAAAATCCCTTTGAATTCCATGTATCCCTTTATAATCTCCATATCTGTCTTGCAGATACCGGCCTTTTGCACGCGGATTTGTGCCCACCCCGGCAACACCTTCGGAACCGGATAATCGGTCACGAATCGCAGCTTACCGTCAAACAGAACTGCCCGCATAGCGGAATGGATATTTGTCATTGTTTTAACCCTTCCTTTCTTAATGATTTAACCCAGAATCAGAAAAAAGCAAGTAAAATTACAAGAGGAAGAACATCGGCTCTTTAAACAAATAATTACAGACTCTTAAAATGCTTTAACGATTATATTTCTTGATGGTGAGGGTAACGATATGATAAAAGTACTGTCATAAAATATCTAACAGAGAAGGAGCTGCTCTAAAATGAGAGAAGTTGACACCATTATATCAGGGGGAAGGATTCTCTTGTTGGACGAAAAATGTTCACGAATTGAAAATGGGTTCGTGGCGATAGAAGGAGACGAAATCGTCGCTGTCGGAAAAGCCGAAGATATAAAAGATAAATTCACCTGGCGCAAGATGATCGATGCGAGGGATTCTCTTATAATGCCCGGCCTTGTAAACTGCCATACCCATGCGGCCATGACCTGCTTCAGGGGAATCGCCGATGATCTTAACCTGGAGGACTGGCTGAACAACTACATATTTCCCGCAGAGGCAAAAAATTTAGATACTGAGCTCGCTTACTGGGGAAGCCTGCTCGCATGCGCCGAAATGATCAAATCCGGGACAACCACCTTTTGCGATATGTATATATTTGAAGATGAGACGGCAAAAGTAGCTCACGATGCAGGAATGAGATGTCTTGTTGGAGAAGTACTCTATGATTTTCCATCTCCCAGTTACCCAACACCTGAGGAGGGGTTAAATTATACGAGAATGCTTATTGAAAAATGGAGGGATGATCCCCTCGTAAATATTGTGGTTGAACCCCATTCCCTATATACCTGTTCTCCTGATCTTCTCAAAGACGCCAAGGCCCTTGCAGACGAGTATGAAGTCCCGCTGGCAACCCACTTTCTTGAAACCAGGCGCGAACGGGAAGAGCTCTTCCAAAAATTAGGCAAAAATGCAACTTCTTTTCTCAGGGAGATCGGATATCTCAATGACCGTTTTATCGCTTTTCACTGCGTTGCCATTACCGATGAAGACATTGAGTTGTTCGCCGATCACGGCTGCAAAATAGTCAGCCTTCCCGAAAGCAATATGAAACTCGCCTCCGGAGGCGCCCCTGTACCCGATATGCTTAGCCGCGGTGTTGTCGTAGGACTGGGAACTGACGGATGCGCCAGTAATAACAATCTCGACATGTTTCAGGAGATGGATATGGCTGCTAAATTCCACAAGGTCATTAAACTCGATCCGACGGTCATGGATGCGGAAACTGTCGTAAGAATGGCAACCCGTGAGGGAGCAAAAGCCCTCGGAATGGGGAACCTCGTGGGCTCCCTTGAGGTTGGCAAGAAGGCGGACATACTGATAATCAACTTAAACAAACCACATCTCACCCCGATGTATCACGAATATTCTCATCTTGTTTACACCGTTAATGGGTCCGACGCCGATACCGTTTTGATAAACGGTAAAATTGTTATGGAAAACAGAAAACTTCTCACCATAAATGAAGATGAGGCGATGGAAAAAGTAAGAGGGATAGCCGAACGAGTAAAGAAAAGCTTAGGAATGACAAAATGAGAAGAAAAGGTGAACTCGATATTCTCATAACCGGCGGGACGCTCCTCACCATGTCGGAAAAGATGGAGGTGATTGAGAATCCCTTAATCGGTATAAAGGACGGAAAGATACTCTTCATAAAAAAGGGGGGGCACCTTCCGGAATACAGCGCGAAGGAGATAATCGATGCCTCGGGATCTGTTGTAATGCCCGGCCTTGTAAATACGCACATCCATTCGCCTATGGTCTGTTTCAGGGGGCTTGCTGATGACCTACCCCTTATGGAGTGGTGGAATGATCACATCTTCCCCGCAGAGTCCAAACATGTAAACAGGGAGATGGTGTACGACGGAGCGATGCTTGCGATAGCGGAAATGCTACTCTCCGGCACAACAACCTTTTCCGATGCTTATTTTTATGAAAGCAACGTTGCCCGGGCGGCGATTGATACCGGAATGCGTGCTGTACCGACCCAGGGAATCATCGATCTTCCTTTCCCGGATAGTCTTGAACCATCAAAAAAAATAGAGATCGCCGAAAAATTCATCGGAAAATGGACAGGAGTATCTTCCTTGATTTCGCCCGCATTGGCCTGCCACACTCCTTATACCTGCTCTTCCGAGACACTTCGCATCGTCAAGGACGTCTCGAAAAAAGCAAATGTGCCATACATGATCCACCTGGCCGAAACGTCAGACGAAACAGAAATAATCATGGAAAGATACGACACCACACCCGTGCGTTATCTCCACAGGCTCGGCGTTCTCGATGATTTCACTATTGCCGTCCACTGTGTCTGTGTAGACGAAGAAGAGATAGGTATACTCGCCGATTACGGCGTTAAGGTGTCACATAATCCTGAAAGTAATATGAAGCTCGCGTCAGGGGTCGCGCCTATCCCGAAACTCCTTGAAGAAGGGGTTACGGTAGGGCTCGGCACCGACGGATGCGCAAGCAATAATGACCTGGATATGTTCAGGGAGATGGATACTACGGCCAAGATACACAAGGCCATAACGCAAGATCCCACGGTCATGGATGCGAAAACGGTATTAAGAATGGCAACTATTGAGGGAGCAAAGGTATTACATCTTGAAGACAAGATCGGCTCAATCGAGGCAGGAAAATGTGCCGATATAATCATTATCGATATGCAAAAACCCCACCTCACACCCCTGTACAATTACTACTCCCAGATAGTATACTGTGCCTCAGGGTCTGATGTATCAACGGCAATTATAGACGGAAAAGTCGTGATGAAGGAAAGACGGCTTTTCACCATGGATATAGACAACGTCATGGAAAAGGTACGAAAGATAGCAGAAGCCATTTCCGGCAATAATTTCTAATGTCGTTTTCTCCTTGACACTCAACTACCTCTTTATCTATACTTCGCACGACTAAAATAGATTCTGTGCTTCTATCTGTTTATTATCATTAATTTATTTGTCTTTTAGTAAAGGTTATCATGGGTTACATCAAAATAATTATTGGAGTCATCGGTGGGCTGGGATTATTTATTTACGGAATGTACCTTTTGAGCGATTCGCTCAAGAAATTGTCGCTGA
>CAZYTP010000137.1:0-4410 GCA_964650385.1 uncultured Syntrophales bacterium | reverse complement strand
TTGGAAGCAGCGTATCGGAAAATGTGGAAGCGATGGTGTGACCAGAATCAAAATCGGCTTTTGGAGACGGGAGAAGCACTCTTGCATACCGAAAAACGTACATGATGCATAACTGCCCCAAAGCTTTAAATCAAGCATTTGCCATCAATAAGATGAAAAATGTCTTTCGTTTTACAAGAATTATCATCCAGTTCAAACAGTCAGCACATGGTAAGTTCGCCAATCCATGTATGTTACTTCCAAAGATCGCTGGAAAAACTATGACAATTTTCTTGAACCCTTGAGAAAGACATTGTCTGAAAACATTACAGAATAAGTGGGGTGTGAAAAATGGAAAATAAAATGGAATACAGGATTCAAGATGTAAGTGAAAAATTGGAGGTTCCGAAATCTACCATTCGCTACTGGGAAAAGGAGTTCCCCGATCTGGTAAGCCCTGCAAGGACACATGGCGGGCAGAGAAGATACTCGGAAAAAGATATAGATAATTTCAAGAGAGTAAAAAAAATGCTCCATCACAAGAATAGAACGATCGATGAAGCCAAGAGTATCCTCAAAAAAGGCAACGCTGATATAGGTAAGATAGAATGGGACAAACAATCCATTCTTCTTACAGGTGGAACCGGGTCGTTTGGCAAACATTTCTGCAAAACGATGATCGACAAGTATCACCCGAAGGTCATACGTGTCTATAGCCGGGATGAATTAAAACAGCATGAAATGCGTCAAGTATTTGGTGAAGAGTACATCAGATATTTTATTGGAGATGTTCGAGATTCCGATCGCTTGAAAAGGGCGATGGAGGGCGTGGATATGGTTGTTCATGCTGCTGCCTTAAAACAGGTACCAGCCTGCGAATACAATCCTTTAGAAGCAATTAAAACCAACATTCACGGCGCACAGAATGTCATTGATGCCGCAATCGATGTCGGTGTTAAAAAAGTGATTGCCTTGAGTACCGATAAAGCCGTCAATCCTGTAAATCTTTACGGAGCGACAAAACTCTGTGCCGAAAAGATTTTTATTCAGGGAAACTCTTACTCGGGACCGCGTGGAACCCGTTTTAGCTGTGTCCGTTACGGAAATGTCATCGGAAGCCGTGGCAGTGTAATTCCCTTATTCGAAGAACAGAAGAAGAGCGGGAAAATAACAGTAACGGACGACAGAATGACGAGATTCTGGCTCACCCTTGATCAAGCAGTCGAGCTTGTCATTGATTCTTTTTGTCACATGCAGGGGGGTGAAATTTTTATACCCAAAATTCCGACTATGCGGATCACGGATTTAGCCAAAGCAATAGCGCCGGATTGTGAAATTGACGTCATTGGCATAAGGCCGGGAGAAAAGCTCCACGAAGTTCTAATCACGGGGGAAGAAGGCAGAAACGCCGTCGCATTCAACGGCATGTACGTTATCCTGCCCAACTACACCTGGTGGGAAAGTCAAAATTATACGCGAGGTCAACGGTTACCTGAAGACTTCACGTACTCAAGCAACAATAACGATCAATGGCTCAGCATTGAAGAGCTAAGAAGCCTCATCTATGATCCATCGATCGGTGACAATGATACGCTCAACAAGTTTATTTCGACGATTCATCGCCTGAATGAAAAAGTTATTCTCGATTTAATCAATACCGAAGAACGTATTCCGGATATTGAAGCAGCACAAGAGTTACACAGATAAGAGGTTGAATGGATGGAAACAAACGAAGATCGAATTACGATCCCCTATGGGCATCAATGGATCGATGAAAACGACATCTCTGCCGTTGCCGATGTGTTGTGTTCTGACTGGCTTACAACCGGACCAAAAGTTGCGGAATTTGAATCTGCTTTTGCCGACTACACAGGCGCTAAAGAAGCAATAGCTGTTTCCAACGGCACAGCGGCTTTGCACGCCGCCATGTATGCGGCAGGAATTGAACCGGAAGATGAAGTTATAGTTTCACCGATGACCTTTGCCGCTACAGCCAACAGTGTCGTTTTTCAGGGTGGCATCCCTGTTTTTACCGATGTAGATTCAAAAACATTACTCATCGACCCGGCACAGGTGGAAGCAAAGATTACGCCGTCCACAAAGGCTATAATCGCTGTCGATTATACGGGACACCCATGTGACTATGACACGCTTCAAGATATCGCCACCCGTCACGATCTGATTCTGATTGCTGACGCATGCCACGCACTTGGAGCAAAATATAAAGATCGCAATGTTGGTACCCTGGCCGATCTCAGCACATTCAGCTTCCACCCGGCAAAACATATATCCACAGGCGAAGGTGGGATGATAACAACTGACAATCCGGATTTCGCCCGCCGTATGAGAATTTTCAGAAATCACGGCATCACGACAGACCACCATCAACGAGAAAAGGAAGGATCGTGGTGCTACGAAATGGTGGATCTGGGATTTAACTATCGACTCACGGACATTCAATGCGCCCTCGGTATTTCCCAGTTGAAAAAGTTGCCGCGATTTTTGGAGCGCAGGCATGAGATTGCCGGTCATTATGATTCCGCGTTTACCGAATTTCCCGAAATCGCACCCCTTGATGTTAAACAGGACACGCTACACGCCTACCACCTTTATGTTGTCAAAATAGATTTTGAAGCTCTCGGAATTGATCGAACAGAACTTTTCATGAAACTGCGGGAAAAGGGAATTGGTGTAAATGTACATTATATTCCCGTGCACCTGCACCCATACTACAGGCAAAAGTTTCACACCGGTCCAGGTCTGTGTCCCGTGGCGGAAAGGGCCTATGAACAGATTTTATCCCTCCCCATGTTTCCGGGGATGACAGATGACGATGTAAACAGAGTAATCACAACCATTACCAAATTTATCAATAAATGACCCCCGACACCATCTTTAAAATGAAAAGACTCGTACTTGGCACAGCACAATTAGGGATGAATTACGGAATATCTAATCGGACAGGAAAGCCTGATCTCAACACAGCAGAGTCCATCGTCAAAACAGCATGGAATTCAGGTATCCGTGAATTTGACACGGCACAGGTTTATGGAAACAGCGAGCAAGTTTTGGGAACAGTCCTGAATTCCCTCGGAATAAGAAATGAAGTCAGGATCATAAGCAAATTACATCCTGACATTGATCATCTAAACCATGATGATATGAGACGAGGATTGGAGGAGACCCTTTCCAATCTTGGAATCTCCGCATTATACGGTATTATGCTTCATAGAGAAGAATTCCTGGACTTTTGGGATAAGGGACTCAGTGAAATTCTCACCGGATTTGCAAGATCAGGATATGTGAAACATTTGGGCGTTTCAGTATATTCACCTGCTAAGGCCATCCAGGCACTTGAAACGGACGGAATTACGATCGTGCAAATACCGACAAACATATTCGATAGACGATTTGAAAAGTCCGAAATATTCGACCTCGCAGAAAACAAGGGGAAAACAATTTATGTTCGAAGTATTTTTCTGCAGGGGCTTTTTTTTCTGCATCCTGACTCTTTGCCGGAACACTTGAAAACCGCGTCTTCCCCTCTTACGATCCTTGCGGCACTCTCCAAAGACGTGGGATTGGACATTCCTAAGTTATGCATTGGCTACATTAAAAACAACTTTCCTAAAACACAGCTCGTTTTTGGTTCCGAATCACCTTCCCAGGTAAGAAATAACGTTGATTGCTGGAACACTGCCTGGCCTGAAGGATTGACACAGAGGATTCAGAGAGAATTCGAAGATATCGATGAAATGATATTAGATCCTCACATGTGGATGGAAGGTAGCGCTTCATAACTTATGTGCAATTTTGAGGAAAATATTATGAACTTCAACATTTCAAAAAGCCTGAAACTGCAGGAGCGCGCAAAGAAACTTATACCCGGCATGACACAGCTATTGTCTAAAAGACCGGATATGTTTTCAGCGGGAATCTGGCCCGGATACTTCAGCAAGGCCGAAAGTGTCTATGTCTGGGACCTGGACGGCAATAAATATATTGATATGAGCATATCGGGTGTAGGCGCCAATGTGCTCGGTTACGCCGACCCTGATGTGGACGCTGCTGTAAAAAATGCGATAGCAAATGGAACAAGCTGTTCACTCAATTGTCCCGAAGAGGTCGAGTTAGCGGAATTATTATGCGAGCTTCATCCCTGGGCACAGATGGTTCGATATGCACGATCAGGCGGAGAAGCCATGGCCATTGCCGTAAGAATTGCTCGTGCATTTACCGGTAGAGACATAATCGCATTTTGCGGCTACCATGGCTGGCATGATTGGTACCTGGCTGCCAACCTCGGCACTGAAAATGCCCTGGGTGAACATCTTCTCTCAGGCTTAAGCCCGGCCGGAGTTCCAAGAGGCCTCAAAGGGACGGCGCTTCCCTTTCGTTACAATAAACTGGAGGAACTTCAGGAAATAGTCA
>CAZYTP010000136.1:0-4505 GCA_964650385.1 uncultured Syntrophales bacterium | reverse complement strand
ATGCTGAAACAAGTTCAGCATGACAAATGGTGCAGTTTATGACTTTTTACGAATGCATCACTCTTAAGCTGAAATATATTGACAAATCTGCTACATTCCCTGTATTGATTTTCATCAGGGTGGGGGGGGGGGATGTCAGTTCCTGAAGAAATATATGAACTTATTGAGCGTTTTGACCGCAATCTTGACACCTATCGGTCAGGCCGGTACAACGAGGCCCAGGTTCGACAGGAATTTATCAACCCCTTCTTCCATGCCCTCGGTTGGGATGTCTATAACAAACAAGGCTATGCTGAGGCATATAAGGACATAATACATGAAGATGCCATTAAAATAGGCAGCGCCACAAAGGCCCCTGATTACTGCTTCCGTATCGGCGGAACACGCAAATTCTTTCTGGAAGCGAAGAAACCCGCCATTAATATCAGGGAAGAGATCAATCCCGCATACCAGCTTCGCCGTTACGCATGGTCGGCCAAGCTGCCGCTCAGTATCCTGACGGATTTTGAGGAACTCGCCGTCTATGACTGCCGGATTAAACCAGTCAAGACCGACAAGCCTTCCAGGGCACGTACCCTTTACTTTACTTATAATGAATATATCGAACGCTGGGATGAAATCGCCTCGATCTTCTCTCGTGAATCTGTTCTTAAAGGTTCTTTTGATAAATATGTTGAATCCAGCAGGGTAAAGCGGGGAACCGCCGAAGTTGACACTGCCTTCCTCGAAGAAATTGAGCGATGGCGCGAAGTACTTGCCCGAAATATCGCCCTCCGGAATCCCGGCCTTACAAAGCGTGAACTGAACTTCGCCGTACAGCGTACCATCGACCGTATTGTCTTTCTCCGCATCTGCGAAGACCGGGGCATCGAACAATACGGTCTGCTCATGGCTCTCAGAAACGGCACCCAGGTCTACCGGCGGCTGTGCCAGATGTTTCAACAGGCCGATGATCGTTACAACTCCGGGCTCTTCCATTTCAAAAAGGAAAAAGACCGTGTCTCTCCCCCTGACGATCTTACGCTTGATCTCGCGATTGACGATAAACCCCTAAAGGATATTTTCACGAATCTCTACTACCCGGACAGCCCGTATGAATTTTCCGTCCTCCCCGCGGATATTCTGGGGCAGGTCTACGAGCGATTTCTTGGAAAAGTAATCCGTTTAACGCCGGGCCACCGTGCCATTGTCGAAGAAAAGCCGGAGGTCAAAAAGGCGGGCGGCGTGTATTACACCCCCACGTATATCGTGGACTACATTGTCAAGCAGACCGTCGGCAAGCTTGTTGAAGGTAAAAAGCCCGGGCCTCGCGGGGCGGTGAGCAAACTCAAAATTCTGGATCCTGCCTGCGGCTCCGGATCGTTCCTGATCGGCGCTTATCAGTATCTCCTTGACTGGCACAGGGATCAATACATAGCCGATGCCCCTGAAAAATGGGCGAAAGGGCGCAACCCTGCCCTCTACCAGGCACCCGGTGGAGAATGGAAATTGACCACGGCGGAAAAAAAGCGAATCCTTCTCAACAATATCTACGGCGTTGACATCGACACCCAAGCGGTGGAGGTCACCAAGCTTTCACTCCTTTTGAAAGTCCTGGAAGACGAAAGCGATGAAACCATAGGAAAGACGCTTCAACTCTTCCACGAGCGCGCGCTACCCGATCTTGGAAACAACATCAAGTGCGGCAATTCCCTCATCGGTCCCGATTTTTACGAGGGACAGCAGACGAGCTTCCGCGATGAAGAAGAGATGTACCGCGTCAATGTCTTTGACTGGGAAGCCGAGTTTTCTGAAATCATGCAGGTCGGGGGCTTCGATGCCGTAATTGGAAATCCGCCGTACATTCAGTCACGCTCAGACATGATTACCGAACAAGATAAAAGCTACCTGTACCAAAACTATCAAACTTCTGAATATCAGCTCAACACTTACGGGTTGTTTATCGAAAAAGGTTTCAAACTTCTCTGCGATGGTGGTTGTCTTGGTTATATTATCCCCAACTATTGGCTTTCAACCAGATATGATGAAAAACTTCGTGATTTTGTCTTCAAACAGAATGCCGCAGCCGAACTTGTCAATGTCTATAAGGTGTTTGCCAATGCGACTGTTGATACTGTTTTACTGAAAGGATTCCGCACACGTAAACCGACCTATCCGAAGTCATTCACCATTAAAAGCATTGACCGTTTGTTGCTTACCATTCCAGAACGACTGAATGCTGTAAAAGAGGCCGTGTGGAGCTATTCTCGCGACCATTGTCTTCTATCGGACATCACACCAATTGACATATCATTTTCAAATGTTATGCAACTAAAGGGCGAAAAAACATTGGCTGATTATTTTGTTTTTAAGTTCGGCATGAAACCGTACGAAGCCGGGAAAGGCAAACCTCCACAGACTCGCGAAATGATGGATGCAAAGATTTATCATTCCAAGGGGAAAATTGATGAATACTGGCAACCGCTACTGACTGCTCGAAATGTCAAACGATATCGTCTTGATTGGCAGGGTGATTGGATAAAATACGGAAAAAATCTTGCGGCACCTCGCGACCCGGCAATTTTTTTTGGTCCCCGCATCCTCATCCAACGTATACTTTCATCCACAACGTTACTGGGCAGCTTCACTGATGAGTCGTTGATCTGCAATACCGACGTAATTACCTTGAAACCAAAGAAAGACATTCCCAGAGAATCCATTCTGTTTTTTCTCGGCATACTCCTTTCACGCGTTTGTTCTAAGTATCTGAAAAGTCGTAACGTGAATCTTGACCGGTCTGCGTTTCCTAAAATTAATGTCAACACGTTAGAATCTTTTCCTGTCCCAATTCCGAATGCAAAATCGAGACTCCCTTCTATGGTCGACCAGATGCTTGTCTTGCACAAACAACTGGCCGAAGCCAAGGAGCCCCAGACAAAAACCGTCCTCCAGCGCCAGATTGAAACCACGGACCATCAAATTGATCGACTGGTTTATGAATTATACGAATTGACAGAAGAAGAAATCAAGATCATTGAAGGAAATACAAAATAAAAGACGGAAAAGGGGGTAAGAGTCAAGGACAGACTCTGTCTCTATTTCTGGAGGTATCTTTAGCATGTTATCCGGCTTGTCGTATAACATTCCAAATGACAAGTTATCCAGATAGGAGACTATAAATTATTCGAATATCTGATGTAAATCGTTTATTAATACCGCAGTTATACGGAACCATATAATCACTTGTTAGCTCTACAAAGAGGTAGTCATGGAAATAAATTTTGAGTGTAAAAAATGTAACGGTATCTTCGATTCTGATGTCGGAATAATAAAAATAAATGAGCAAACGTTTAGGGCCGATTTCGAAAAACCAATTACGTGCCCTAAATGTGGAGTTCGTACTATTGATGAAGTTTTTCTGACAGAGTTAGGTCAATCTCAAATGACTGAAGCTACGATGGATATTTAAACTATGCGTAAGGACAGTAATTTCAGAAATGCCAAAAATTAAAAAGAAACTCACGGCAGCACAAAAACGAGCTCGAAAAGCTGCAAAGTCCGAGCGCCAAAAGAAATATGAGTGGGTTTTCATGAATGGCAAGCAAGTTAGAGTAAGGCGACGTCCTATGATTGATGGAATGGATATAGATGCATTTATTCAAAGAAATTCTGATCCCACTTGGTTGCATCAGAACAAAATGTGGGAATACATCGAAACTGATGAAGGTCGAGAGCATATCGAAGAAGATAAAGATGAAATCCCATTTTAATTTTTATTCTGTTAATAACTGAGGGGGTCAGGTCTTGCTTTTTGCCTTAAGGAGGGTAGATTCAACTTCAAAGTGCACCATTTAAGCTAAAAGTTCTCTCAAGTTAAGGCTGGACAATAGGAGCTGGATGACGGAAGACTGTCACGTCCAGTTTTAGGAGAGCGCGAGGGTGAGATTCTCTCGCGCCACTCAACTCTTCGATAAATCATATAGTAAATGCCTTGACTAATGATTGAACCTTTGTTATGCGTAGCGTGTTCATAGGGATATTGTACTATTCTTGTTGAATATCGTCTTGATACCTTCTTGGATTTTACTTCGATAATGTTTAGTTGAAAGTCTTCTCCAGTTGTACTCTCTCCTTTACCCTTATGCATAAAGAACCATATCACATCTACTCAATTACAAGCGTGAAATTTTCTCAACACAACCTAGGGGTGTATAGCCCGCATTGCCTAACCCAAGAAGGAGGAGGAAATGAAAAAAAAGATACTATTTTTGTCGGTTCTACTGGCCTTAATCTTTACGGCAAATGTTTATGCAGATTCATCAAAATTCGGAATCGGTGTTCGGGTAGGATCTAATTTCTATAAAGATGGAACTATGGATATAAATTGGAGTGATTATGGCAAAATCGGAACTGTTGATTATTCAAATGAATCAACTTTGTTTGCTGGACTAAATGGAACTTATCAGTATAATGAAACCTATAAGGATTGAGTCGATCCGCGAAGCGGTCGAACTCAATCCATTGTT
>CAZYTP010000135.1:0-4568 GCA_964650385.1 uncultured Syntrophales bacterium | reverse complement strand
ATTACGGCCGCCCCCGCTCCGACCGCATACGCCAGGGTCCCGCTGGTAATCTGGGCTTCATTCAGATAGGGGGTAATGTAAATATCGGTAGCGGACAGGTATTCAAATAGCTCCTTTGGACTGACAAAACGGTTATAGAAATAGACGTGTTCTCTCAGATTATTCTTTACTACCAGGCGCTGCAGATAAGTTCTGTACTCCTCGCCGGAAACTCGTAACACGGATGGGTGTGTCTTTCCTAACACGATATAAATGATATCCGGATGTTTTTGAACGATCTGCGGCAGGGCCTGGATTACCGTTTCAATCCCCTTGCTTCTGCTCAACAGGCCAAAGGTAAAGAGGGCCTTTTTGTCCTCCAGGTTAAATTTCCTTTTATACTGATCTCTCTGAACAAGATCGAAATCGGGGACCCCGTGCTCAATAAGCTCAATCTTATCCCGCGGTACATCGTAGATTTCGGTTAAAAAATCTATAGCGAGCTGACTCATCACTACCACTTTCTCAGCTTTTTCACCGATCTCATGGATGATGGCCCTTTCGTTATAGGAAGGTTTTTTGAGCACCGTATGCAGTGTAAGAATAAAAGGTATCTCCAGCCGATGAATTAACGGAAGGATATAAATACCGCTGTCACCGCCGAATATGCCGAACTCATGCTCTATTACACAAACATCGGCGTCACTGTAATTGATAAATTTAACCGCTTTCAAATAATCCTGTTGATACTCTTGCCGGATGACATATCGCACCTTCTCGGGATACGAGTATTCCTGGTCCTGATCATTGATCGCGACAACGGAGCACTCGGCCCGATCGGTTCTTTCCATCGATTCGACCAGATCCCTCGTAAATGTCGCAATCCCGCATTCCCGCGGGGGGTAATTTCCTATACACGTAATCTTGATCTTTTTCATTCTTGTCCTCCTGGAGTCGCTTGCTGGGTTTCACTCCCTGACTTGGGGTGCACCCAGGCGGATTTGAGATGGCACGTATACAATCTCTGTCTTTTTAGATTACCTGATAATATGCTACAAATCTCGATTATTCTCTTGAGTTTACCTGCAGCCTTTTGGGGGTTTCCACCGTTAGCAAAATATGGTTTGCCGATGTGCGCCGATACATCTCCGCGTTTTGGAAACGATGCATCCGGTGGCAGGAGTTCGAAAGCGCCTCTCAGGCGAACGGGCACAATCGGCGCCCCGATGCCAAGGGCGAGGTGGCCTATCCCTTCATTAAATGGATCCATTTTACCTGTCCTTGTCCTGTGGCCCTCGGGAAATATCATGATGCCACAACTTTTGAACGCTACACAACCATTGATTGACAAGCAAATTTGCCATTTACCTATTATCAATCTGAGAGCTTTGAATAATTATTATTATCTGTCATTTCGACCGCAGGGAGAAATCTTAACAGACGTGAATCATTAAGATTTCTCGTCGTTAACACTCCTCGAAATGACAAAATTCAAAGGTCTCAATCTTTAGGTAACTAAATGGGGTCGTGCCTTCAACTGTGAACTGAACAGCGAGCGCATTCCCCGCTGCTTGTTGCGGGGAGATTCAATTTCAGAGGTAACTCAAATGTTGCACCAGGTTCCGTAGAGTATCCTTAGCAGGTCAACAAATATCTATGAGGTAAGGTGTCACAGCGGCTCTGTAGAAAAGTGGTAAAAGCCCCGCTCTTGTTGCCTTTCCGTACGATATATAATTTGAAAAAAGAGAGAAATCAAGCAATATTAAACAATTCGCAATAGTAAAGCCCCGCCCTGTGGGCGGGATTTCCCGGCATTACTTTTCATTTAGAAGTGAATTTTTCAGGGTAAAACCGCTTTGCCAGCATTTCAACGGTTTTGTCGATGCGGGTATTGGGATGGCAGATATAATCACACGATATTGACATCAGCCTTCCCTCTTTCGCTGCCCTCAGATACTTCCAGCCGTCCTGCTTTAAAAACCATTGAACGGCTTCCTTTTCATCACAACGATTGAAAATAATCATGTCGGGGTCTTTTGCTCTAACGTCATCGAAACTAACCGTGGGATAATCATCGTCAATATACTCGAATACGTTTATCCCCCCTGCCCTCTTTACCATGTCATTCTGAAATGACCTGCCTCCGATGACCATCGCCGATGTCGACATAAGACGAACGCATTTTAACCTCTTTTCAACAGGGATACTGCCGACTATTTCATCTATTTTTTTCAATCTGCTCCGGCATCCGGCAACCACCTTTTCAGCCGTGACGGAAGTGCCGGTAATCTTTCCCACCGATATTACCTGGGCTAATGTTTCATCCACAGTCCTGGGGAAAAAGACAAACGTAGTTATATTTCTCTTCTCCATCTCCCTTACCAGCGGAGTCTGCAACCCTCCGAAAGCGAGGACCAGATCAGGGTTTAAAGCCGCAATTTTTTCGGCAATCTCAGGTTTAGACCAACCCCCGATAACGGACTTACCCGATGTGTCGCACGTCTTCATGCAATGTGACGTGACCGCGACAACTTTGTCCTTAAGCCCCAGATCATACAATATCTCCGTATTCGAAGGAACCGTCGATACGATCCTTTGCGGAATGGCATGAACGGTAACCTCTCTGCCCAGCCCGTCCGTTACGGTTATTGCAATGTCTGTCTTATTCTTATCACCGAGACTGTCACCCGTTTGAATCTCACCCGTGAAGCAAACACAACCAAGTATCAACACAAGAAGTACAGCACTCAAAAGAAACCGAACATGTCTCAAAACTATTTTCCTCCTTCTTTAATACAATAATTTACGTTATATGTATCTTCCGTAAAAGTGGCCCATCGAACGCCGGGGCGGTTCTTTACGGAGCTTACCTACAGCTTCCCCGAACGAAGAATCGATATTATCAGCCATACCCCTAATATACCGGCAATGCTGAACCCCACGATACCGAGTATCGGGAAACCTAAAAGAAAAGGCCCTAAATCCGATCTGATTATGAGAGATGATCCGACGATAAGAGACGCGACAATAAGTGAAAAGGCGACCCGGTTTGACGATCTGTCCATTTCAGATATGAATTTTTCAAGCCCCTTGTGCTCAAACCCGATGTTTGTCTTCCCCTGTCGTATCTGTTTTAAGATATCCCGCAGTTCTCCGGGAATCTCCTTTAAAAGGTGAACAAGCTCCCCCCCTGAATCTAAAAAATCACCCACTATCCGCTTGGGGGAAAGACGATCTAATTTGAGACGTTTCACAAAAGGCGCAGCCCTTTCGGTCATGTCAAAATCGGGGTCCATCACCAGACCAAGTCCTTCTACCTGAGACAGGGCTTTAACCATAAGGAATATGTCCGGCGGAAGCTGCAGTTGATGACGCCTGATCAATTCAAGCAGTTGATAAAGAAGGTCTTCAATGCGCAACTCCTTGAGCGGTTTATAGAGGTGCGCTTCCACAAAGTCGGCTATATCTCTTTCGAGGACACGGCGATCAGGTTCTTTATCCCAATGGACGATCCTCAACAGGGCATCGGCGATCTTCGATTCATCCCTGCTGACATACCCATATATAACGTCGGCAAAATCTTCCCTCGCATACCGGTCAACCCGTCCCATCATACCGAAATCGAGATAGCAGATAACGTTATCCGGCAGAATAAAGACGTTTCCGGGGTGAGGATCGGCATGAAAAAATCCGTACTTGAACACCTGTTCAAGCATTAAATCGGCTCCCCGTGAGGCTATTATTTTCCTATCGAATCCCTCCTTTTCTAATCTGTCGATCTTCGATGCCTTTATACCATCGATATACTCCATGGTAAGTATCCGCTTGGTTGTTACTTCTCTGAAAACACGGGGGACATAAACCATTGAGTTGCCGACAAACTGCCGGGCGAATCGCTCCGTATTCGTAGCTTCAATTGTATAATCGATCTCTCTCCCCAGGGTACGGGAAAACTCTTCAACGATCCTCGTGGGACGGTATACTCCCCACTCTTCAACATGCCTCTCTATCAAAACCGCCAGATGGAGCATAATCTCCAGATCCACCTCGATGGTTTTACGAATACCGGGACGCTTTACCTTTACAATAACATCTTCTCCGTCTTTCAGCCGTGCCCGATGCACCTGTCCGATGGAAGCCGCCGCCAGAGGAGTTTCGTCGAATTGTTCAAATTTATCTTCTATCGGAGATTTTAATTCGGCTTCAACGATTTTCCTGGCCTCACTAAATGGAAACGGAGGCACTTCGTCCTGAAGTTTCGACAGCTCATGTATAAATTGCACCGGGATCAGATCCGGACGGGTAGAGAGTACCTGCCCCATCTTTATAAAAGTGGGGCCCAGTTCTTCCAGAACCATACGTACACGCTCGGACTTGGTCAGCGCCTCCACGCGTTCACGGCGTGTTCTGGAAACCATCTGCATGCCCAATTCGAGATACTGTCCCACTTTGAGCCTGTCAATCAAATCGCCAAAACCGTACTTAAATAAAACGGTAAGTATCTGGCGATATCTGTTGGCATGCCGATACGTCCGGGAAACAATCCCTATCTTACGGACAAACATCGGCTATTCCTTTTTAGCCAGCTT
>CAZYTP010000134.1:0-4658 GCA_964650385.1 uncultured Syntrophales bacterium | reverse complement strand
TAGAGACCTGTAACCTCTCCATATGCGCAAACACAAGGAAGCACATCATCGACCTATTAATCCCGGTAGGTCTGTAGCTCGCTTGACGGCGCGTGCGGTTCTTTGATTAATCTCGCCATATTGTCCTGACCCTGGCCCTTAACCGAGCAGGATTCTCGGAGGGGAGTCCGCCTCACGGTTTCCTCCCATTTCGGTACTTTGTCGGACGGGCTTCACACCCACTGTACAGCGCACAGCACGCATGCCGTCCTAGGGTACTGGCGGGAACACGCCAAGTGATTTCCAGTATAATATAACCCACTGTAATCACATTCGATTATGCAACTTCGTATCGCAAGTAACGGCGGGCATGAGGCGCAATGGCTTTTTGCCGTTGCTCTCAATGCCGTTGTTACAACCGGATAAGATCGTGGTTCGCTTCGCTCACACAATCTATCCTTATTCGTTAGGCAACTTACGTTATATGTTTATACTTTTTTAATTTATCCTAACACCACATTTTATTTTAATAATCTTTACAAGGGATTCCCAAACAAATGGAGGAATTTCTAAAGCACTGTGACCCTTTGCTTGAAAGTTCCAGCGAAGTGATTTCCATCTTCTTAATTCTGGAATTGACTTCAACTCATCCAACTTAATTGGTGGGTTCAACTTTTGTATTTCCTTTACGCAACAGCCATATGGCCAACCCCAAAAAGATCTGCGTTTACTATTAGATACCGCTTGCCAAAGGGCTGAAATATCTTTTCCGACCTCCCCGTTTTTGATGTCCTGAGCAACCTCTTTTGTCATCTTAAATCGGCGAGATAAAGTATTAACACTAAGTTGATTAATTGATTTTCGGTAAAGAAGAATTAAATCACCTTTACGTGTTTCAGGTTCACAACTCCAAAATACTTCCCCTTGAAGACTTCGCACTCCATTTTCGTCTAAATAATTTTCCGGGCCTGCATAAAACAGCCAAAACTTTTGATCCTCGCCAGAAGTCTTTCTTTTATCTGACTTGAAGACTCCTAAAACGATCAAGAGAGCTACAATTATAGTAGCTAATAATAGAAGATTCATTGTCTATCTCATGAAATTCTGGAATTCACCATTCTTGCCATACAGATACTATCTCAGGGTGTCAATGAATTAAGCATACTGTCCCCGGAATTCCCCGGATTTACTCGTTGACGAGCCGCAGGGCATTCGCTATTTTTTTCAGAGGCTTCCGCTTGCTAATGGTTGCCTCAATAAGATTGATCGTTTTTTTGTCCATCCTTAAAGATCCTGACATTGCACAAAAAAAACCGCGCCGGGTTAACCGGGACGGTCGCCAAAAACATTGGGTTTTACTTTTTATTTTTTGGCTTCCTTTTCTCTTTATAGATTTTTCTCTTCCTTCAGTAACGTGAGATCAGTAAGAAATTCTCCATGCATTTTCTTGGTATAGATTTTATATATGTATCCTTGATTTTGAAAATCAATAAGCTTTCTAAAATCGCTTTCTCTTTCCTTCCAGGTGATCCCATCTGTAAAGAGAATAAATGTAGTATCGTGCCTTTTTTCTTGTATAATTCGATTTATATCTCCAATGACATCAGTTTGTTTGCTACCAGTTGCACCATAACCTTTGACTTCTATAAGGATTTCAGGACTTTCTTTTGATGGTATCGCAAAGTCTGCTTTTTCAGTAGAAGAACCTTTCATTCCTATAAAACTACACCGGGAATCATAATCAACAAAAACCTGTTTCACTATATTTTCTACAAAATCTTCCAGTTCTCTTCCACGTTTTTGGCCTTTAATCGCACTTCCTCTTCCGGCCTTTAAGCGCTCTATAATAATATCTTTCCACGTATATTCTTTATTAACCGTCTCAACTATCCTTTCTCTCAATAAAAGATGCTTCAAAATCTCAACATATTTTTCCTTATCTTGCTCAAAACCTCTTAGACCAATCATCCCTTTTCCAGGAATTAATTCTTTGAGAATGGACGTATATTCATCTTTTGATTTTTCTAAAAACAGACGGAAAACAGTTGAGGCTACAAGAAAATCTTCATCCAGCAGTTCTATCAATAATTGACCGTCTTTAAATGAATTTATATCAATCTTATTCAAAAAATCGATTACTTTAATAGCAAAATCATCTTTCCACCCAGTCTCTAAAATACTAAGATTTTGGAGTAATACTTCTTTATTTTGAATAACTTTCTGCATTCTACTGTCCCATTATTAAGTACTCTTGCACCTGTGATCTTGTTACTGATTTATGGTTCCCAAAATGATATTTGTGATCTCTCTTTTTTACGATAACATCTTTTTTATACTTTTCAAGAAGTTGCACTAAGGTTTCAAGATCTGGAAAACCATTGGAAGAGTAAGAGAGAACAATAATACTATCTGAAAATTTCTGAAAAAGATTTTCAAAGGCTTCTGTTGCTGTTCTTCGGTATGAAAAAGGGGTATATTTTTTATTTATCTTGTGGACTTTCGTATTATAATTAATCTCTTCATCTTTCCAATATTTTGATAATCCTTCGATGAAATGATATCGTTTAACATAACAATTATCATCAGATCGAGGCACATAGGGCGGATCTAAATAGACTAAATCGGGATGGTAGATTTTTTCATCAAAATCATAAATATCTCCGTTAAATGATCTGTTTTCTAATTTTGAATCAAAAACAATATCATTGTAAATTTCTATTTGTTCTCGAAAATGTTCTTCAAGTGTTAATCGTAAATCTCTTCTACCATCATTATATTTTTCCATATTCCCTGAAATAGTAAATACGCCCCGGGGCTGTTTTTTGATACAAGATCGAATTAGTGCGGCCATAGCCATCGCTCGTTTATATGGATTTTTAAGTTTATTCATATTATATGAAATGCAATCTAAAAAGTATAATTCATCTTTTGAATAAAAAATGCCCTTGAAGGTTTTTTGTATAAAATCAGGTACTTGATGGTTTTCCTGATACAGGATTTCTAAATCAGAAGAAGTAATTTTTTCGTTTTGATTTTCTGTTGTTGCTGTAGCTAAAATATGAGAAAAATGTAGAAAATCATTTGAATAGACTGTCTTATTCATTGTTTTCAATAAATAAGAGACAGCTCCAGATCCTGAGAAGGCATCTAATACTGTATCAAAATCAAACTGCGAAAGTTCTTCTTTAATCCAATCGAGTAATTTATATTTACTACCCATATAACGAATTAAAGGATATTCATGGTGATCTTTTTTATAAAATGAATCAACTTGTTCGTATTGAGACGATTTATATAATAATTTCGCAATGCTCATATCGCACAGTATACCATAGCAATCCTAAAATTTAAATGTACTATTTATTTGTTTAGTAAAGATAATCGCCGCGGAGGAATTCGGGGAACACAATACTAAATTATACGGATATTGAATTGCTCCTTCTCCAATAAGGTCCCTGGGAACACGAGAACAGTGAATAATTAAGTATCATGTCCCTGGAATTCCCCCCGGTTTTGAGCGTATTCATCCCCCCGCCTCAATCAGCAGCAAAATGATCGACAATGAAGGATTCTTCAGGACATACTCCCACCGCCACGGGACGGACGGCTTCTTCGGGGCGGTATTGGTGAAAAAATAACGTTTGAAACAAAAATCACGCATCCTTAAAGAAAACCATCCACAAATGGGATTTCGAAAAGTTATGTGATATAAGCAGATCTATAAACTTTGGAAAAGGTAGTTTGAAAAATGTATGTTCCCCTACAGTATCAGGTTTCGGAGTATGACTGCGTACCCATTACCTTTGTCAATGCAATTACTTACCTCTTTGATCGCCAATCAATTCCCCCTCTTGTGATCCAGCGTATTAACATTTACAGTCTGGATACGGTTTCAAGAGGTGGAAAACTCGGAAGAGGGGGGACGAGTCCTTACGCTATTCGCCTTATCGGAAACTGGCTTAATTCCTATAAAACCAAAACTTTTTCAGTTTCAACCGAGTATCTATTGGAAGACCAGATCCATCTTCGAGAAGGAAGTCCCATCATATCCTGCCTCGAAGAAGGAGGCGTCGCCCTGTGTAATATCTACCTGGGGCACCGCGAGTGGCATTATATATTGGCCCTTAAGGTTGAGGAGGACTGGATGTACTTCTTCGACCCTTATTGGAGACAAACTCTCAGAGGGTTGCGTGGTATCGTAAAAATTCTGAAAAGCGAAGACGGCCGGGCTCCCAACCTGGCCATCCGGCTCGACTGGCTGGATTCTCACAGAGAGCAGCAGCGGTTCTGTTTTGGTGAAACACCCGACAGGGAATGCCTCCTCATGTGGAGACAGAGGTGAAGCTCCACGAGGAGGATAATTGATAGTCGGATGTGGTGGTTATGGCTGAGTTTTGAGCAGATTCATCCCCCCGCCTCAATCAGCAGCAAAATGATCGACAATGAAGGATCCTTCAGGACATACCCCCACCGCCGCGGAACGAACGGCTTCTTCGGGGCGGTATTACTAAAAAAGTAATATCGGAAAGAAAACAAAAAAAGGAGAATAACGATGGAAGAAAAGATCCCAACTCGTGAGGAGGCATTGAAACTTTTACATGATTATAACGAAAGTGACAGCTTACGTAAACATGCCTATACCGTAGAGGGAGTCATGCGCTATATTGGAAGGAAGCATG
>CAZYTP010000133.1:0-4956 GCA_964650385.1 uncultured Syntrophales bacterium | reverse complement strand
CATCAATTTGAGCAATCTAATTGCGCCTAACTTTTCATCTCACTGCGGGGTTCATCCAAAATCAGTTGCCCGAGCGGAGCGGGATTTCCGCTCGAACGATTTGTTCATGCCGCCTGCGGCGTGTCAAATCGGAGAGTGCAGCTGAACTCGGCATAAGGCGCGGCGGCTTTTTGCCGTCGCCCTTAATGCCGTTGTTGGGTATCTGTACCTGCAAATTTCCCCCATTTGAAATTAGAGTCTTGAGCATCGCCGGAACGGTAAATATTCATTAACGCTACCAATGAATTATCATTGCAATCGTCATTATAATCTTTACCAATTTTTCTAAGCAAAAAAGTAACATCAGGGTATGATTTAAACCGAATAGGAATATTTTGAGGAGGGCTAAGAGAATCTGGTGAGAATCCTACCGGCATTGCAGTCCATTCACCTTTTGACGTATTGATCGCTATCCACTTGGAAGCAATTTTAACTATGACAAATTGATGGCCATTTATTGTTATTCCGCTATCCATTTTTTCAAGAGCTTGATTATAATTATCTGCCTTACTTGAAATAACGTAGCGTAGGTCCTCCGGTTTATCAACCAAACCAAGTGCTTTCACAATGGCAACGAACGATCTGGCATAATGGGAACAGCCAAAAGCAGCCCTTGCTTTAATAATTTCATCAGCAGATGGCGCAAAAAACACGTCAGCAGGATTATTTTTCATGTATTTCGAATGCCAATCCTTTAAGATTTTTTTCTGCTCGGATGAGAGCTTAAATGTAATTAGAAACCCAAGCTTTATTTTCTCCAATTTGTCGTAAATAATATAAGTGCTGGGTTCAATTTCGTTTGAGTGGACACCTATTTCAGAGTCGATCAAAATATCAGAAATTTCAAGAAGCAGTGATAAGTCGTCTCTTTTTGTATAGGAATCAAGGATAGGTTTCACTGTATTAATTGCATATTCTTTTACGTTTGGTGTCACCTCTATAAGAGACACATCTTCTCCTGAAAACGCTGGTGTTGAAAAAAAGACACTCATAAGAATCAGTACTAATAGAGATAAACATTTTTCCGATTTACAAATCACAATAATTGCCTCGTTAAAAATACTGTTAACCGGCGCTTTGATGGCAAATTCCGCCCCGTCTCTTGTTATTGGAGAGGCGCGATGGATTGCGCAGTCGGCTCTCGGGAAAGGTCGGTGACATCTTTTTCCATTAACTGGGACTCGCCGAAGTCCAATACAACAGATTCCGCACCAAAACTCTTTGCCAGCATCTCCATGGTTTGCCTTGCAGATTTTTCAATCTCTGAGCTTAACTTCTTGATCAGTTGATTTGCCATAGAAGAGGCCTGCGTCTTTGCCTCGTCTTTTAACCTGTTCTTATCCTCTTCAGTAAAATCTTTTGAGACAACTCTGCTAATGAGAGGTGGCAATAGCCAGTCCAACAGCTTGGCACTCTGTTCATCATAAAAGCTGATATCTTTTATATTAATGTTATACAAGCACTTTGGCATTGTTATCATGAACCTGCCCTGGCCCGCGTCCGTCACTCTAAAATCAAGGCTTTTCAGATCATACCAGAAATTTATTTCGAACTGAAAAACCATGGCCATCTTCATATTGGACATCAGCCAAGTAAGATACTTCTTTCCCACTTTGCCAAGCCAGTGATCAGCCGTTGTGACGATCTCTTTTGTAAATGCCTTAAACACCACCAGCTCACCCACAGATTTCATATTTTCCACAAAGGCATAGATCTGGTGTTGTTTTGTGCCCTCGCCGGAAACTTTCTTGCCGAAGGCCTTCTTTACTATAATTGATCCCGCAACCCCCAAAACAATGCCTATCACAATCGTGATAAGTCCTGAGTCCATTTTTCATCTCCTATTATTTGATATGCTGGGCTCGGTCAACAATCACCCCTGTCAAGTGGTCAAGTAGCCAAGTCAATGTGTGGCATGCCACACATAGCCGGGGATGTAAAGACGATTTGCCCCGGCATCTTACTACCGTTTTCTTAACCGGTCCTTTTTGATGCCAAAATTGCTCATTTAAGCCCCAAAAAACAGGGGCATTTCTGCCTATAATGCAAACATATCAATCGGTTGTCCTGGTCCGACCTCAACCAAACTCCTCAGGATAATATTTTCGATTTGACAGGTGGAAGTCGCTAAAAAAATTATTGGTCTGGAGCCGTTCAATATACTCACCCAATGCACTCGCCATCAATGCGTCCGATACAATCCCTTTTCCGTTGGAATAGATATGACTTGGTGCTTCAACCGAAACGAGATTCACAGAGTAACAATGCTTTAGCGGATGCTTTTCATGCGAAAAAGTAGTTTCGCATCCAACGTCTGCTAAAACAGCTTTCATTTTTGCTATTGACTCTTCCAGCGGGGCACTTTTGGATAAAAGGTTCATTTCTTTTCGCCTTCTTCCGGCCGTGATGAAACGATTTTATTCCCGCAAAAACATTTGTGTTGGTTGGTGTAAAATCTCATATTGAAAAACTGAGCAGGAAATCGTTAAACACCGTGCGAAAAGTCCAGGCAGACGCCCCGGCCCGTGTCGGATTCCAGTCGGCGCAAATGGACACCGCACGTTAAAAACCGCCTGCAATGCATATTAAACTTGCGTTCAGGGATAATTTCTTTTTTAAAGCCTCTTACGATGATTTTAATGCCGGCTCTCCTGTGCTCATTAAAAGTGGTAATCAAGATGTCTTTTGCACCTGCAATAGCAATCTGCTCCGATAGACCCTGAAACGCATCCCCAAACCGTTGACGGTCCATATACACCTGGATTTCTTCCTTAGCAGGTTTAAACCCAAATTCAACATCCCGAAAAATCGGCACATGAGCAATTCGTGCCGCCAACGAATTTATAAAGGCATCATCATTATCCAGACTTTCAAAGATGGATTCATCAGTATAAAGAGAGGATGACATATCCTTTAGCAAGATTTTGACGAATCCGTTAAGCTCAAAAGTTTCTTGCTCTACCTGATAGTTTATTCCCCTTACAAGGGAAAGAAAATCCTTCAGCAGGGCGGAGGCCCTTCGAAGGAAAGAAGGGTGGATAATATTTTCAAATTGTTTTTCATCAAATATCCTCATGATTTTCTGGACCACTTTTTGTGCCGCTCTAACCAGATGCAAATCCAGCTTTTCACTCGCCCGAACCTTTTCTATGAGATCGTTAAAATCAAGGAGATATTGTTCAATCTTATCGGCATCCAGCAAATTATTAAACTTCTCCGCAGCCTTCGATTCTTCTAGCCTGTCCAGATAATAGGAAAGCGTATAAATCCTTCCTGCGATAATCGTAAAAATATTACCGACTTCTTCTAATGTGTCTATGGCATGCTGCTTTACGTACTGAAGCCTTTCTCTGTTGAATTCAGTCAGTTCGCTCAGGCCCTTTTCTTCCTCAAGTATTTTGAGTAACATGCTTTTCACAACACCTGCGTCCATGGAATCACCATGTCCGGAGTAACAGTGCTTAATGTTCAATGAATCCAACAACCACATCACATTATGGACCGAATCAATATAATCCTGCCTGTTCCAGCCGGTAATCCCGGCCACCATTGGACCGATGGCAAAAAGAAGATCCGAAATAAAAAGTACTTCCCCAAGTCGAAAACATACGCTGTCCGGGCTATGGCCCGGTGTGTGATAGACCTCTAAAACATCTCGATCTCCTATCGAGATTTGCTGTCTGAAAAACGGCCTGCTGGTCTGATTTTCAAAATTCTCCACATATGAATCGGAAACAAAATTCCTTTCTCCCCCCGTTTTTCTTTCAATCTCGTCTGTTTTGTCTTTTAATGACAAAAGCTGGATATGCGGCGTGAATGAAGAAACAGGATATCCGTACAAATCAGCCATGGACACAGCACCCTCACCTGCAATAAGGAGCTTTGCGCCCTCTTCCTGTATGGCAACTTTTACGTCCGTCATCTCTTTGAGTGGGGCGATCTTTGAAAGCATGAGGCAATGGTCCACATGGCAGTGCGTGATATATATGAAAACAGGAAGGGACTCGGCCTCAATAATGGGCACCATAATGCCCATCAGATGTTCCCATTGAGTTTCAAGGCCGCCGGGATCAATCAAACTAAGCTGCTGTGCAGTTCTAATAATAAAGGAATTGGATGAATAGACATCCGGCTTAACAATATGGGAATAGAGGTTTGCATTAAAGGTTCCGGGGACAATCTGCCATTGGTCTGGTTTGCACATTTCACAGCCTCATATTCTTGTGATTCTAAATTTTATCATACTGCTGAAAGAGACATGTAATTCATCCAGTAACAAAACAGGCCACTTCGGCCGTAGAGAATTATGGTATCGGAATCCGGAAAATCAGTTGAAAATAATGGATTCCCGCCGCAGTCTATCTCGCAATCAATACAGATAGGGGTTCTTTGAGTCCCGAGGTCTATTTAATTACTGTTTTGATAATATGTTCCGCACAAAGGATGAAACCGTGGTTACATCTCAAATAATAAATGCGCAATATTTAGACCAAATAATTAGTATTTGAGATATGATCTTCTGTTCTCTTACACAGTGTTATGACCTTGTATGATTTCTTTGACGCGTCCAATTTCACCACCTTCCAGGCGGACTTTGATCCCATGGTGGTGAACTGGAGATTTAGTCAGAATGTCTTTCACGATACCTTTCGTGAGTGTTCCGGATCGCTGATCTTTCTTTAACACGATGTATACCTGTGATCCGGGGTGTATCTGTTCACGCTTTGTTCCGTCCATATGCTTCATTTCCCTCTTTTTCTGGGACTCGCACTCTTTCTATAGGTTGTAAACAGTAGGTTAAAATCCGCGGATTATGTGGATTAAACGGCATAATATCTTCAAAGTTGTTGCCTGGTTCGAAGAGAAAAGGGGTCAAGTCTACATTTGACCTTTAGTGATATTTTTCTTTATTGCTTC
>CAZYTP010000132.1:0-4973 GCA_964650385.1 uncultured Syntrophales bacterium | reverse complement strand
TTCTGCCGCGTCAGCGGCTTACTTGAACAAGGCGTTAGAGCCGATCGCGGCCACAGGGGCCGCTCCGGCTCAACTCATCGTTGCGAAAATCGGGGCCGTGGGACATCTTGGCAAATCGGGGGACACCTTACTAATTTCGGGAATGCGATATTTAAATTACCCTAAATTACCGGATATTTTAAAACCGATACTGGATTAAAATAGTTTTCGCCGTTAAAAGAAGATCCCGAGAAAGAGTAGTATGATGAGAAAATTTAAATATATGGTTGGAGCATGATGAAATCCAGTAAAATTGACCTCCTCATACAATACGCAATTTTAATTGCCGGTCAGGAAGATGAGTATCTTGACCGCCAGCTTGGTCCAATCCACTTGATAAAATACGTCTATCTGGCGGACTTGGCTTATGCTGAACGTAATTACGGTGAGACTTTTACAGGAATTGCCTGGCAGTTTTACAAATTTGGACCTTGGTCTCAAGCAGTTAACGAGCGCATTGAACCTGCTCTCGCTGCAATTGGAGCAAACAAAAAAACATTTCCCAGCAACTTCGACGATAAAAAAGATTGGTTTAGATGGGAGATTATAGATGATCATTTGCTTGATACTATAGAAAGAAAGTTGCCTTTTCCTATTACATCGCGCCTTAAAAGAGATGTCCATCGGTTTGGTCAAGATACTCCTTCACTGTTAAGTTACGTATATCTGACCTCCCCAATGCTTTTAGCCGCCCCGAATGAGTATCTCGATTTCTCGCATTTGAATCAAAAGAGCGAAGACATAAAGCAGCCTTTGCCGCTAAAGAAAGAGAGCTTGACTGCCAGGGAAAAGAAAAAATTCAAAGAAGGCATGCAAAAAATACGTGAAAAGAACATCGAAAGGCAGTCCGCTGGTCGCCGGAAAACACAACTCGTCAATCCTGTTCAAAATCCTAGATATGACGATGTCTACTACGATGGGTTGAAATGGCTTGAGAGCCTTGCCGGCCCCCCACTACCTGAAGGGGAAAAAGAAGCCCTTTTTTCCGATTCTGTCTGGAAGTCAAGTAGCAGAAGGGGTGAAGATGTTTCCTGATGACTCGGTCCAGTCCATTATTAGCCCTTCTTTGTGGTGGGAAGAAACCGAAACAAATAACTTGGAGAGGGGTCGCCTTGTTTATGCCTTTATACCTCATGTTGACCAAGTGCCTTATACTATAAAACCTGTCGGAAGATTACAGGCAGATCAACATGACAGCGCAAAGCTGAATATTGCTCCATTGAGGATGAAAGACAGTCGCAAAAAAGAAGATTTGCCTGTAGCTGCAATGGCGCTTCATGATGGTGAACTGTGGGCAGCTTATAGGGCAAAGAAAAGGCCGTGTCTTGTACTGGGGAGTGATTTCCCAGCTGTAGAAGATAAATTTAGACGGGGTATGCCAAAAAGATCGACGGCGCCAACTGTGATTGTTGCACCCTATTATGGTTCTGACCGGGATGGCACACGTGCCGGATATAACCCTGAGCTTGTTGAGCGAATACGACACGCAGAATATCCGCAATTTTTTTGGGATAAACTTCCCATTTACGGGCCGAAAGAGTCAATATTGAGGCTTGATCACATTCAACCGGTCGGGACACAATCCAATTCGTATGAGCTTGCCAAATATAAGCTGAGCGAAAATGCCATGGAACTCATGGATGATTTACTCCAATGGCTCATTTGGGGTGGAGTCCCTGCTGACAGCCTCATTTTAGATTACAGAAAAGAAATTGAATCTACTTTTGGCTAATATATATTAACCGCTTTTGCAGCACAACCCGCAGATTCCATAAACATAAATTAATATCATATTTCCGTAGTCAATTTTAAAAGTGTAAACAGCTGCTAAAATGGTTTGTCGAGGATTACCGTTTGTACTGTGTTATAGATTGCCGATGAAGAAAAATCACTCTTTCAGGAAGCTATAAATACCACGTCGCCTTGAAAAAACCACAAGAAGACAAAAAGACATATCCCGTCTGCTGAGAGAGAAGAAAAAGCTCGAAAGGGCAGGATAAAAAAGAGCAAAAAGAAGCAGTAAAAGGTGCAGGGATGAAGAAGAACGGACGTTATGACACATCTGGATTGATTGAGAATCAATATGAACCCGGTTCTAACAAACAGGTGTGGCAGTAAAAGCTGGCTTGGAACGCGATTACGAACCGATGGAGAAGATTTTTAGCGATGTGATTTACCGGTCTTTGAAGTATTATGACGAGGGATAGATTGAGTGTGTTGAATAGAATCTAAATCCTTTTCAGTAATCACTTCGTAAATTCCTTCTATGGCGCACGAGGAAACAACAGATGTTATAAGTCCTTTCCGCCGCTTTATGGGATCTTTAAGATATGGATTCGTTTTGTTTAATTGGTTTTTTGACATGTCAATAATATACTATAAAAGGATCATTAAATCATCATAACAGTAGATTAATCCATCAAACACCAGCCGGTATAATTTTCTGGAGGAATGCTTTATGAAAACCTGCAAGAGATGTCCCCAGAAATTTTATGAAGAAGTTTTGGATTTTAGTCCAGCAGCGGATATGGCGAACTGATTTGCCTGATCGACAGATAATGCGAAACATGAAAAAAAGTTTATTCATTGCGATGGCCGCCTGCCTGGTTTTGACCTGCCCATCGATTGCGGAAAACCCCGCCCGCCATCCCCTGGACGCCCATCTGTCCAAGGCTTACACCGACGATCTTCCCGGCCTGCTGAAGCGGAAGTACATCCGGGTGCTGACCACCATGAACCGTACAAACTTTTTTTTGGTCGGGGCAAGGCCCCGCGGTTTTGAATACAAGCTGCTTAAAGAGTACGAGAAATTTCTCAACCGGAATGTCAAACCAGGAGAACTGAAGACCACCCTCGAATTCATTCCCGTCTCCCGGGAACGTCTGCTTCCCTGCCTGCGGGAAGGATTGGGCGACATTGCGGCCGCCGGCCTGACAATCACCGAAAAACGCGAGGATGTCGTAAGCTTTACCCGTCCCTATCTGACGGATATAAAGGAACTGCTCGTGATCCACAAGGATGTTAACCCTCCCGGCAATCTGAACGCCCTGTCGGGCAAGGAAATCTTTGTCCGCAGGAGCAGCAGCTATTACGGGAGTCTGATGACCCTCAACCGACGGCTTGAACAGGCGAACCTGCCGCCGGTGAAAATCGTCGAGGCAGACGAAAATCTCGAGACCGAGGACATCCTGGAGCTGATCAACACCGGAGCGATCAAGCGGACAGTGTGCGACAGCGACATCGCCGGGATCTGGTCAGAAGTGCTCCACGATATCCGGGTCAACGAGAAGACAGTGTTCCACCGGGGGGGCCGGATCGCCTGGGCGGTGCGAAAAGATGCCCCGAAACTGAAAGAGAGTCTGGACCGATTCCTTAAAAACTACCGCAAGGGTACGCTTCTGGGAAACATTCTTTTTAAACGCTACTATGAAAACACCAGATGGATAGAAAATCCTCTAAAAGGAAGTTTAAGTGGAAATGTCGATAAGTACCGGCGGTATTTTGAAAAATACGGCCACCAATACGACTTCGACTGGCGCCTGATTCTGGCGATGGCCTATCAGGAATCCGGGCTAAACCAGGAAAAGGAAAGCAATCGGGGCGCGGTCGGTATCATGCAGATTCTGCCCGCGACGGCTGAAGATCCGAATGTAGGCATCGACGATGTCGACAAACTTGAAAACAATATTCATGCCGCGGTCAAATACCTTGCTTTTCTTCGCGGCCGCTATTTCAGTGATGAGAATATCCGCCCCGGAGACCGGGTTCGTTTTTCTCTGGCCGCCTATAACGCGGGTCCCGCTAATATCCTGCGTGCAAGGAAGAAGGCTGTTGCCATGAATCTCGATCCCAATCGCTGGTTCCGAAACCTGGAATTGGCCGTGTTGCGGACTGTGAGCCGTGAGACCGTACAGTACGTAAGCAATATAAACAAGTACTATGTGATCTATAAAAACGCTCTGGGAAAAGAAACGGCCCAGGGAACGGCAAAACAGGTGACCTTCTGAAACCATGAGCGTGCGGAGAGGGGAGGGGATCGAATCCTTATTCTTTAACTGACAGATATTATTAATATAAAAGGCGTTAGAAACGAGGAAATTTAAAATATTATGTCAGGAATGAAGCTAAAACTTAAGCGAGTTACTTCCAATGGATGGAAATTTGAACATCCACCTGTCGTAACCCGCTTTAACAAAATGTTCAATGAAGCTATAGAGCTGATGAATGAGGGATATTCTGATAAATCCGAAGATATCCTTCGTATTATCATCGAAGAATCTCCGGAGCATATCGACGCATATCATCATTTAGCACTTCTTTTGTTGCACAGAGAAAAGGTAAAAGAAGCTTTTCGGTTGTGGATGAAGGCTGTTGGTATTGGAAAAAGATGTTTTCTAACAAAAGATTTTATCTTTGGTAAAGATCTCCTTGAGTGGGACTATCCCGATAACAGACCTTTCCTCAGCGCCTCCGAAAGCCTGGGCTCGTTGTTATACAACATGGGAGAAGTAGAAGAAGCCCTGAAAATATTTCATAATATTCTATCCATAAACCCGAATGATGACCAGGGGATCCGTTCTCTTGCCATTCAAGCCCATTTTGACCTGAACCAGCCTGAAGAAGTTTTGAAAATTTGTGACAACTATCGACGCGATATCATGGCTGATACGTTATATGGTCGTCCTCTGGCATTAATTCAAACAGGCAGGAAAGATCAGGCGGAACGGCATTTGAAGGAAGCCATTCAATGGTTGCCCATGATTGCGAAAGAACTGACAAAAAAGCGGCACAGCCCGCCAGAGGACTTGTTGAAGGCCGGTTATATCACCATGGGCGGCCCCGACAAGGCCTATGATTACTGGCAGCGATTCGGAAAAGTCTGGAAGGATACGGAAGGAGCGATTGATTTTATGAAGGGACTGATGTAATTATCC
>CAZYTP010000131.1:0-5060 GCA_964650385.1 uncultured Syntrophales bacterium | reverse complement strand
TGAACAATGGATTGAGTTCGACCGCTTCGCGGATCGACTCAATCCTTATAGGTTGCATATGCTTCCGACATCAACACTGTATCTCGCCGGGGGGAAATCGGGGGGCACCATGCTCATTTCTTCGCCGGGGATTTAAAGCTTTATCGCAATTTCTAAAACAGTCCCCACATACACAGAACTGTTATTATATCTTCTAAGCACCCTTTCATTCTTTTTATTTTGCGGACACTTTTATCATTTTACTTTTGGGTAAAAGCAAGATACCGCCGGCGTAATCCGGTATTGGCTACGAACATCCACGCGTTATATCCGGATTTTGCCTCCCTTTTCAGGTCAGCTCCGTTTCTGATGAGAATCTCCATTGTATGCGGAGCCTTGCCGAAAATCGCGTACATGAGCGCTGTGCATCCGTTTTCGTCCGCAGTGTTTATATCCGTGTTTTTCAGAAGTTCAGTCAGCCTTGTAACATTATCGGTATAAGCGGCTTCAAGCAGATCCGCGCTGTTCGCGGAAGCATCCCTGTCCTGAGCGTCCTTATTATTCAGGCGCGCGGTCATGGATAATCTCACTGACCATTTCTCCATATAGGGAATGGACATCATCTGCTTGTAATTAGGGAGTTTCTCGCTCCATTTCCGCATGGAAAGGATTATCCTGTTCACATCTTTTTTTGATATTGATCCGCTGATGGAACGGAAAACAGCATCCTTGAATGCTATATCACCGACCTGTTCAATTATGACCTTTTCCAGCTCCCTTCTGTTCATTTTGCTGTAATCCAGGGGCGACGGCAATTGCCATTCCTCATCCGGAACACATCCCGCATGATACATAACCTGCGTCATTGGGATAACGCCCTTTGTTTTTCCGGAAGAGAAACGCGTATTTAATACTTTTTCCTTATCATCATCTTTTAATTCATTTACTGTATGCGTTTTTATATCCAGGCTGAAAATATCTTTAATGTATTCCTTTGTAACTTTATTCCATCCGGTAGAGTATGTAACATATATTTTTGAATCCGCGTATGCCCATTTAGCGTTCCTTACAGATCCCCTGCCAGCGTAAGAGGAAGTTGGCTTAAGGCCTGCGATTCGCGTAAGCCTTTCCATTGAGATATCAAAAGCATAAAGAAATACCTGGTCGTAATATATGGTTCCCGGTACATACATATACATGGGGATAATCGTTGTACCGGGTTTGGAAAGCACATAATCGCATAAGAAATAAATGGTGTTGCCTTTTTGCAGCCCACCGGATATTTCCTTTCTTGTGTTTACAACTTTTTCCCCAAGGGCATCCTGTGAAAAACAGGAATTGAAAACAAGACTGATTATGATAATACCAAAAGAATAAACAGTTATCTTTTTTATGAATGATAAAAACCGTGCTTTGTTTTTCAAAAAATAATATTCAGGCATGTTTATGTTCCTTTATGTATGCCGGTATCCTGCAATCATTAAATATAATTCCAGGGGGCAGGCCCGGGTTTAGCCGGATTATCGTTATATATTTAAAAGAAGCGGCAAGGACAAGTAAAAAATAAATTCATTCAAGTTCAATATTAACACAGCAATCCTTAAAACAAACCTGAACGGTTTTACTATTTATAATTTTTATAGTTAATTTTATAATTGAACAAACAAGAACCGCATGCATTTTTTGGGGGAAATCGGAGGATACCATACTCATTTCTTAGACAAACCCTTAGAAGCCTAAAGCTTTATCGCAATTTCTAAAACAGTCTTCACATACACAGCACTGTTATTATACCTTCTAAGCACTCTTTCATTCTTTTTATTGTCAAGACCTTTTTTCCAGCCATGCCCTTTCAGATAGTGTACAACGGACACAATTGCATCAGGAATGTAAAAGAGATCGACGGTTTTGCTGCCGTCCCCGTCATGGCCCCATCTCAAATAGCTTGAAGGAAGAAACTGCGGTACTCCAAATGCACCGGCATAGCTTCCCCGGAGCTCATATACATTGATCTTCATGTCCCGTTTCATTTTAAGAAGAGCCGATACTTCACCCCTGGCCCACTTTGTTTTTTTTTCAAGGCGCTTCAGGTTCTCCTTCCTTAAAGAGTCCCTTCCCATCATTTTTTCCATCTCTTTTCGATGTATTCTACGATTATCAAGTATAATCGATGCAAATACCGACATTATATTATTATTTCCAAGACATTTACCAAGGCTCGTTTCAACCAGCAGGATGGCCACTATTACCTCTTTGTCCACCCCGAAATCTCTACTCGCCCTGTTCAGCTTGGTTCTCCATTTTCTGGCAAATTTCCTAGCCTTTCTGATAGAAACGGGGCGCAGAAATCGCTCATAATTGACGGCAACTTCTTTGTTAATTACATTCCGCCTCGTTATCCCCGGTATGTATTTCAGCCTGGGGTCACAAAAGACCTCGTTCAAATAGTCCTTATCAAAACCCGATTCTTGAAACAGTCCTATAAGATGGTCTTTATCTTCTCTGCTAAGAGACCTTCCATTAGAAACGGCATGGCTCTCCTCAATAATCAAAAGTATTCCCAGCAAACAAACTAAAACGCAAATCAGCTTTTTCATGGTTTTACCCGAAAACGAAATTCCTGTTAGACACATTATTATAATCGGACAAAACACACATATAATTAAATTAAAAAAGGGGGATTATTCAGCGGTCTGCCGCAACTTGTTGAAGTTAAAAAGAATGGTAATTCAAAAAGATGGGAAAGGGGGGAAAGCTGTGTAACGCCTGCTTTAACTTCTCAGACCTTGATTTTTTTAACCTTTTAAGCGACTATTATTGAAGCCCCCGCAGCAAGCTGCCGGGAACGAAGTAATTCGAAGGATAATCTCCGACTGTTTTTAATTGTCGCTGATCAATAAAGACCGTTAATCATGAAATCACTGAAACTGATAAAGCCTTACTTCATAGAAAACCGATTCATCATTCTCCTCGGTATAGTATGCCTGATTATCGTTGATTTCCTCCAGCTCCTTATCCCCCGGGTTATCAAATGGGTTGTCGATGATCTAACAGCCCTCCGTATCGAAGCGATGAACCTTCTTGTCTACGCGTTATATATCGCAGGCATCGCCATTATGATAGCCCTCTTCAGATATGTATGGCGTCGTTGTCTCATCGGAACATCAAGACGAGTAGAAGAAGGCCTTCGAAACAACCTCTTTGCCCATATTCAAACACTGTCTGCTCCTTATTTTGACAGAGTCACAACCGGAGAATTGATGGCCCACGCAACCAACGATGTCCAGCATATACGAATGGCGGCGGGAATGGGGACAGTGGCCCTTACAGATGCCATAGTACTCGGCACGGCCGCAATAGGGTTTATGGCATATATCAATGTAAAGCTTACGATATTCGTACTTATCCCGATGCCGCTTATCGTCCTTTGCACCCGCTTTTTCACCCGAAGAATGCACCGCATGTATCAGGAAGTGCAGGCATCCTTTGCCGATCTGACCGAGATCGTAAGGGAACGGTTCGCCGGCATTCGCATTATCAAGGCATATAACATGGAAAAAAACGAGACGGCCAAAGTAAAAGAGATATCCAGAGACTATGTAACCAGAAATCTGGGACTGGTTAAGATAACCGGATCTTTTTTCCCCATGATGATGCTTTTCTCAAACGTGAGCCTCGCGATTGTCCTTTATCTTGGAGGACGTCAAACAATCACGGCAACTATCACGACAGGTGATTTTGTAGCATTTATAAGTTATCTCGGTCTTCTGACATGGCCAATGATGGCTATGGGATGGGTCGTCAACCTGATCCAGAGGGGAACAGCATCACTTGACAGGATAAATAAAATCCTTGAGACCACGCCGGAGGTCAGCGATAGTCCTGATACCGCGCCCATTGAAAAGATAAGCGGTGACCTGATTTTTAAAAATGTTACCTTTTCCTACGGAACCGGTAGATCTTCGGCACTCGATGGAATCAACATCAGCCTGAAACATGGTCAAACACTGGGTATTATCGGTCCGCCGGGAAGCGGGAAAACGACTTTTCTGAACCTCATTCCCCGACTTTTTGATGTTTCCGGAGGACAAATCCTCCTGGATGGTTTGGACATCCGCAGCATGAACATCAGGGATCTCAGGAAACAAATTTCCTTTCTGCCCCAGGAACCGTTTCTGTTTGCCGGAACTGTCAGGGATAACATACTATTCGCAAACAGACGGGCAAACGAACCTATTCTCACAAAAACCGCCGAGGATGCACACCTCACGGATACCATCGATTCCATGCCGGATGGTTTTGAAACCGTCATCGGAGAGAAGGGAATTATCCTTTCAGGCGGGCAAAAGCAGCGAATTGCCCTTGCCCGTGCCCTTTTACGCGATACCCCCATAGTTATCTTTGATGATCCGGTAAGCCAGGTTGACGCGGAAACCGGAAATGGCATCATAAACAACATCAGATCCATGACGGGTACACGAACGATTATTATCGTCTCGCACCGCCTGTCTGCCGTTCAGTTCGCCGATAGAATCATTGTACTTTCCGACGGACAAATAATGGAATCGGGTACGCATGAGGAATTGATGGAAAACGACCTGTACTACGCAAAAACGTTCCGTCTGCAGGAAATTGAAGAGGGTTACAATGGCACATAATTCCTCTTATTTTGAAGAAGAAAAGCTGTCCAATACATACGACGCTAAGATGTTCACGTGGCTATATCCATTCACGAAGCCCTACAGGCTCCTGCTGTCGGGTGCGATATTCCTTATCGTTTTTATAACCCTTCTCGATCTTGCACTTCCCTATGTCACCAAGCTTGCCATAGACCGTTACATCGTTCCTCGAATGAATTCTTCAATAAGTGTAACCCCTGATTCCTATAAGGATAAAGTCAGATACTTACATGTAAATATTGCGGATCCCGCAACCGGGGAAATTGTGCGAAAGTATTCAAAATTCTTTACGATAGACGAAACAACCGCGTCTATTTCCTTCAATGACCTCAAAAAACTCGACAAAAATGATATTGTCATTCTGCGCAAGGGGGATCTTGCCGGCATCAGTATTATCGCCCT
>CAZYTP010000130.1:0-5240 GCA_964650385.1 uncultured Syntrophales bacterium | reverse complement strand
TTACATAGTTTATTGTTTCGCAAAAAGCCAAACTCGGTGATTCCGTCATTTCGACGGTTCGGCTGAGTTCACCGAAGACCGCAGGGAGAAATCTTATTTTTTCATTGTGTTTGAGCCTGAAGATTTCTCGTTTCACTCGAAATGACCCCGCTGGTGGCGGAGAGACCATCATGTTTTCCGTGTTTTGCCTTTGTTATAGTAATAGGCGGAAAATAATGCCGTATATATACACCAATATCACGGAATTTATTTCGGTCTATTGATAATTTGGCTGCGAATAATCGCATAAGGATACTCATATGGATCTTTTAGAGGAACTAAAAAAACTTACTGCGAAATTTGATCAAGCAGGGATTGATTATGCTCTTTGTGGTGGTCTGGCTTTAGCCATATATGCGCGCCCAAGGGCAACGCTTGATATTGACATTCTAATAGAATTTGAAGCTTTATCAAAAGCTGAGGATGCAGCTACCGCTTTGGGTTTCACTATCCGTGCCGCACCAATGGAATTTCAAAACGGTAAAGTGAAAATTAATCGACTTACAAAAATCGATAAAGATACAGGAGAAGCACTGGTATTGGATTTACTGATCGTAACCCAGGCTATCCGAAATGCCTGGGAAACTCGCCATACGGTGGAGTGGGATGAAGGCCCGCTCAAGGTTGTTTCTCCAGCGGGGTTAATTTTTCTAAAATCACTTCGTAGAAGCGGGCAGGATAAGGACGATATTGAGTATCTTAGGAGTATTACTTATGAAGATTGAGATGAGTCCACGTGCTGTTACGATGCGATTAAAAATGGTGAATCAGTTAAGACGAGTATGCCTTTCTTTAGCTGATTCCAGCGAGGGCAAAAAGATACGTAAAAAATATTCAGCCAATAAATTAGTGCAGCGGACCTCGCAAGCGCTCGGCCGCTGACCAAACCGTTTGCGACGCCGTTATGTGCAAAAATAATAGGCAAATACTATCAAGATGAAAATATCGGTAATAATTGCTCACCCTGATAAGGGAAGCTTTAACCACGCTATAGCAAAGGCTTCCATTGAAATACTACATGAGAACGGCCATGAGGTCTGTTTCCATGATTTATATGAAGAAAAATTTGACCCGATATTACCGTTTAACGAAATCCCCGAAGATGTTCCCTTGCCGCCTGAAATAGAAAAGCATTGCAGGGAAATTACAGAATCAGAAGGCATTATAATTATTCACCCTAATTGGTGGGGCCAACCTCCGGCAATTTTGAAAGGGTGGATAGACAGAGTTATTCGACCGGGTGTTGCTTATGAGTTTCTTGAGGGCGATAAAGGCGAAGGCGTTCCAAATGGCCTGTTAAAGGTAAAATCAGCGATTGTATTCAATACTTCTAATACTGAAACTGAAAGAGAAAAGAAAGTATTTGGAGACCCTCTTGAAGCCATATGGAAGAATTGCATCTTTGACTTATGCAGTGTGTCAGATTTTTATCGAAGAATATTCAATGTCATAGTTGTCAGTTCTGAAGAGCAGAGAAAAGAATGGTTGAAAGAAATCAGGCAAACGGTTGATAAATATTTCCCCAAAAAGATATAACTGAAGCACATATCAACCGTATCAACCCGGACCGGCAATCCCGCTACGCTCTATTGCCAGCCGTTTATAATGTTATTTTCGGGGTTAAAGAAAAACCTCTTGGAGGGAAACTCCTGTTAAAAAGTTGTTTAATTACTTTGTGTCTTCAGTATTTTTGAGGGAATATCAGGGGATAATGTATAATCGGAGGGGCCGGCTGGAAGAAATACGGTGTCTCCCTTTACCACGGTTACCTTTTCTCTTTCGAACTCAATGGTTAACCTGCCGTCAAGTATGGAGAGGATGGAGAAGTTGTCAGGCACAGTCTGAACGGCTTCCTCGCTGATTTCCAGTAATTCAGAAACGAAATAGGGGCAATTAACCAGTACGGTTTTTTTATTTTCACCTTCATAAGTGATAATTTCTTCGATCTTTTTGGTATCAGTAGAAGAAAAGTTGATGACATCCAGCGCCTTTTCAATGTGCAGCTCCCTCGGGTTCCCCTTGCCGTCTACCCGGTCCCAGTCGTATAACCGGTAGGTAATATCGGAGTTCTGCTGGATTTCGGCCAGCACAATCCCGCGGCCTATGGCGTGAACTGTTCCAGCGGGGATAAAAAAGGTGTCTCCTTCAGTTACCTGGACCTTATTGAGGCAGTCTTCCAGAGATTTATCATCAAGAGCTTTGCGAATTGCTTCCCGTGTAACCCCTTCTTTCAAGCCCAGGATGATGCTTGATCCAGAGTCTGCGTGAAGAATATGCCACATCTCGTTCTTCCCTGAATCGGGCGTATCCTCGTGGAGTGAAACATATCTGTCATCCGGGTGGACCTGTACCGAAAGGGTATCCTGTGCATCGATAAATTTTACCAAAAGTGGGAACCTGCCATCTTCAAAAGGTGATATTCCGTAAAGCGCGCAAGCCTCAAACACGGTCTTCCCCGCGAGGGGACCGTTGGCAATGATGCTTTTTTCCCCGGGGCGGATGGTAAGCTCCCAGGATTCTCCGATAGGGACATCCGGAGGAAGGTTCTTGCCGAGGAGCGTTTCCAGTCGTCTTCCTCCCCACGGCTTTTCCTTGAAAATAGGCTTCAGTATGAGAGGGTAGGGTAAAATGTTTTTTGTATTTTCCATTATTCCATATAATGCAGATTTAAATTCCGCCGGTGAAGATCATTGATGCGTATGTTACCGCACTGCTTGTTGCTGTTTCGTTGTAGATTTCGTGAGAAAGGAGTTTCCCTTTGCTTCCCTTCAGCAACCTGGAGAAAATAAGGACGGATGGAAGACCGCATACGTTAAATTGATCCTGTGTTTCAACTGCGTTTTCATAGATCTTTTCCGGTTCACCTTTTAAAATAAACGATATAATATCCTGATCATTTAATTTAGCCTCCGGCAGAATGGCATCTGCCGGCATCTGATGGCCGAATTTCGGTCCCACATGTGAGAAATCCACCCCCGAAATAAGCAGGACATCTCCATCTCTGTCCTTAATCATCTCTTCGAGTGCCTCTACCATCCCCATAAACCGGGCATCATCAAAAATATTTTTTTTAGGCAAAATGAATTCGTGAATTCCCCCGCAAAGGATCGGTACGATTAATATCGGTTCTTTTAAATAGTAGTGGAGAAAAATTGTCTGAAACTCGATGGAATGTTCAGTTTTGTGACAGAAATCATCCGTAGCAAGGGTTTTCCCTGGCACTCTTGATTTGAGCTCTGAAATAAAATCCTTGTCCGACTCTAATTTTCCGAAAGGGGTGATATAATTTTTTTCGGATATCGAATAAAGTCCATCCTGTGACTGGTGATTTATTCCGAAAATAATGACGAGACTGTAATTTTTTCCCTTCAACCTGCGATAGAGGTCGATGTAGGTTGACTGCGCGACGTTGATATCGATATGGGGAGCGAGAATACCTGTGATATTTTTTTCAGTACTGTCAGGATTACTCTGCGGAAGAACGCTTTCAATTTCGTCAATAAATTGGCCTAGCCTGTCAGGATCGGATTCGTAGGATTGTCCCGCGAGCACCGAATGGCGGTCCTGTTGAGACTTAAAGTCCTCACGCAGCTCCTCCATTTTTTTTCTAAACGAAGCACTATCTAAAAGAAAGGCCTTATCAAGATGGTCGATAAGCGTTTCGATATCCGACAGGGATGTAATCTGACCTTGCTGATGAATCGTCATTGCTCTTTGAATATCCCTCAGATCATGTTGTCCGTTGAGTAACCTCAGCAAGGGAAGTAATCGTATATCTACGGCAACGCTGTTTTTGGTCAGACGAAAAGGGTCGATGAACGTAATTACCTGTCGTTCCCCGGCCATGGCGGTAACAGGCTGAATATCTGCTCTCAATAAAGGGTTTTCCATTTTATGCTTTATCTCCTCCTACAGGTATTCTTTCATATTCTTTTCTTCGAGCATCGCTACCAGCTTTTTCACATCCTGAGAAGCATTTTTTTTGCATACCAGAAGAGAATCTGCTGTTTCCACGACAATCAAATCTTCTACCCCTACCAGGGCTACCAGTTTGTCAGGGCTGTAGATGAGCGAGTTTGAGGAATCAACACTAACAAAACGCCCCTTGGCGGCATTACCATTTTCATCTTTGTCCCACATCTCCCACAGGGCACTCCAGCTTCCTATATCACTCCAGCCGAAATCTCCTCTGACAAGCAGTGTTTCACCAGTCTTTTCCATAATTCCATAGTCTATGGAAATCGGCGTTATCTCCTGGTATACTTTATTAATAATATCCTTTTCACTATCAGTACCGAGAGCATCTTCTATTTCTCTAAGCCCCTTGTAAAGATCTGGAAGCAGTTTCTCTATCTTATTCAGTATGGTTGAAACTTTCCATATAAACATTCCACTGTTCCAGAAAAAGCCTCCATCTTCCAAAAAGGTAATTGCCTGCTCGATGTCAGGTTTTTCCCGGAAAGATTTTACCTGAAATATTTCTTTACCCCTTATAGCAGCTACCGCTTCTCCTTGTTCCATATAGCCGTAGCCGGTTTCAGGGCCGGTGGGTTTTATCCCTATTGTCAGAAGATAATCACCCCTTTGTGCCATCTCTGAGGCTATAGCAAGGGTACGCCGGAAGGCCTCTTCATCGGCGATATAATGATCTGATGGGAGTACAACCATAACACCTTCGGGATTCATCTTTTTGATGTGCATTGCTGCCAGGCCGATACACGGGGCGGTATTTCTGCCAACCGGTTCGACTATTATATTCTCTTCCGGCAGGTTGGGAAGCTGTTGTTTAATCACATCGGAGTGATTGGCACCTGTCACAATTAGAATATTCTTTACCGGGATTAGAGGGCCTATCCTGTCGACGGTTTCCTGTATGAGTGTTCTTTTGCCTAAGATGTCCTGGAGGTGTTTCGGCATCTTTTCCCTGCTTTTTGGCCAGAACCTGGTGCCCCTGCCGCCTGCCATAATTACTGCATACATATTTAGCTCCTGTTGACTTCAAATAGGAAATCAGTTTTCCCCAAAATGCTTAAATTACATACGTTATTCTTCGAATTCGCGCCGAAAAGACTTTTTGCGAACTTGTCAAATCTGATGTATTCGTAAAAAGTCTGTCATTCCCGCGCAGGCGGGAATCCAGAGAAGACTAAGCACTTGAAAAGACTGGATTCCCGTTTTCACGGGAATGACAAAATTGTGCA
>CAZYTP010000129.1:0-5321 GCA_964650385.1 uncultured Syntrophales bacterium | reverse complement strand
CGACCGTTTTCTCGTTGTTGTAACAGGGTATGCCAATCATAATATCGGCCGATTCTATCTCTTCAAGCCGTTTTGAACCATAGGGCCTCAGAGCTGTATCATAGTGCATGGTAAATTATGACCTCCCGTTCCATCTTATTTCGCATGTATTGTATCATATTTCAATAGAATTTAGAGAAATAATACATTTGAATCATCTTCTCCACCGAACTCGATGTTATCAAGAAAAAATCCATAATAGTTATTTCTGTGCACAGAACCCGCTTGTCTTTATCATGTCTCATAATTTCCTCTTATTGAGATTATGATTCTGGTAGTGCATGGTCCCGGTTACTGTGTTGCCCATATGTCATTCAAACAAAATTGAAGCTCCCCGCCACAGGCAACGGGGAACGAAGTAATTCGAAGAATAATGCGCTCGCTGTTCAGTTCAAAGCTTGCTGGTTTCTAATTATTTTTAAATGGGACTCCGGGGTGTATAATTTTAGCCAATTCTTCCAGCCCATCCACAATTCTGGGCGATGGATGATCCGTCAGATCACTGTTGAAGATATGGATATTGTTATTTTTGACTGCCGGAATATTTTTCCACCTTTTCCACTTGTCCCTTATCCGGTTAAAATCTTCTCCCCTCTTCATTGATGACACGATAATAATTTCCGGTTTTCTGACAATGACCTCCTCTATGCTGTAGCGGGGATATTTGGCTGTTCCCTCCCCCGAGATATTTATCCCACCTGCCAGCGTTATCAGCTTATTGTGAAAGGTATCTCTCCCAACGGTAACAATGGGATCAATCCCTATCTGGAAAAAGACCCTCGGTTTTCTCAAACAAGAGGTTTGCGAAACAACGGTACTAACCCTCTCGCGGAGGGTGCGAACCAAGCCTTTCGCCATGTTATTTCTCCCCGTTATCCTGCCGATGTCCAGCACCATCTTGAATATTTCTTCGAGACTCGCCGGATTGATCATATATACAGGAAAGCCTATTCTCTCCAGTTGTTCAATCATCTCTTTTTTGTTTCCCTCGGCAGTGCCTATGATCAGATCCGGATTAAGAGAAACAACTTTTTCAAGAGAGATGTTTACAAAACTGCCGACGCGCGGTTTTGACTTGGCCGCCTCGGGGTAATCGCTGAACGTCGTTACCCCGACAATCTCTTCATCCAGACCGAGGGCGAAAAGGGTCTCCGTTATGCTGGGTGCAAGAGAAACTATACGCTTCGGCGATGAAGGAATGTTTACTTCCCTTCCAGTTTCGTCGATGTATAAACCGGCATAAACCCCCTGTGAGGAAAGAATCACTAAAATTATCAAAAAAACTTTTATTCCGTACTTAGAAAAAAACCTCAGCATTGAGTCTCCCCGGCAAGAAATATGTTTATTTTTAGTGCGCCACCGGTTATCGTAACATCCCGGTTGCCATGGCCATCTTAACTTGTTGGATCTACTTTAAAATGGACGCGAATCACCTTACGTCCTCTATCCAGGAGGGCCTGGCGGTCTCCTATGGCCTGGGCGGCCTTGAGAACACCAAAGGTTATCGACGAGTCAGATGATCCCGCTTCTTCGGGGATGGGTGCGTCTCGCCGATCATCAGTAGTAAACTGTATGAAAAGTCCATGACCGGCATCGCCTTTGTGCAGTTGACCTGTGGAGTGGAGGAAGCGGGGTCCATAGCCGAGAGTGGTTGCCAACCGAAATCGGTCACGCAGTGACGTACGAAATGTTTGTAACAATGCTTCCATCTCAGCAGTTGGCTGCAGATATGCCTGAAGCGCTATATACGCCCCCGGTTTGGCCTGATCGAGGAAGGAACCCAAAGCCGATTCCGGACTGTCCGCTTTTACCTCACCGTAGACAGCCATAACCTCCCCGTCAAAGGCAGGCTTCTCATCGGGGAGCGATCCTTTTTCTCTATATTCGGCCGCTATCTTGCTCGCGAGTATCTTGGCAGCCTCCACATCGGGTTGATCAAAAGGATTGATGCCCAAACGATAGCCGGCCACAGCTATTGCCATCTCCCATAGAAAAAATTGTCCGCCAATATCGTAGACATCATGCAAAGATATATACAAAACGGGATGTCCGGCATTTTCCAGGGCTGAAAATAATCCATCCTTTGTCTCATCTCCATCAAGCCGAATCGAGACGAAGAGACGATCCTCACCGTAAACGGCAGGGGAGCCAACCTGCTCACCGACCACCGGCAGGATTCCCTTACCCTCCTTACCGGTACTTTCAGCGATAAGCTGCTCCACCCAATCACCAAAGCTCGCAATTTTAGGTGAGCTAATGAGGGTTACCTTGTCCCTCCCTGCTTTAGCAAGATCCCCCAATACCACACCAAGGCTTCCCCCGTGATTGTTGCCCGCGACAGGACAATCACATGATTCACAGTTGCAGGCCATTGTCATGGCACGGTCAAGTAAGGTTTTTATGTCCATACCGATGAGCGCCGCCGGGACCAGTCCAAAGAACGATAGTGCGGAATAGCGGCCTCCGATGTTCGGGTCATTGAGGAAACAATCACGAAAGTGGTAGTGCTCGGCGAGTTCTGTAAGTGGACTGCCAGGATCCGTAATGGCAATAAAGTTTTCTCCGGCCCGTTTCTCACCTAAAGAGCTCTTAACCCGGTTATAGAAAAATTTGAAAAACGAGAGAGTTTCAACTGTTGTACCCGACTTGGTTGATACGATAAATAGGGTGCGGGCAGGATCAAGCCGTTCGGCATAAGCCAGTACCACGGCGGGGTCGGTGCTGTCGAGTACAGCTAAATTCAGATAACCTTTTTTTACACCGAATGTCTTTCTAAAAACCTCTGGAGCAAGACTGGACCCACCCATGCCAAGCAGCAAAGCATCAGTATAGCCACTACCACGGACATCATCCACCAGGGCATCAAGGCGCTTAATGTTATCAACCATTATCTCAGGGATGTGAAGCCAACCAAGACGATTCGTAATCTCTGCAGGATCAGATCTCCAAACGGTGTGATCATGAGCCCATATGCGCGACATCACCTTTTCATCTCTCAATTCGACCAGGGCCTTTTCTACCTTAGTTTGATACGAAGCTAATTTAAACGAGATATTCTGCCAGCCGGTCATAAACTTTTCTCCTTATCTCTCCTTATCTCTCCTTATCAGCTCCTTTGCGGCATGAACAACGTGTTCAGCAGTTATGCCAAACTTTTCGAACAGGACCGAGGCAGGAGCGCTGGCTCCGAAACTCTCCATACCCACTACCATACCCTCCAGACCAACATAGTGCTCCCACCCTAATTTGATCCCGGCCTCAACTGCAACCCGGATCTTTACTGAAACCGGCAACACAGTTTCTCTGTATTCAGCCGGCTGCCGATCGAAGATTTCCCAGCTGGGCAGTGAGACTACACGCACATCGAGACCTTCGCCAGCCAGTTTTTTGCCTGCTTCCAGAGCCATATGTGTCTCAGAACCGGTTCCGATCAGGATTACTTCAGGTGCCTCCCGGCCTGACTGCCATAGAATGTAACCACCACGTCGCAGTCCCTCCGCCGCGGCACATTCTATCCTATCCAGCACCGGCACGTTTTGCCTCGTGAAGATAACGGCAGTGGGACCACCACTATTCAGCAGGCCCATTCGCCATGCCTCCACCGTCTCCCCCGCATCAGCCGGACGGATCACGGTGAGGTTGGGAACGGCCCGGAGATTCATGAGGTGTTCAACTGGCTGGTGCGTGGGGCCATCCTCACCCACGCCAATGCTGTCGTGAGTAAAAATATAGATAACACGGGCTTTAGACAATGCTGCCAAACGAACAGGAGGACGCATATAGTCGGAAAATACCAGAAATGTGGCTGTATAGGAAATAAATCCTCCGTGCATTGCCATGCCTGTGGTGATGGCTCCCATTGCGTGCTCGCGTACCCCGAAATGCACGTTACGTCCACCATATCCCCACTCTCCTCCAACCGCGCCCTGGAGTCTTTCAGGTGAGCTATCCGGCGATTGAAAATCTCCAAAACCCTTCAGCCAGGAGAAGGTTGACGGATTCAGATCGGCTGAACCGCCCATAAGCTCCGGCATTTTTGGGGCGAGGGCTTGCAGGACAGTCTCAGAGGCCTTGCGGGTCGAAGTACCTTTCGAGTCTGTTTGAAAGGCGGGAAGCTCTGCATCCCACCCGGCAGGAAGTTCACCGTTCATCCTCCGATTAAACTCTTGTGCTGATTCTGGACAGGCTTCACTGTAACGTGCAAAACGATCTTCCCATTCAGCCTTACTTCTCCTCCCGTCTGCCAGAGCTTTCCTGAAATGTCTCAATACATCCTCAGGAATAAAGAAGTCCGGCTCAGAGGGCCAGCCGAGATTTTTCTTGGTCGCGAGTAACTCATCCCGGCCAAGCGGTGAGCCATGGATTCCGAACGTACCCTGTTTATTCGGAGCTCCATAGCCGATTACAGTGCTAATACATATGAGTGAAGGCTTGGAAGTTTCCATCTTAGCAGTCTTCAGCGCAACATCAATAGCAGAAAGATTGCTGCCTTCGTCAACCTTCTGTACATGCCACCCACAGGCCTCGAATCGTTTTCTTATATCTTCAGTAAAGGTAAGTGAGGTTGAGCCGGCCAGTGAAATACGGTTGTCGTCAAATAGTACGATCAATTTGCCAAGGGCAAGGTGCCCTGCCAGTGAACAGGCTTCAGACGTTACTCCTTCCATAAGGTCACCATCACCGGCGATAGCATAGGTGAAGTGATCGACAATTCTATGGTCAGGCCGATTGTATCGTGCTGCAAGGTGTGCCTCGGCAAGAGCCATCCCAACGGCATTACCGATTCCCTGGCCGAGAGGCCCTGTAGTAACCTCAACACCGGGTAAACTATGGCCCTCCGGGTGGCCTGCTGTCCTGCTTCCCCACTGTCGGAACGACTGTAACTCGGACAGCGGCAGATCATAACCGGTAAGATGAAGAAGGGCGTACAGCAGCATTGACCCGTGGCCCGCCGAAAGAATAAAGCGATCACGATCTATCCATAGAGGGTCTTCAGGGTTGTGCTTAAGATGCCTTGTCCATAACACATAGGCCATTGCCGCGGCCCCCATCGGCATGCCGGGATGACCTGAGTTGGCTTTCTGTATCGCATCAGCCGCCAGAAATCGTATGGTATTGATACTTTGTTGATCAAGCAACGCTTGCTCACTCATTACGGCTCCTCCTTAAATCCACAAATAATCTTTCTGTTGCAGAACTTTGTCTTATTTTTTCAGTGGTTGTCCGTTCATCAATTTAACAACAGCAAATCCGGGAAAGTAATCTATAACATTGAGGCAGCC
>CAZYTP010000128.1:0-5474 GCA_964650385.1 uncultured Syntrophales bacterium | reverse complement strand
AAAAGATGGGGTTGAAGGCGTCAATTCTGCCGCGTCAGCGGCTTACTTGAACAAGTGGTTTAAGCACTTGCCCAAGGGGGCACAAGCAGCAATCGATATACGTCTGAAGTACTTACAAACGCAAAAAAATTGGGGTAGACCTTATTCAGCGAAATTAAGAGGATTTGACCATATTCACGAACTTAGAATAACATGGCAAAGAAACCGATATCGCCCTTTAGGGTTTTTCGGTCCAAACCGGGGTGAATTTACTTTACTCATCGGTGCAGTTGAAAAAGGATCAATTTTTGAGCCCAAAAGCGCCCCGGAAACAGCCGTTGAGAGGCGAGAAATGGTGTTAGGAGATAATAACTATGCAATCAAATACTTCAAAGAGCCATAAGGAAAAATTATTAGAAAACCTTAAAGATAAAGAATATCGCAAGGCTTTTGTAGAATCTCATATTAATAATGGAGTAGCGTTTCAAATTAGAACAATGCGTGGAGATTTAACGCAAGAGGATTTAGGCAAACTCGCTGGCATGAAACAGACGCAAATATGTCGTTTAGAAAATCCCAATTATGGAAGCTTCACATTGAAAACCTTAAAAGAAATCGCTGCTGCATTTGATGTAGCTTTAATTGTCCGATTTGTCCCCTTTAGTGAGCTTGTAAAATGGGATTTAAACCTGTCAGCCCAAACCTTGCTCGTTGAAAGCTTTGACAAAGACCCTTATTTCCAAGAGAAAACAGAAGATAAATTAATCGTACACAATGGATGGAAATCAAGCTCCCAATCTTTCTCCTATGAAGAGAAAGCTCAGATCGATAAAAGCGAAAAAGGAGGGAGTGGTTTTTTTCTTCAAAAGTGTTCACCAGAACAAAACAAGACAGAAACACCTGCTCTAAAGCTAAGCATGAAGCGTCAACTAAGCACGAATCTTCGACAAGCAATGGGAGGATAATTTAATGAAACTTTTGTCTGTTAATTTGGCAAGATCGATTTGGCTTTCCCCTTTTTTTGATTTAAATCCCGAAGGAAAAAGTTTGTATCCCCTTATTCCAACACTAATAGAATTATATAAATTTAAAAGATTTCCTTCCCCAGCAGATATTCCTGATTTCATTAAAGGAATAAGATTTGAAGATGGTGAATTTATGAGCAAGACGAGAGGTCTAATAAATTTAAGCCTTACCATATATTCTGATGGGTTGGTAGTTGATTCACGTTCTTCAACCGAGGATTTGGATCTATTTTTAATGGAGGCATTAACAAAAGTATCAAAAGATTTTGGGTTACGGCATTATGAAGAAGTAATAAGTGAGAAAAAGTATATTAGTCAACTTTATGTAACAACAGACAAGACTTTAGAGATAATCAATCCAAAACTTAAAGAAATATCTGGATACCTAATGGAAAGTCTTTCATGGCCCTTCGAAATGGGTGGGATTTCTTTTTGGCCTGAACAAACACAAAAGCTAAATCCGCCTCTTTTTTCTTTTGAAAGAGCAATAAATTCCCCTTTTGCCGAAAAAAGATACTATACAACCGCAGGTCTGCCAACAAACAAACATTTAGAGTTGCTTGATAAGTTGGAGGAAATTTTATCAGGCAGTTGATTTGTCCCACCTTGCGTGTGCTACCTTTTGAGCTATCTCTTTACGCTTCTTGGCAGATAGCTTTATGTGAAGGACTCAAATCTGCTCTTAACTAAGCTTCATTCCTTCCTATAAATTACGCACAGGAAATCAATATTATAACTCCATAGTCAATTTTCAAAGTTAAAACAGCTGCCATATATGATCTATCGAAGATTACCATCTGTAATGTGTTATGGGCAGCCGATTGATAAAAATCACTCTTACGGGAAGAACGGACCAGAATTTCACTCCATTATCATTTGAACTTCGCACGGCGAAAGCTGTTGTGCAGATCTTCGCACCGTGATTTCTATCAAGGCCTTCTTTTTGGCTGCTTATCAAGCTTGTTTCTTGCTTTTTGTTTCTGTTTTTCGGTTTTCTGTTTCTGCCCCTTTTCCTTATCCCTCTTACCGCCCTTGTCTCCCATTACGTCTCTCCTTTTCCTGCTGTCCAAAACATCTTCTCGTAGCGTGGTTTCCTGTTGCAGCCACATTAGGCCCATAATTATTAATTGTAATCTTGCATACTTTTCATCAAATTCCGGCGACAGTATACCTATTTCCCGAAGAAAAGAGACAAGAATATGTGTATACTGTCCCCGTAATACCTATACAAAGCCCTCATCAGTTGCTGAATTCACCTATCTCCCAGTATTCCGGTTCTACGACATCGATAGTGCCTGTATCCGCCTCAACTTCAACCTTGAATTCTCCGCCATGGCTGGCGTAAATATCAAATTCATACATGGGCTTGCCGTCGTCTTCTATGTAAACCTCACGGCGATCGACCTTTCCGGGTAAGAAGGAGAGGGCGATTTCTTCGGCTTCCTTCTGGCTTATCTTTGCCTTTAACTTGAACAAGGGATCGTTAACACTCACGTGCCTTGAAAAATCAATGATGTAACCGGTCAATCCATTGCATTCCACATTCCAGACTGTTCCGTCCTTCATTTTTACTTCAAACTCATAAATGGGTGCGCCTTCAGACGTAAGGAATTCGACAATAAGCACCTCTCCGGGAAAGCGATTTACTGCATGGGACATACATTGTTCCATGGTCGCTTGACCCTGAGGCAGAGCGTCGATTGCTCCAGCATTTCCTGCCGAGAACCCCAAAATGAACAGACCAAAAACCAGCAATAGTATAGATTTTTTCATTTTAACACTCCTTTTCGTTAGGTTTTATCGTTACATAATCTTATCCGCACATGGTACTTAAATAAATAGGGACAGCCCATTTAAATAGCTCGCTCCTTTACAACACAATTTTCACCAATGGATGCCTTCCCAAAGAATGGTACGTACTTACACGAACCTCTTCGCTGTGAACAGTTGTCTCAAGATTAAGAGATATATACTTGCCGGAGCTACTGCTGCTTGAAAGGGAAACCCTGTACTCCCTGCCTTCAAGACACTCTGATATTGCCTGGCGAAGCGACTTTTCATCGGTTCCGATCACCCTATAAGACCACGCGCATGGATACTCTATTTCCGGTCTATTCATTAATTCTTTCTTCTTTTCTTCAATATTTTTGCCGCCGGGTTCCTTAGCAATAAAAGGGCGCTGGCCCTATTTTCTCCTTTTTAATAATCCCGGGCTACGCGAAAACCAAAGGTACAGTCCCACGTTTGAGGGAAGTTTCTATAGCGATACGCAGATCGTAAGCACCTCGCGTAATTGAGACAGGAACCACCGCGAAGAACGCGGAGCCCAACTCGCCAACCTGAAGGCGGGGCAATGGGATCGGTCACGTGCTCACTTGAATATTCCACGAACCAGTCTTGGCACCACTCATAGACGTTACCATGCATGTCGTATAATCCCCACGGATTGGGGGCGAAACTTCCAACTTTCATAGTTTTCCCGATGCAATCGCCCTCCGGGCAATCCGGTAAGGGACTGTTGCCGTCGAAATTTCCTGATTCATGGAAATGCAATCACCCGTGTTAAAAGGGGTCGTCGTCCCCGCACGGCAGGCATACTCCCACTCGGCCTCAGTTGGTAATCGGCACTTATCTGTTTCTTCCTTTCAGTTGAGCTTTTGGATAAATTGCTGCACGCTATCCCAGGAAACCCTCTCTACCGGGCAGTTATCACCGCAGTCCTTAAATAACGCGGGATTTTTCCCCATGATTGCCTTCCACTGAGCCTGGGTCACCTCTGTCATCTGGAGATAGAAGGCATGGCTTATGGTAACGCGGTGCTCTATTTCGTCATTGTCCCGTTTCGGTTCATTTGAGGGGCTTCCCATCATGAAAGTGCCCTTCGGAATCAAAATAAACTTCATACCGATGGAATTTGTGAAGGTCTTACCTGAGGAAGGTATAGCTACGGCTGTCTGGTTTTTAACCGGAGGGACTTCAATATATTTGTCCTCACCGGCTGCGAGATTTATCCATTGTTTCTTTGATTCATGTCCCGATAGTGGGGTATTTGTAACGATAAAAATACAGGAAAAGATGATGCAAAGAAAAAATACATAATGGAGGCGCTTCATACTACTTCCTTCCTATTCAACACATTGTAATGAAGTTCAGTAATGAAAATGATTGATAATTAATGCATTTATCAACCAAGCAGGTAATGTGTGACATGAATCTCAGAGGTTGTCAAGATTCGATCGGATTTTTTGTTGTATTTAGGATCCTTAATCCAGGGACATCCATAGTAGTTTTTGATTGATAGGGGGTTAAGGGGGATAGCGAGAGGCAAGATAGCTGTAATCTACTTTTCGACAGCATTGTTTGGCCGGGGATTTAAAGCTTTATCGCAAATTCTAAAACAGTCCTCACATACACCGAACTTTTATTATATCTTCTCAGCACCCTTTCGTTTTCTTTATTGTGAAGGCCCTTTTTCCAGACGTGTTTTTTCAGATAGTTTACAACAGACAAAATCGCATCGCGCAGAATTCCCGTCTCTCGCCGCATCAAAAATAAAACAGCCGAATACTCTGTTCATCAATATCTATATGAAATCAGTCGATTATAATAAAACGCATTTAAGTAGTTGTTTATGTTAATATGTTAAGAAATGAGGCAAACAATGTAAACAAAAAAGCAAAAAAATAATTTTTTCTTGTATAATCTTAACAGCCGGCGCTTGCCGGTCAAAAAGGATAATAAATTGCCATGAAAATCATTCAATCCTGGGATGACGGACTTGTTTCGGATATTCGACTGATTGAAATACTCAGCCGCTATCAGGCCAAAGCATCCTTTTGTCTCACTCCCGGCTTGTATCAGGAAAGCAGATCATTCGGATGGGTTCATCAAAACAATGATGTCTGGCGCCTCAGCATCCATGAATTGGTTCATGTGTACAAGGGTTTTGAGATTTGCAGCCACTCCATGAAGCACCCATATTTACCTGATCTTTCTGTTGATCAGTTGCATTGGGAATTACATACAAGCAAGTATATCCTGGAAGAGAAATTTCAGAAACCGGTTCTGGGATTTTGTTATCCCTTCAATGCTTATAACGATTTTGTAAAAGATGCTGTTCGTTCAGCAGGATATAAATGGGCAAGAGGGAATCAGCATCAGGAAAATGTTTACCCCCCCGTTGATCCACTTGAATTCCACCCTTGTTGTCACTTTCTGGATCATGATTTCTGGGAAAAATATGATCGCCAAAAGAAAAACAATGGCGTTTTCTTTTTCTGGGGGCACAGTTGTGAGTTGATGAATGAGTCTATGTGGGAGAATTTTGAAAGTATGATAAGTCGGATATCTTCAGACCCAGCAGATGAATGGGCTTTCGTGAGGGATTTGCTTTTCTAATCGGCAAGAAATCAATGGTTCAAGTAAGCCGCTGACGCGGCAGAACTGACGATTTCAACTCCATCTTTTTTC
>CAZYTP010000127.1:0-5601 GCA_964650385.1 uncultured Syntrophales bacterium | reverse complement strand
AATGGATTGAGTTCGACCGCTTCGCGGATCGACTCAATCCTTATAGGTTATACAATTCAATCATTATCCTTTGGTGTTAAAAGAAAGAAGTTAGAAAGCGAAAAGACAACCTCTGTGTTTTTTTCCAATGAGTAGCTATTCTTTAGTTTATCAGCCAAGCTGACAATTGCTTTTTCAATATTGCTTTTGAGAACCGTAAGGTCATTAATATTCTGCTCTTTGGCCTCCAATATTTGCTGGAGTGCCACTCCACTCCATTCTACCGTTAATCTATTTATTAGTTTTTCGTACGCATCTGATTTGTATATTTTATTATTATATGGCTCCTTAAGAAAATGAATTGAAACAACTAAATTATAAATTCCTTTATCCTTAATCTGAATTGGAGCAACAATACTACCACTACTCTGTGGATTATTATAAAATGAACCTAAACCGGCAAATGCATTTGATGCAAATAAAACAACGACAAACACTGATATAAAAAAAGATCGCGCCATTCTGTCCTCCTTTTACTCTTCTTTTACTTTTAGTGTTTACTTTCAATTTATCGTTGAAACCCGCATTACGTATAGGTATTGTTGGCAGTAGTATTTCATTGGTCCACTATCTCAACCCTACGATTTTTCGCTTTTCCTTCATCTGTCGAATTGCTTGCCACAGGTGCAGTTGAGCCATCACCATAAGCTTTCAATTGCTCTGCTTTTACTCCATATTTTGTCACTAATTTATTTGTTACTGAATTTGCTCTTTCTTGCGACAATTTTAAATTAACGACAAAATCACCAACATTATCTGTATGCCCAACAATTAAGAAACGTTTATCTGAATGTGCATTAAGGTATTCAGCTATATTTTTTAACGCATCGGCAGATTCCGGCTTTATATCGGATTTACCCGTATCAAAATGGATGTCGTAAATTGCTATATGACCGTTGGAAGTGATGTCTTCGGAAATATTTTTTACTGTAACCAAATCATCATCCATAGCTTGAACTTCGATTGCATCAAAAGTTACTAATAAATTGCCCCTTTCATTAGCAATATATGCTACAATGTAGATATCTTTATTATCAACTTTCTTTTTAGCAGCAAGATAGACAAATTCATCATCACCAGGACCAGACGCTGCGTAAGGTAATTTATTTAATCCATTCAACCCACTATTATATAATCGTTCTTGTAAATTAACTCCGCAATTTTTGTCATCTAACATAGTTAAAATATCGAAACCTGTTTTCTTTAGTGCGTTTTCATAGCTTTTATAAATTTCAAATACTGAATGTTCTTTTCCTACCGAGTATTGAATTCTTGTAGTTTTTCCATCAATTTCATAGTTAGATATTTTATGGTCTTTCAAAGAAAGTATGAAATATCTGTCAAAATTCTTGTTTTGATACCATTCAATAACAGAGCTTTTAAAACGGCTGACCAAAGGATAGTCTTTTCCACCTTCAATATCCGTTGTTTTTTGTGCAAATAGATTTGTTGAAATCATCATTGTGAAAACTACAAAAATCAATGTTATTTTTTTCATTTTAAAATTCTCCTTATTTTTTATTAATATGAATTTGCATTATCACCTAAACCAATCGAATATGTCCAGTTGTTCACTCCTTCATAAGCTTTTGGATCACCACCTTGCATTTCGTATCTTGCATATTGCGAAGTGAGATAGAACGAAAAAATTAATTCATACATCCCTTTAGTGTACATAAAATTTGTATTCAATGGTTGAGAAAATTTCCATTCTGTTTTGCCTTTCATTGCTTTTTCAAATGCTGTTTTGTAATAATCTATTATAGCTTTATTAGAATTTCCTTCTGCTGCAACTTTATAGGTTAGGGCACCATCAGTAGAATGCTCAAATCCGCTAATTACAGCACCAGGATACGGTTTAATGTTTAGCTCATCAAGAATTTTAACAAATTCCTCCTGAGTTGTAGGCTCATAGATTCCTGATTTTTTAGATTCATTTTTTGTTTTGTCAGTCGAACCTCCTCCACATGAATATGAAAAGAAAAGTACAATTAGACTAAAAAATAATGTTGATTTTTTCATTTTAAAACCTCCTTATATTCACTTTAGTAAACATTTTTTCAAAATTGTTCAATGTCTTTTCTGAAAAATAGCTTTTGTCTACTCCTAATTGGTTCAATTTATTTGCAGGTCTATAATGATTAAACCTGTCCTTGTTAATCGCTTTATTTTCAGTAAACGAAGCAAAGATCACAATTGCCAAAAAGAGACCGAGGAATTCTATTTGAATTTCATTTTTTGACCTCACATAACGTTGCGCCTGAATCCTTTGGTTCGGCTAGTGATCTTGCTTGGAAAGCGCTTCAAGCATTCTGACCACGCGACCTCCTATGGTTTCATGAAGTAGTGTGACCATGGAATCGCTGTATTCTCTGGTCTGTGTCTGTACCTCGCCAAGCTTGTTCAAAACACTGTGGCAGCTTTCTGCCATTCGTTCTCGTATCATCGGCCAACCAAGACCAGCCTTCTTTGCCATCTTCTTCCAGTCACCAATCGTGAATGCGTTGACTGATTCGCAGCCACCAATTTTCATCGCGAGATTCTTGGAGAGGCCAGGCCAAGCAAGAGTGGAGACAAGATCATAATAGGGAGATAGCCGTCGTTCGCCACCAGAATACAATAACGAGTAGTTCTTGCCGTGAGCATCGGCGTTGCCGATCAACACATTGAAAATCAGGCCGTTGATAAAGCTGGGAATATCAAGAACTGGTGCAGTGGACCAGTCCCGAAGCAGCGAAATGCAGTCGCTAAGCATCGGCCCCCCCTCTGCCTGGTACTTTCGCTCCGGCGGAAATCCCAATGCCTGGCAGAAGTCCTCTTGGTGGAGTCGGGTCGTACTGCCGTCTTCATCAGTCGCTCGGTCATATCTTTGAACTAGAATGCACGATTTCTTTCCGATCAAACGATATTCTGTATTGGACGTGTTCAAGCAAACTGCATGCGCTAGAGTCATACAGAAAATCTCGTTGGCGGCCAGTCCCGGAAAACGATCTGGTTCTGGTTTCAGTATGTGGGTGCTGGGAGTACCGCCAAGAGGGAGACATATTCTGTTGTTATGAACGATAACGGGCAATTTGTCCTGCGCACCTGCGAGTGAGAGTCGCAGTCCATCCCTGCCAACCATTAAGGGACGATTGGGTAACTCGGCTACGAGTTGTTGCAACTCCGGTTCGGTCAGTTCGTGATGCCGGGCATTTTTCGGATCTGTCGGAGCAACGCCTTCAGGAAGCAGGCTGACAGCGCCAGCGCACTCGCCTCCTATCCTCTCTAGCATTGCAAAGTCATTGGAATCGCTGATCCCGAGAATCTCTGCTATCTTTTCTCGTGGTCGCTCTTCAGGCAGTATGCCTGCAAAGAAAGGCCTGGCCTTTTTCCCCGAGAACACCTCACTTTGGAGAGGCAGTGAACGGGAGAGGGGCATGGCGCCCGGCTTCTCCAGCCATGTCTGATTGTAGGAGAATTGCATCAAACCACTATCGTCTTGTTCGAGGGTTCCGACTCTCTCGGCGTTCAGATAAACGATCAAGTTATTCATGACTTTTCGCCTTGGCCAGTGTCACCACCAGGGATAGTGATTTGGAGTTTGAGCCCCAGGGCGTGGAGAACCTGTATGATCTTTCCGATTTGGCAGGTTGGCTTGCCCTTCTCAAGATCAATAATGAAGCGCAGACCAGTACCACAGGTCATCGCCAGATCCTTCTGGGTGACCTTCAACTGTCTGCGCCTTGCGCGAATAGAGGCGCCAAGCTGTTCTGGATTCTTAGTAGTATTCATGTTACCGATCGGGAATATACCGTACCATGGAGTGTCTGTCAAGCAAAACATTACCGTTCGGTAATATTTTTTCCCCACTACTCCTTATCTCTCTGTGTGCCGAACGCCGAGTTCAGCTACCGGAAGCCGTGCCCGATGAAATCGGGCGCGGCTTCCGGTCAGAGTGAAGCGATTTGGTAGGAGTTTTTTTGGTTAACTCTTTTTTAATTTTTCTATTTCTTCTTCAACTTCTTCTGCACCCTCGGCATAGAATTTTTCTTCATCTGGTGCTAATTCTTTCAATAAACGTAAGAATTCTCCCGCATGAACCCTTTCTTCATCGGCAATGTCCTTTAATACTTCAATTGCTAATTTATTATCCGTTGATTCCGCCAATTGCATATACAGTTGGACAGCCTCATATTCAGCAGCTATCATAAAACGAATTGCACGAATTAATTCTTCTTTAGTAAGTTTTTGACCTTTTGCGAGTCCCGAAAATGGGGTTCCAAAATCTGGCATATTCAATACCTCCTTTTGTGTTTGACTTTATTTTTTACTCCTAATCCACGTGCAAAAGGCGCTAGCTTTTTGCACGTCCGTGTTCAGCGATTTGATATACGCTATCTTCAAGTTTTCAAATCATATCGGTAAATGCAACCAAGCAAACACCCCTATCATTTTTAGACCCATGTAAATCATTACAGCTATGAAAACATACTTTAGCTGTTTAGCGGGAAGCTTGTGTGCAACTTTGACTCCTACTTGAGCCATAGGAACACTTGCTCCTGCCAATAAAATCCACTGCAAAAAGTTGACATAGCCTATGGAATATGGAGGTAATCCCGAAACATTTAAGCCATTGACTGTGTAAGATAGAATCCCTCCTATTGAGGTAAAGATCATCAACGCAGTTGAGGTCCCAACTGATTGGTGCATTTTGAATCTCATGGCAAGAACCATGACAGGAACCATCAACACACCACCACCTATGCCAATAATGCCAGATACAATCCCCAACGGAAAGCCCCATAGTATGTAAACAAGAACATTGTCTATTGGTTCTTTCTTTACTTTAGGAGGCTTTGCCGTTAACATTCTGATGCCACCTGCTAAGATAGCTAACCCAAATCCAATCTTCAGGATATTGCCAGGGATATGTGCAGCAAAATACCCTCCAACGACTGAGCCCACAAGTCCAGCGAGGCCAAGTATGATACCTGCCTTCCACAAAACGGCTTTTTTACGGCTGTGACCAATTGCTCCACTGATTGCCGTGGGAAGAACAACGGCAAGATTCGTTCCAAAGGCGATTCTAATCGCAATAGTAGGGTCAACACCGATTGAAGTAAGTGCCCAAAATTGAACGGGTACCATAATGAAACAGCCGCCGACGCCCAATAAACCAGAAGCAAAACCAACACCAACACCTGTTATTAGGAGGGCTATTATTTGAGTCGACCCTATTTCCAAAATGTAATCTCCTTTATTTCAATGAAATTAATCAGTTACATGCACCCTTCAGTTACTTTATTCAATCATTGAAAGAAAGAACTAAGTGCCAATCCACCAACAAGGGCATGGTTTTCTTTTCATATAGTTCACTTTGAAGTTATTCATAAGGGTTTAGACGCAAAGCACCTCGCGGCCAGCGGATGGCAAGACGCGGCGATTATCGAGGACGCGCAGCGTCCTCGATAACAAAGAGCTAAGCCGGAGTGGCCTGGTAGGGTCACGATCGGCTTAAGCGCCTCGTTCAAGTAAGCCGCTGACGCGGCAGAATTGACGCCTTCAACCCCATCTTTTTTA
>CAZYTP010000126.1:0-5634 GCA_964650385.1 uncultured Syntrophales bacterium | reverse complement strand
TTTATTTTAGAAATATTATGTAATTCGCATGCAATTTCCTAACCGGAAATTACTGGAAGATAGTAAGACTTTTTTTCTAAATTCTGTAAAAACGAGAGAGGTTTCCCAATGAGTAACGGACCAGAAAAGATTATTTATTCAATGATGAGAGTCAGCAAATTCTACCAGAACAAACCGGTGTTAAAAGATATATCTCTTTCCTATTTTTATGGTGCCAAAATAGGCGTCCTGGGATTAAATGGTGCAGGAAAAAGTTCTCTTTTACGTATTATGGCAGGTGTTGATGAGGAGTATAACGGAAATGCCGTCCTTTCTCCCGGATACACTTTAGGGTTTCTTGAGCAGGAACCTGTGCTTGATCCGGATAAAACCGTAAAAGACATTGTTGAAGAAGGCATGAAGTCGGCTGTGGATCTTGTCCGCGAATACAATGAGATCAGTGAAAAATTTGCCGAACCGATGTCTGATGATGAAATGAATCAGCTTATGGATCGTCAGGGCGAATTGCAGGAAAAAATCGATCATCTTGATGCCTGGGATATAGATTCGCGTCTGGAAATGGCCATGGACGCGCTGCGCTGTCCTCCGGGAGACACACCTGTTAAGGTTATTTCCGGTGGCGAAAAAAGACGGGTGGCTCTGTGCAGACTTTTGTTACAGAAGCCAGACATCCTGCTTCTGGATGAACCTACCAATCATCTGGATGCCGAAACTGTTGCTTGGCTTGAACATCATCTTAAGCGGTATGAAGGGACGGTGATTGCCGTCACACACGACCGGTATTTTTTAGATAACGTAGCGGGTTGGATTTTGGAGCTTGATCGGGGGCACGGCATTCCCTGGAAAGGCAACTATTCTTCCTGGCTTGAACAGAAACAGAGGCAGCTTAAACAGGAAGAAAAAACAGAAACAGAACGGCAGAAAACCTTACAGCGGGAACTGGAGTGGATACGCATGTCACCGAAAGGCCGACAGACAAAGTCAAAAGCGCGTATCAGCGCTTATGAAACACTCCTGGATCAGAATAATGAAAAACAGGTTAACGATCTTGAAATCTATATTCCTCCAGGCCCCCGTCTCGGAAAAGTCGTTATTGAAACAGAAAATGTGAGTAAAGCGTATGGTGATCGTCTTCTCTTTGAAAGCATGAAGTTTGCTCTGCCTGCGGGAGGCATTGTCGGCATCATAGGCCCCAACGGCGCAGGTAAAACAACACTCTTTAAAATGATAACCGGATCGGAAAACCCGGATTCCGGAACCATTAAAATCGGGGACACTGTCAAACTCGCTTACGCCGATCAGGAGCGCAACACCCTTGAACCTGACAAGACAATATGGGAAGTGGTTTCCGGCGGCAGGGATATGGTTCAACTTGGAAATAGAGAAATGAATTCCCGTGCCTATGTGTCACGTTTTAATTTTTCGGGAACAGACCAGCAGAAAAAAGTAAACATGATTTCAGGCGGGGAGCGTAATCGCGTCCATCTTGCGTGTATGCTCAAGGAGGGCGCCAATGTCTTGCTTTTAGACGAGCCTACAAATGATCTGGATGTAAATACGATGCGTGCCATCGAGGAGGCATTGGAACATTTTGGCGGCTGTGCGGTTATTATAACCCATGATCGCTGGTTTCTCGATCGCATTGCCACCCATATTCTTGCTTTTGAGGGAGATAGTACCGTTGTGTGGTTTGAAGGAAATTATTCAGACTATGAGGCGGACAGAAAAAAGAGGCTCGGAAAGGCTGCCGAACAGCCGCATCGCATTAAATACAGACATTTGACACGGTGATAATAACAGGTAGAATCGAGCACTAAGCAACCGGCAAAACAGCTCTATGATCGGTTTGCGGTGCGATAAATACGCACCAGGTGGAGGATGATTGCATGGGAAGACCGAAGAAATACTATGCCGTAGCCAGGGGTTGTAACCCGGGCATATATACTGCGTGGTTCGGTCCGGACGGCGCCGAGGAGCAGGTCCGCGGGTATGCCGGGGCTCGCTATAAGGGATTTGCCACTCTGCCCGAGGCGGAGAAGTGGTTGCAGAACCCTATATACGTTCGGTCACCATCAGGGGAAAAGGATTTCGATATCGCCCTCGATACGGACGTGCCGCCTGGCACAATCGTCATCTATACCGATGGAGGCTGCCGCGGCAACCCGGGACCGGGAGGATTCGGTGCGGTTATCATCGATGGGGGGAGGCGGATCGAACTCACCCAGGGCTTTCGTCTAACCACCAACAACCGCATGGAATTGATGGCCTGCATTGCGGCGCTCAAGGCATTGAAGACTCCGGCTGATGTAGTCCTGCACAGCGATTCACGCTACGTGGTTAACGGGATCAGCCTGGGATGGGCTCGTAAATGGCGCGCCGGTAACTGGATGCGCACGAAGAAAGACGCCGCTGAAAATGCCGATCTGTGGGCGCAGTTACTGGATCTGTGCGATTCGTTCCGGGTGCAATTCGTCTGGGTCCGAGGGCACGCTGGACATCCTGAAAATGAGTACTGTGATGAGCTGGCTACCCGGGCCGCAGATGGTACAGACCTCAAGGAGGATCATGCCTATGTTCAAGGTCGAACCAAAGTTCTACCGCAACTTTAGCTCACTTTAGGCACTTCAAACTTTAGGCACTTTGGGGGAGTGCGGCTTTGTCGCTTTAGACCTTTGAAAAACCATTTTTTCAAAGCTTTCGTGATAAAGATCGGACATCGCAGGATTATATTATGCCATTGGTAATGTTAAAAGATGTAAGCATCAGCTTTGGCGGCCCCATATTGCTCGATACGGTTGATCTGCAAATCAAGCGTGGGGAGCGGATCTGCCTGATCGGCCGCAACGGTACCGGTAAATCCACTCTTCTGAAACTGATTCATGGTGAGCTGTCCCCCGACAGTGGTATGATCACGAAGACCAAGGGGATGAAAACCGCCCTGTTAAGCCAGGAAGTGTCCCTCAACCTCGACGGCAGTATTTATGATATCGTCGCCTCGGGACAGCCTCATCAGCAGGTTCAGACGGTCATCTCGCGCATGGGGCTGGATGAGGAAGCGTCATACGGGGAGCTCTCCGCCGGGCTCAAACGCCGGGTGCTCCTCGCGCGGGCTTTGGTAAGTGACCCCGACATTCTGCTGCTGGATGAACCGACCAACCATCTGGATATCGATGCCATTGTCTGGATGGAGCAGTTCCTGCAGCGCTTCGTAAAAACCATGATTTTCGTCACTCACGACCGTGCCTTCCTCAATCACCTGGCGACCCGCATCGTTGAAATTGACCGGGGCACAGTGACTTGTTTTACCGGCAACTACGAGGACTACCTCAGCCGCAAAGAGGAGCTGCTCGAGAACGAGTCCGCTCGAATAGCAGAATTTGACAAACAGTTGAGGAGCGAAGAAACCTGGTTGAGGCAGGGCATCAAAGCACGCCGGACCCGTAATGAGGGGCGGGTACGGGCACTGATGAAGATGCGAGCAGAGGTAAAGCAGCGCCGTGCCCGGAGCGGTAATGTGCGTCTGATGTTGGAGGAGGGCGAGCGGTCGGGACGGCTTGCTATAAATGCCCGTGATGTCACTTTTGCTTACGGCGGGCAGTCGATTCTCTCGGATTTTTCCACTACCGTTATGCGGGGTGACAAGGTTGGAATCATCGGGCCGAACGGTTGCGGCAAGACTACTCTGTTGCGCATACTGCTTGGGAAAATCGAACCGGATAGCGGGTGCGTGCGACACGGAACCCGTCTTGAGGTCGCCTATTTTGATCAACTCAGGGCTCAGCTTGATGAAACCAAGACCCTGCAGCAAAACGTTGCCGAGGGAAGCGATATGGTCTTTGTAAACGGCAAGCCGCGGCATGTCATCGGCTATCTTCAGGACTTTCTGTTTTCACCCGACCAGGTTCGGGGTCCAATAACCTTCCTTTCCGGCGGGGAGAGGAACCGGCTCCTCATGGCTAAGCTGTTCGCCCGGCCGTCCAATGTGCTGGTCCTGGATGAGCCCACCAACGATCTGGATGCGGAGACCCTGGAACTGCTGGAAGCTATGCTGATCAATTATGCGGGGACAGTCCTGATAGTAAGTCATGATCGGACATTTCTTAACAATACCGTTACCTCTACCCTGGTCTTTGAAAGTGAGGGTCGGGTGAGGGAATACGTGGGTGGTTATGATGACTGGCTCTGTCAGCGGCTGCAGGAGGAAAAATCCACGCCCGGGGTGCAACAAAAAAAGGCCAGGCCCCGCAGGGTGGCCACGGGTCCCCGAAAGCTCACGTTTAAGGAACAGCGTGAGATCGAGCAACTGCCGGACATCATCGAAGACCTCGAGGCGCAAAAACACACCCTTTTTGTCACCATGGCCGATCCCTTGCTTTACAAGACCTCCGGGGCGGAGGTCGTGAAGCTGCAGGCCAGGCTTGATGAACTGGAGCGGGGTCTGGAGAAGGCCTATACCCGTTGGGAGCTGCTGGAAGCTCTGGCGCTTAAGGTCGGGGGAAAATAGGGGAAGAGCTCTTTTTTGGAAAGGCATGAACGTTTAGAGTCTTTATTCTCAACAACTGCGTTTTTTGTGCAGATGTTGGTACCAGTTCAAATAGCAAGATTTAGTTAAGAGTGTAAAGTGAACTAAAATGCCTAAAGTTAAAAAATGCGCTTTCAGCGCAGCCTGTTTCAAATTTGACCGCGCCGAAGGCGTGTACATTAACTTTAGCTCACTTTAGGCACTTCAAACTTTAGGCACTTTTGGGGTTGCGGCCTTGCCGCTTCAGGTAATTCCAAAAACATTCTTTGTGTTTTGGGACGTTATGTTTCCAACTTCTTCAACGGCCATGCCCTTTATCTCGGCAACCCTTTGGGCAGTCAGGATAACGTTGGCCGGTTCGTTTCTCCTGCCGCGTCTCGGATGAGGGGCGAGGTAGGGAGAATCTGTTTCCAGAAGTAAACTGGTTATGGGAATATTTTCAACTACTTCCTGGAGCGCCTCAGATTTTTTGAAGGTAATCGTCCCGGGTATCGATATAAAAAATCCCATATCAAGACATTTTCGGGCCATTTCATAGTTGCCTGAAAAACAGTGAATTATACCCCTTTGATTTCCTTTCCATTTCTGTAGCATGTTCAGAGTTTCCCCGTGGGCTTCACGATCATGAATAACTACCGGAAGCCCGATTTCACTGGCGAGTTCCAGCTGTTCTCCAAATCTTTTTATCTGTACATCCCGCGGGGACAGATTACGAAAGAAATCGAGTCCGATCTCTCCATATGCTACTACCTTATCATGGGCTGCCAGTTCTTTAAGAGAGTCGTATGTATCATTGTTTATATTTTTAACTTTGTGTGGGTGTATTCCGACTGCGGCATAAATGGACTCGTACTTGTTTGCAAGAAAAATAGCCTTTTTGCAGTCATCGAGTGTTGTTCCGACTGTGACTATATAATCTACTCCGGCTTTTGTGGCCCTCGCAATGACTTCATCTCTGTCTCGGTCAAATGCTTTCATTTCCAGGTGGGCATGTGAATCAATGAACATGAGATAAGCCTTTATGAGTTGTCTGTTTCTTCTGTGTTTGTGACAACTTCTTCGGCATTATCAGATACGTCAGGAAGTTGTGCCAGGTATTCTTCTAAATTTTC
>CAZYTP010000125.1:0-5647 GCA_964650385.1 uncultured Syntrophales bacterium | reverse complement strand
CGTTTGTAAACGCTATCATCCTTCAGTTTGTAACGTTGAAATTTTTCGAAAGGAGGATGATATTATGGCAAATGGAACAGTTAAGTGGTTTAATGACCGTAAAGGTTTTGGATTCATCGAACAGGAAGACGGACCGGATGTATTTGTGCATCATAACGCAATCAATGCGACCGGCTTTAAAACCCTCAGTGAAGGTGCGCGCGTGACTTTTGACATCGAGCAAGGGCCAAAAGGTCCGGCTGCTGCCAATGTGACCGTTGTCTAACCTGCTTTTTAAAGCGATTAAAGGCATCCCCTGTGAAACGGGGGACGCCTTTTTTATTGGTCGCTTGCATCAAACCACAATTATGCTGGCTGAGATTCTTTTTCCTATTGTCAGCGATCTTATTGATCCGGCAACCGACCAGAAAGGAAATGCCATGGCAAAATCTCATTTCCAGTTCCAGAAACGTCAGAAAGAATTGGCCAAGAAAAAAAAGAAAGAGGAAAAAAGGCAGCGCAAGCTGGAAAACAAGGCGGTTGAACCCGATGAAACTGAAAAAGATCCGACTCCTTCAACGGAGGACCGGTAAGCTTAGGGACCGACCAGCACCCGGAATTGCAGTGGCGAGAGAGAAACTTTCCCTTACCCGATTATCTCATTTCTTCAAGGGAGTGCTTTTATGTTCTGGCTTATATTGATCAATATCCCCACCCATAATGTTCAAATGTGAAGAATGTGTAGTATACTTCTTAGCGTATTCATTACGAAGTTTATTAGCGAGGGCGTTCATTTCTTCATCAGAGTTTGGATACCAGAATTCAATAATATTCTTGACGCCAAATTTTTTCAATGTTGCGAGAGGGGGAGCCCAAAAGTCATATTTCCCGTTGGTTGCACGATAAGAATATTCAAGTAAGGACACATCCACTCCCGCTTTTTCATAAATATCACGTTCCTTTTTAGCGCCCTCATGCCAAGCCTTCAGGTACGACCCTATCTGTTCAGGAGTACCACCAGCCTTAGTTATCTGTTCGACCATTTGGTCTTTGTGCTCTAACATTGGAGCAATACCTCCATGCAACAAAAAAAGGCTCCCTTTGGGCACTTTTTTATTATTAGCCGCGATGAAAAAGTAATTAGCGCACGATGAAGCGCATATACCATCAACAATTATATCGATTTTTTGACTTTGAATTTTCTCAGCAATTGGTATTGCCGCGAGTACATCACCTCCACCGCAGTTTACGATGATGGTTTTAATGTCTTCACTAACCAGCTCATTGAACTTGGGGATGTCGTTTTTTTCGATAGGGCCTTCAAATCTTAAAGTGTGTTTATCTTTGACGGTCCATTCTCCAGCGAAAGAAAAGCTATATAAGGCTAAAAACCACATTAGGGATAGAAATAATTTGCTCATTTGAATAAGTTTCCTATCTATATCAGCATTATCCTCAGGGGGAATTCTTGACTGTCCCCGGAATTGCCTGTTTGAGCCCGGCCTATTTTTCAAGCGATATCGTTTTATTTAAAGATTTGTTCCAATGCTTCTTTTACTTCAGTTACAGGAAATTTACACGCTTTCTTCTGGCACATATGAATCGTGGTTTGTCCCTCTATCAATTTATTTTCAAGCAAGGGCAATGTTCCTTCACTTTTTCCACCTGAGAAAAACACATTGGGCAAATAATGTTTATCAAATTCTTTTCCCAAGATAGCTACTTCACAAGGTTCTCCGGCAAACCAGGCCATCAAAATATCCCAATTTGCATAATAAGTGCCACCGTTTAAAGCGTTTTGCTTTACATTGTTAAGCATTTTTTTACTCTGAGTGAACCGATCAAAATAGCGCTGAAGCAGGCGAGGCTTCGGGGCCGGATTCGTATTGGCTTCGAACCGATTCTTCAAAAACTCACCGGTGAAAAAAAAGGGATTACTAATGTCAGGGAGCAAACAGATGCCCCCTATGGAGACCGGATTTCGCGACTGCTTTTATTTTCCAATGATGGTGCGGAGCGTTTCTATCGCCATATCGAACAGGTCCTGGAGGCGCATGCACCCAGATTGCTCTGCTGCCTTCTGAATATTGACGGCGGCTCTCTGGGTCAGTTGTTTACGGGTAAAGGAGGAGTAATAAAGATCATTATGGCTGAGCATAAAGATGTTGTCTCCGACGTCTTGCGCGCGCTTGTTTCCGGTCATGATGGCATTTGAAGCTCCTCGCAGCAAGCTGCTTGGAATGCGCCCGCTTGTCAGTTCCAAAGTAAAGGGTTGACCCCCATTGCCTCTCTCAGCGCATTCCTTGAAGCCCTATCCACAAGTGTAAAAAGGCTATCAATATCATCTTTTTGATTTGATACCTGATGTCCACGCACTTTAACAAATTCACAGTCCAACTGATCGGTCATTCTATAAAATTCCCGATACATCTCATAATTGTTGAGGAGCTTATTTTTCTTTGAACGATAATCATTTTGCTCAAGCCGATCACGTCTTCCCTGTAAACCCATGATGTTTTGAGAATCCGTATACACAATCACCCTACTCCCCAATGTTTGAATATCGCTTAGCGCCCATAATAAAGTCTGCAATTCCAGTTTCGTTGAAGACGTATGCTCAAATCGCCTCACTTTCACGTGTGGCCTCAACGAATCCAACGAAAGTCCACGTTCAGACACAGCCAGGTAAGCCCCATATCCAATATTTGAATGAGGATTCACACTTCCATCCGTAAATATCATCAGTTCATCCATGAAAATATTACAATATTTCATCAAACGCTAAAATTGAGGTTCACCAAAGATCTAAACTTTTCGCCAGTATCTGCACCGTTTCATTCTACTCGAACCCCTTTTATTCAGTGAACATGAGTCAAGAGCAGACTTGACCCCCACCTTGGGTAAGTTCACAGCCGGAGTTGATGCGGTTGATATGCCTATTTTCTCTTGATCAGTTTTCTTATCGTTCCCCGTGGGATCAGGTGCCACGCTCTCTCGTGAAAATAGTAAACGACTATTTTTGTAACGACCTCAACGCCAGCAATTGTGAAAGCCACGGATGGCTTGCCTGTAACTACATAGGCTATTGCGAAAGTTGTGCATGTTGCGACAACGCGCCATGTGCATGCTTTCAAAATGCTTCGCAAATGCGACTCTCGAGAAATAGTTTCTTGATTCATTATTATTTCATTCTCTGGCATAACATCTGGCATGAGCAGCCATGCGGCTTTTTGCGTCGGCTGGAGCGCCGGGTTAGCAGTATGGGTTACAATCCAGTCTCTTTTATGACTTTTTCCAGTATAGCTTTAGCCCTGAAGGTTTTTTCTTCGGAATCTCCGACCTGGCCATTTACGAGGATTACGCAGTCATATCCATGATATCGTCCGACAAAAGACGTATACATGTTGTTCACATTACCCCCATGCCCGATTAGTCCATTCATGTTCAACGCCCCAAAGCCGTAAAAGCCCAGCCTACCTGCGGCCGGTTTCATATTGAACTGCTCCGAATGGGCCTGTGGCGACAGAAGCCGGCCTTCGACCAGGGCTTTTGCCCAGATAAGCTGATCGGCAGCCGTGGAAACAATACCGCCCGCGGTCCAGAAGATGGACGGATGTATTGAATAGGTTGCATCGACCACTTTCCCCTCCTCATAGAGATAGCCGTGTGCGTAAGGGGTGGGCATTTTCAGCTCCGTGAGCATAAAGGTATGGGACATACCCAACGGCTGAAGAATTCTCCTTTTCATCTCATTACTTAAAGAATTGTTAGTGACTTTCTCGATCAGCATGCCGAGTAGGATGTAGTTGACGTTGGTGTAACTAAATTCCTTGTCGGGCTCTATTGTTTTATCGAGGCTGAACTTGACAAGCTGTTCCGGCGTGCACGCCCGGAGAGGATCGGGTTCCATGAATTTTACAAACTCGGGATTTGGCCCATACGCCCCCAGGCCGCTTCGCATTTCCAACAGGTGCCGGATGGTGATTTTATTTTGTCGAGGGACGAGGCCGGGCAAGTACTTCCCGATCGGTTCGTCGAGCTTGATGAGCCCGTCGTCAACCAATTGAAGAACCATCGTGGCTGTGTAGGATTTTGTGGTACTCCCGATCATGAAATATAAGTCCTTGGAGATTGGCTTTTTAGTTTCAAGTTCCGCCAGACCGCTCGTCCAGGTTTGTGTGTTCCCGTTCATGTCTCCCAATACTAAAACCGCGCCGGGAACATTGTACTCGGCCACAGCGGCATCAAGCGCCTTCTGCACTCGCTGGCCTATGGATGGATCGACCCGCGAAACGGAGAGTTCGTTCCTTATTGCGCATCCCTGCACCGCCAACAGAAAAAGAATCAGGCAGGTTGCCTGAATGAGCCAAAATCGGCTTTTCAATGGAATGTAATCTTTCATGATCTCCCTCCCATAAAATAGGGACAGCTGTCCCTATTTATTGATCTCCATGCCGACCTTCGAACTTTCACTCGCGGATGATTTTAGCGGGCGAAGCGGCCACAACAAAATGGGGTCCCCGACTAACCAGCAATTGCTTATACACTTTGTTTGAGTCCTGCCTTGAATATATTCTTCTTGATTTCCCCCCCGCCCACAACAAGCGTTTTAGCGTCATCGTGGCGCAGAATGGGAGATGGACCAAATGGCTTCTCAGTCAGACTGAAGCCGGACCCCCTGCTACACCCGCGTTTGCTAATATCAATCAAGGCAAACCTGCCGTAAAACGGCGTAAGAGACCCTCAATATGTGTTTGTAGCAGGCTTTCAAAGCCCAGCACGTTTTTAGAAACAAAGACAGGTTCTTCGATTTGTTAAAGAACAAGAGGGGAAAATACTTTTTCCCTAAAGGGATTTTTTTGCCTATTGACAAAGGTGCGGCTCATATGTGTTGGCCATTTTTTATTTCTTGGGAAGATACTTCACATTACTTATATTTTTAAAATCTGAATCCTGAGTCCAGAGAATGGCTTTGAATTCCTGCGCCGTTGCGAGAATAATACTGTCCGCCATTGGAAGATTATGCTCCAAACTTAGCTTTGAAGCGGCGATTGCCAATGATGCGTTCAGATCCACAACTTTCCCTTTTTGCATAGCAACAACCCCCTGCAGTGCTTCATTCTCACTGGACTCCCGGAGAATGACCTTGAAGACCTCATATATCGTTACCGTTGGGACAACAAGCAAAGCCGAATCACTTAGCGGGGTCAGGAAATGCTTGGCATTAGGCTCATCTGCGAAGTATGCAAGCCAGCCGGAAGAATCTACGATATTCATACTCTATCTTCCTCTCGTTTGAATTCAGTATTGATGCCCTTGAGGAATCCACGGAGTTCTTTGATATCGCGTTCCGGTATAAGTTCAATACGTCCGGCATATTCGACAACCTGCATTTTTTGGCCCGGACGAAGATTCAATGCCTCCCTAACTGTTTTTGGTATAACGACTTGATATTTTGGTGATACGGTTACTGATTGCATGCCAATACCTCCATCGATCTATTTTGTATTACGATATCATGATCGATATGGTTATACAAACACTAATTACGCTATTCTTTACATGAACTAAACCGCTTCGCGGCAGTCCGGTTTCTCCGTCCAGTGGGGGCTTCTCGAGGTCGGGCCACGCTATCCTATTGAATACTTATCATTATAGGTTGTTCAAG
>CAZYTP010000124.1:0-5703 GCA_964650385.1 uncultured Syntrophales bacterium | reverse complement strand
TGCACCCCCCGTATTACCGCGGCTGCTGGCACGGAGTTAGCCGGTGCTTCCTCTGATGGTACCGTCAAGCAGAGAAGATATTAACTTCACTGCATTTCTTCCCACCTGACAGAGCTTTACGACCCGAAAGCCTTCCTCACTCACGCGGCGTTGCTGCGTCAGGGTTTCCCCCATTGCGCAAAATTCCTCACTGCTGCCTCCCGTAGGAGTCTGGACCGTGTTTCAGTTCCAGTGTGGCTGATCATCCTCTCAGACCAGCTAACCATCGTTGCCTTGGTAGGCCATTACCCTACCAACTAGCTAATGGTACGCGGACTCATCCTTCAGCAAAAGCATGTAAACAGAGGCCTCCTTTGACTGTATCCACCGCAGTGAATACAGTATCATCGGGTATTAGCCCATCTTTCGATGAGTTATCCCCGACTAAAGGGCAGATTATCCACGCGTTACTCACCCGTTCGCCACTTTACTCATCCGCCGAAGCGAACTTTCTCGTACGACTTGCATGTGTTAGGCACGCCGCCAGCGTTTGTTCTGAGCCAGGATCAAACTCTCCAATTTTAAATTCTTCCTTAGAGAGATAAATCTCTAACTTTTTCAAAAAATAAAAGGACCCACAAATTAACTATCTCACTATTCAATTGTCAAAGAACTTTTTAAAAAGACGAACCCTTATACTATTAAAAACCATACTCTCTGTCAAGAGTTATTTCTTTTAAAAACTTAACACGAAACGTCTTTTCAATCAAAGTGAATGGCGGTTCTATAATTTCTTTCCCGAGGTGTCAAGCTTTATTTTAAAAAAAATAAGGTGATCTTAAAATGCGCATAAAATCAACAAGTTAATTTTATGTTTAGGCTGCCAAACTCCGCATCATTTCACCTTAATTCTCGTATATTTCTTCTTGCCCTTTCGAAGACGAATTTCACCGCTCTGGTTAATATCATCAACACTTACCCTATCATCAATTGATTGAATCCGCCTGTCATTTATATATATCCCACCCTGTGCAATAAGCCTCCTCGTTTCCCCTCTGGAGGCACACAAATTGACCTCTTCGAACAGTTCAGGAATGGAGATGGCAACAATCTCATCCCTTGATTTCTCAAAAGTAGCTATCGCAGACATATCTTGAGAGACTTCAGCTCTCGGAATGGAGCTTGATTTAAAGAGCGCCGGATCAACTGGTTTTAAATTGAAATTACTGACTGATGCTCTCCATGCAGCTAAAGCCGCTTCTTCATCATGCGTTATCTTTGTGGCTTCAAAGGCCAATATAGCTTTGGCCATATTTAATTGAGATCCGCTAAGCCCACCCGCCTGCGCGACTTCTTCCATCGGCAAAAAGGTAAACAGGGCCAAAAATCTTTCCACGTCTTTATCGTCAGTGTTGATCCAGTATTGAAAATAGTCATAGGGTATCGTGAGTTCCGAATCCAGCCATACAGTCCCTTTTTCTGTTTTTCCCATCTTGTGTCCCAGGGATGTTATTATAAGAGGAAATGTCATGCCGAATGCTGTTTCACCCTCGATCCTTCTTATAAGATCGGTCCCGGCCAAAATGTTACCCCACTGGTCATTCCCCCCCATCTGGAGGACACAATTATAGTGCTTAAATAGATGCCAAAAATCATAGGCCTGCAGAAGCATATAGTTGAATTCAATGAAGTTGAGGCCTGTTTCGAGACGTATTTTGTAGCTTTCTGCGGCCAGCATCCTGTTGACACTGAAATAACGTCCAATATCCCTTAAGAATTCAATATAGTTGAGTTGGGTCAACCAGTCTGCATTATTTAACAAAATGGCATTCCCCTCCTTAAAATCAACATACCTCGAAAGCTGTTTTTTCAAATACTTCGCATTTCCGTCAATTTGCTTTCGAGTAAGAAGCTGTCGCATTTCTGTCTTTCCACTCGGATCACCAATCAGGGCAGTTCCCCCACCTATAAGGGCTATTGGCCTATGACCATGTCTTTGCATATGGGCCAGAGCCATTATGGGAACAAGGCTCCCCACATGCAAGCTCGTTGCGGTAGGATCAAAGCCAATATAGCAGGTAGCACTGTTCGCTCCCAGAAGTTCGCTTATCAACTCCTCGTCAGTTACCTGTTCTATAAATCCTCTTTCAGAAAGTACGCCATACACGTTCTTCAAATTACAAGCCTCCACATCAAACTAGGCTTAGGACAAGAGTAAAAACTTTTTATCTCTAATTTTCCAGTTTCATGTTCAATCTTTCAATGCTCACACTTTTTCCACTATCTTCATCAACATCCACTATTGTACCCTGAAGCCATATATCTCGGTTCGCCACATCAAACTTATTTGGAACACTTGTCAAGAATCTTTTCAAAACAATATCTTTTTTTATCCCTATGACAGAATCAAAAGGTCCGGTCATCCCTACATCTGTGATGTAAGCTGTTCCGCCAGGCAATATCCTCTCATCCGCTGTTTGAACATGCGTATGGGTCCCCAAAACTGCGCTTACCCGACCATCTAAAAACCAGCCGATAGCCTGTTTCTCTGAGGTAGCCTCCGCATGTATGTCTACTATTATTACTCTGGTTTTGCCTTTCAGTTTTGCGATTTCCCTTTCTGCTGATTTGAAGGGACAATCCAATGGCTGCATAAATACCCTACCCATCAAATTAATAACACCAACAAAAACTCCCGAAGAACTGCGTACTAACACACTCCCTCTTCCGGGTAAACCCTCAGGATAGTTTGCAGGCCTAAGAAGTGTTTCATAATCTTCAATGAATTCGATAGTTTCCTTTTTATTCCATATATGATTTCCTGATGTTAATACGTCGATCTTGTTTCTATAAAGTTCCTCGACCACCTCTCTTGTTACGCCAAATCCCCCTGCAGCATTTTCACAATTAGCAATGACTAAATCTATTTCATATTGATAAACCGCATCAGGAATAAGCCGCCTAACAACCCTTCTGCCCGGCTTACCAATGATATCCCCTATAAGTAATATTTTCAAATATCCGTTTTCCTTTCTACTTCGCAAAATCTAAAACCCTGGTTTCCCTTATTACTGTAACCTTTATTTGACCAGGATAAGTTAATTCAGATTCAATTTTCTTAACAACATCTCTACATAACATTACTGCATCATCGTCAGATATTTTTTCATTTTCAACAAGTATGCGTATTTCTCTTCCTGCCTGAATCGCGTAACATTTATCAATACCACTAAAAGAATTAGCTATTCTTTCCAGTTCCTCCAGGCGCTTTACATAAGTTTCCAACATTTCACGACGAGCCCCCGGCCTCGAGGCAGAAAGAGTATCTGCTGCCTGGATAAGAACTCCAAGCAGTGTATTGGTCCGACCGTCATCATGGTGACAGGCAATAGCCTGAACAATCCCTTCCGACTCACCAAATCTTTTAGCATAATCTGCGCCGATAGAGGCATGTGTCCCTTCAATCTCACGGTCAACGGCCTTTCCTATATCATGCAGTAATCCAGCTCTCTTGGCCTCTTTTATGTCCATACCCAATTCAGCAGCCATCGTACCCATCAGATGAGCAACTTCCACGGAATGTTGAAGAACATTCTGGGAAAAACTTGTCCGGTATTTAAGTCTTCCAAGAAGTTTGATTATTTCCAGATGAATATCATGAACACCAACATCAAATGACACACTTTCACCCGTTTCTCTAATAATCGTCTCCACCTCGGAGTTGACCTTACTTACAACATCTTCAATTCTCCCCGGATGAATTCTGCCATCACTTATCAGTCTTTCCAGGGATATCCTTGCTACTTCCCGCCGTACTGGATCAAAGCTTGAAAGGACTACAGCTTCAGGAGTATCATCAATAATCAAATCTACACCCGTTGCAGCCTCTATCGCCCTGATATTTCTCCCCTCTCTACCGATAATCCTTCCTTTCATTTCATCTGTAGGTAAGTTCACTACTGATACGGTATTCTCGGCCACAAAATCACCAGCATATCTTTGAATAGCATAAGCGATGATCTCTCGCGATTTTTTATCAGAAATACGTTTAGTTTCCTCTTCTATTTTTCTTATAGTCACGGCTGCTTCATGCTTCGCTTCATCTTCCATGAATTGAATAAGATATTTTTTTGCCTCTTCAGATGAAATTCCCGCAATTTTCTCCAATCTCCTCCTCTGTTCATCAATGATACCATCTAACTCACTATGCTTTTTATTTATAAGAGTCTCCCTACTGATAATCGTCTTGTCCCTGTTTTCCAAATTCGCTTCTTTTTGAGAGAGGAGTTCCATTCTTTTGTCCAGATTTTCCTCCTTAAAACGGATCTTCTTCTCTAGATTATCAAGTTCTATATTTCTATCCCTGGTATCTTTATCGAATTCAGCCTTTGCTTTAAGAAGATTCTCCTTAGCCTGCAGAACGGATTCCTTTTTTATGGTTTCTGCTTCTTTCTTTGACTCACCAATTATTCTTTCCGATAGTTTTTTTGAGGATTCCAGTCTTTTCCTGGAAACCCCTTCTCTCAGAATATATCCCAACACCACTCCTACAGCAATGGAACCAAATATCATCAATACAATCATACTATAATGCAGCAAACCCTCTTCACCTCCTCAAATAATCATAAAAGCTTAATATCATTGCCCATAAAGGGCACATAAATCATAAAACAAGGGTTAAGATACAGGTACGGTCTAAAATAAATATGTCCCTTTCTCTTAATTCAACGTGATTGAAAGTTTAAACCGTAAAAAGGTAAGGATAATAGAAGTTACTTGGAGAGGCAACCCGGCTTTCAACAAATGTCCGGGGCAGTTTTAATCTAATATATATTCACAAAACACGGTCAGAGTAAATTTCAAGCAAAACAAGTAAAAAATCCCCCACCTTGCCGTGTTAACAACCACCATTTTGAACCGTTTCAAAAAGTGGGAGTCTTATTGTTGCTTTAGGCTTTCTGCCTCCCTTTAGCACAGGATACTGGCAGACATGCACACGGCTAACAAGGAAAGTCTCCCGGTTCTTAGGTGTTGGTTCAAAAAGTCTTTATGCTAATCACGCACATCGCAGGGGATCGTATTTTTTGTTTCCTCTATCCAGTTAATTAATCTTTCAGTTCTGCTTTCCAACTGATTATAAGCGTCTTCTTTTTCTTTTTTAAACTTAAATAACTCATCAGTAATGTTTAAAGCAACCAATATAGCAACATTCAATGTTGAAATGTTTCCCAAAGCACTTTCTATTTCCTTAGCCTTGTCATTAATATACCGAACTGTTTTTGTTACGTGCTCATCCCCTGAGTCACTTAAAACCGAAATTTCTTGCTCTAGAATCTGGATGTTAAAGCGTTTTTTCAACTTCATTATATTAATCTTTGTTATGTTACACTTATATCCTTAAGCATACCAAGAAGTGAATCCACCTTTGCGCGAACAGCATTCCATTCCTCATCTAACTCTCTTATCTTTCTGTTTGCCTCTTCTAGCTCTCCATCCTTATCTTTAAATAATCCCTCCAATTCCTGATTTCTCTTCTTCAGGAACGAACATTCCTCTACTATTCCTTTAATTTTTTCTTCAAGTTCATCAAACTTCGCTAATTCCAACGCTTGACCTCTCCCTATTAACCCAACCTTTTTATATTTTTTAAAACAAAAAATGTCAATCAGACAGTTAGAATTATGCCAATTCAACCCGTGAAAGTCAAGACCTTATTTTTTTCGT
>CAZYTP010000123.1:0-5818 GCA_964650385.1 uncultured Syntrophales bacterium | reverse complement strand
TCAACTATTTAATTTTACAATGCAAACTGCGCTAACTGCGGGGTTTGAGGGTTAGACCATGAAATATTATGAGTGTTAATTCAAAAACAAGAAAGATGTTATGGGGGCGATCGGGTGCCCGATGTTCTTTCGATGAATGCCAAATTGAGCTGATAAAGCTTAGCGAGGCAGGAACAGAGGATGCGGTACTTGGGGAAGAAGCTCACATAATTGCTCAAAGGAAAGATGGACCACGAGGAGAGGCCTCCATTGAGTCGTCGCGTATAGATCTCTATGAGAATCTTATCTTACTCTGTCCAACCCATCACACATTAGTCGATGCCCAGCCGGAAAAGTACACTGTTGATGTGTTACACCAGATGAAAACAACACATGAATCTTGGATTGATTTTAATCTTAGAGACACTAATCGGGCTGAGGAATTTGACTACGTTCCTGATCCAGCCTATGAAAGCTTTTGCGATCATCGATTGGTACACATTTGGAAATATCCAAAAGCTCATATAGTTTGCTATTCTTTCGGGGATAATCCTAGGCAGATTCTATCAGGCATTTGGAAAGCGTCAGGAATTGAATTTATGCGGATTCTACCTTCGAATTTTAACAAGACCCCTGAGCACATTATAATTGTAAGTGAAGCTGAGCCCGAAGTCGAATACAGATGTGACGCAGAGGCATTAGAAGTCACCCATTATACTTATGACCCGAGAGTAACAGCTGTTACTCCGTTTGTCACTATGAGGTTCGAACATGACAGACCCATAGAAAAGAAAATTATTTCAATTAGGCTTTCACCTGATACATCACCAATTGGGCCTATTCTCGAAAGCCTAAACCAAACAAGAGCACAGACAAACTCTCAAACTATTGAAGAAACACTATATCGTCTTAGGAACATCGGAATGTTAGTACCACGGCAAGCACTTAAGTGGACACAAAAACTATGGGATTCTTGGTGGTGTGATGGTTACTTAGCTGAATCTTTGCAGGATATAGAAAAACAGCTTGAATTAATCATTGATGCAGAAAAGGTTGAATAATCAGGGGGAGATAAGGGACGTACGTCAGATTATAAGTTGGTATATTATTTGTTGTATGACATTAAGCTTTTAAAGGATATGCTGGACGTTCGTAATTAAATAAGTAACTTACCATAAGACAGTCTTACAGAGGGCTATATTCAGCACTCCTCATGAACGGTTGGAAAAGAAACACTAAAAAAGGAAAATTATGACATACGATAAAATACTTAACGCGTTGGGTCCTTGTGGACTGAGTTGCGAAAAATGTTTCGCCCATGAGGATGGGGATATCAGAAAATACAGCTTGAAACTTAAAGAAAAACTGGGAAAATTTGATATTTACGCGGAAAGATTTGAAACCCTTCTCGATAATCCCATATTTAAAAAGTATTCTGATTTTAAGATAATGCTCGATTTTTTTGCATCTGAAAACTGCAAAGGATGCAGGGAAGAAGAATGCAAGCTTTTTAAAGATTGCGGAGTCAGGCGCTGTCATCAGCAAAAGAACATAGCTTTCTGCTTTCAGTGCGATGATTTTCCATGCAATAAAACAAATTTTGATGAAGACTTGCACAGAAGATGGGTCAAACTTAATGAAAAAATTCGAGAAATTGGTATTGAGAGTTATTATGCCGAAACAAAAGATAAAGCCAGGTATTAACAGAGGGGGAATGATCTGGCTGTAAAATAATTCTGGCATAGCAGTTGGATTCAGGCTGACGGAAAAAGCCGGCGCGATCATGTCCTGCTTCGAAAAGTCTTGACCGGCTTTCGAAGAAAACCGGCGAAGAAAACGAAGAAAACCGGGACAGATCTATTTTTGAGCAGATTGTCAAATGTGTAGACCTGCCCTAAATTAATTAAGCCAGGATTTCGGATAAGAGGAGCCGCCATGATGAAGAAAAACCTGTTTTTTCTCTATGGGACAATCGTCCTGACCATGGTCTTGGCCACGGCCTACGCCACTGCCCAGCCAAAGCCCCATGATGATCCCTGCCAGGGGTCAGAAGCCAAAACCGATGGTTGTCCCAAGGTCTGGGTGGAGGTCACCCCGGCCTTTTTTCCACAAAGCCCGGCAGACCATACCTATGTCAAGTTCCTTGAAGAGAATGGCCAGTGGCAGAGCTTTCCCTGTTTCGGGGCCTGCAACGGCGGTAACGAACTGCCAGATACCCTATCCTCTACCTGGGAAGATAATAAAAAAATCGTCCAGTACATGGCCGATGCTGCGCCCTGCAAATGGCCGAAACATTATTATCTGATCATCGGGGTATGCCACCAGTTGGCCAACCGCAGCCTGTTCCACACCAGCAAGATCGTGAAAAACGCCCGAATGTACAAGTGGTCCTCCTTTGTCTACCACACATATGGAGCCTGTTTCTGGCCCTTAAAGGAATACTGCATGAGCAACTGCCGGGAAGCATCTGCAACAATCGGCACTTGGCGGCCGGGCGCGCCGCCAATCTGTCTGCCATCTGGGGTGAAAAAGGCGAGGCCAGCGGAACCGGATGCGGAATACCAACTGTATATGGAGCATTTCGGTGATCCGAAAGTCACCAAGAGTGTTCAAGACATGGCTGGTCTGCTGAAATCTTATCGAGATAAACTTCTGACCCTGCATATTAACCAACGACTCGGAGATAAATACCTGCGTGATTATCTGCCGATATTGAGCAACGGGCAGGATGAACTTCTGAAAAAAAAGGAAGTGCTCGACCTTCGGCTCTTGGAGTACAATAGCCTGCGTGACGATATGATCGATGAATACAATAAACTGTTCAATGAATCCCTGGCCCGATTCCGGGCTCAAATGCCCAGGGATCTTTATGAGAAGTTCTTCGGCCTGGCCTATGATGAGAAGATTGATGTGCGGATGTTTTTGCCGAGGGGGATATAAGGGACGTACGTCAGATTATAAGTTGATACATTATTTATTGTATGACATTAAGCTCTTATGCCACGCAAAGCCCGCGCATAGATGTGCCGGGGGCGCTGCATCATATTGTTGCCAGGGAGATGACCGCACCAGCAAACTGACGCCGCCTAACCACAAACCACACGTTGGAGCCGATCGCTATCGCCGCCTGCGGGGCGATTCTATTGTCACGGGAGTTGCAATAAATTGCATCTCCCACGTCCAGGGAGGGGACGGCTTATCTCCCACCTGTTATGTATATAAAAAAATAAATACAGTTGCGTTTATCTTGCTAATATGGCGTGATAAGAATAATGGTTTTGTACAGAAGTTGGATTAAATATGAATGAAAATAGTCTACAGAACTTGTAAGAATATTAAGGCGAAAATATGTTTTTATTAAAAAAATGGAGCTTTTTTATTATTGCCTCTGCAATCTTGTTAATGACAGTAAGCTTTATATCCGGCTGTCAGAACAAATATGAAGATTTGGATCTTACTATGTATGAATACCGCGACACAAAAGATTTAGTGAGGTTTGTCTATAATGCCGCTCTGATATTAGAAAAAGATGACATGAAGAGTCTGGATTATTTTCGCAACAATCGCAATCTTTTTAAGACCAAGGATTACTATCTTTATATTTACGATATGAACGGCACAAACATCTATCATGCAGGTATGGAACGCCTGGAGGGTAAAAACCTGCGGGATATTACTGATAAAGATGGTAAAAAAGCTATACAACTGGTTTTGAAGGCGCTAGAAGATAAAAATAATCCTCATGCCTGGGTGCATTATTCCTGGTGGGAACCGGGAAAATTTTATCCTGTTCCCAAATCTTCGTGCCATTTTAAAGTACAAACTCCCGATGGAAAAGAGCTGTTTGTCGGTGGTGGATTGGATTATCCCCATGAAGAAAAGGAATTCATCAGGATAATTGTGGATGGTGCTGTTCAACTAATAGAGGAAAGAGGACAGAAAGCTTTTGCAGATATAGCAGATCCGGTTTCGCAATACGGCTATCGGGATGTTAGCGTATTTGCATTTCGTCCGGATGGCGAGATACTCATTTCACCTGTTACAGGTGACAAGCTTTCGCCGATACAGCTTCTGGAATGTATTGATGAAGTCGGGCATAAACCGTTTGAAAAAGCCTTGAAAGAGCTTGAGTCTAAAGACAGAGTGTGGGAAGTGTTCATGGCAAAAAACAGGTATCAACGAAGACTTGTAAAGAAATGTTTATACCTTCGCAAAACGGTCATGTCAGGGGAAGAAATCTATGTGGGAGCAATTACAGACCTTCCCCAACCATCATAAGCAGAACAGGAATCTTTAATGGCAAAAAAAAATAAGGTCATAGAGTATTCAGTAAATCAAGTCCCACCTGCAGGACACCTGTTTGTATCATCTATTCAACATGTTCTATTGATGTTTGTGTCTCTTGGTTTCCCGGTTATCTTTTCCAGTCAAATAGGCGGAAGCACTGAATTTGCAGCTAATTTTATCGCTTTTTCCATGCTTGCGGCAGGACTGGGCTCTATCATTCAGTCTGTCGGATTACCATTTATTGGGTCCGGGTATCTATGTCCCAATGTCTGTGGACCTTCATATTTCAGCCTTTCATTATCTGCTGCATGGGTTGGGGGACTTCCCTTGATGCGGGGGATGATCATCTTTGCCGGATTGATTGAGATGGCTCTTGCTCCGATACTTGGAAAAATGAGAAAAGTTTTCCCCACATTTATCGTTGGACTGGTGGTTGCCATGGTAGGTGTGAGTATTATCAAAGTATCAGTTGCATCGCTTTTTGGAGTTGCTTTTCAGGGAGATGCGATCCGCAGTACTGATATTGTTATAGGAATGTTCTCGCTGATGGTTATGGTTCTATGTAATTTATGGGGTAAGGGATTTGTTAAGATGTATTGCCTGCTCATAGGGATGTTATTCGGATGGGTTCTGGCGTGCATACTACTCCCTGAATATTGGCACAATCTTCTTGCCATAAAAAATATTCCAATGTTTGCCTTACCGACTATTGGGCCTGAATTCAAGCGGATCACCTTTGATTTTAAAATGATAATTCCATTTACTGTAATAGCAATAGGCGGTTCGCTGAAATCCTTCGGTAATTTGCTGGCTGCCCAGAAAATATCGGAGCCGGACTTAAAAGAACCAAATTTTGTCCCAATCCGAAAAGGGCTTTTAGCGGATGGTTTTTCCACAGCGCTGGCCGGACTACTAGGGGGAATGGCAGTTGATACTTCATCCAGCAATGTCGGATTGGCGGGAGCTACCAAAGTTCTAAGCAGATGGATCAGTGTTGGTGCAGGAGTTATCTTTGTAATCCTGGCTTTCTTTCCAAAATTATCAACTGCCTTATCGCTTATGCCCAAACCTGTATTAGGGGCAGCCTTAATGTTTGCAGGATGTTTCATGATATGCATCGGATTACAGCAAATGTTTAGTGAAGGTTGGGATCCACGCAAGACCTTTGTTGCAGGAATAGCTCTCTTCTTTGGTTTAAGCACTGCATTTTTGCCGGGGATTTATGCTCGTGCTCCCCAGTTTATTCAACTCTTTTTTACCGATCCCTTACCTACAACTGCAATTCTATCCGTGGTCCTGAATCAGATTTTTAATTTTGATATTTTGCTTAAAAAATTGAAGAATAAAGATGGTAATAACACATAACAAATAAGGATTGAGACGATGCGGATCGTTGTTTCAATCCTGGGTTCAAGTAAGCCAGGGAAATAAGGGACGTACGTCCCGAGAGCTCCCCCATTTATCTTAATAATTGAAATTTCTATCCCCTGAAAGGAAAGAGTATATGGAAAAAATAAAGCGTATAGCTTTGGTGGCTCACGATAACAGAAAA
>CAZYTP010000122.1:0-5885 GCA_964650385.1 uncultured Syntrophales bacterium | reverse complement strand
GGAAGGTCAAGGGAAATCTCCGTTTTCCCCTTGACAAAACTTATCATGGATGTCCTCTTTCCCCCTTTTTTTTCAGTAAACTTTGGGAAATGCGAACGCCATGCATTTTTATAATCATCGAGGTGAACAATGAAAAAGATACTTTTCTGCTTTGTTCTCATTTTTGCTTTTGTTGTAACCTGGGGATGTGCTTCAGTAAAAACAGGATCAGTAGAAACAGCAAAGGAGCGGTTTGTACAGGGAATCAATTTTGAAGAACAGCAAAATTACAGAGAGGCAATTAAAGCGTACACGAGTGCCATTGAACTCGACCCGCAATATGTCGATGCTTACATCAAAAGGGGAACCGCTCGTTTCGCTCTCAAACCAATCGACTGCATGGAAACCCGCGACGATTTTACCACTGCCATAGAAATCGACCCTGAAAACGCCGATGCCTACTATGAACGCGCTCTTGTCAATTTCTACATGCTCTATAATGAACAGGGAAGAAACGATATGGAAATGGCCGCCCGTCTCGGGCACAAAGGAGCCCAAGAATGGCTTGGTCTGCTGAAAAAAGAAGAAAAAAAGGGGGGAATGAAAGATATTAATTTGGCTGATTATCTCTCTTCAAAAAATGCGCCCATTGTTTACTTTGACTTCAATCTTGCTGATATTAAGCCTTCTTACTATGCCCTCCTCGATGAAATCGGCATGGCACTGGAAAGGACCCTTCCCAAAGTGTCTATTATTTTGGCGGGTCACGCCGATATTCTCGGTTCAGAAGACTATAATGATACCCTCTCCTTGAGTAGAGCAAAGGCCGTAGAGAAATATCTTGTGGGAAAAAGCTGGATAGCCCCACAAAGGTTTATTCTGAAGGCCTACGGTAAAAGCAAACCCGTAGCACCAAATGATACTGAGGAAGGCCGTTCCCTGAATCGCTGCGTCTTGCTGACAGCGGTGGAAGGTTTATAGAGTCTTTATTCTTAACAACTGCGTTTTTTGCGCAGCTTGTTTCGAATTTGACCGCGCCGAAGGCGTGTACATTAACTTTAGTTCACTTTAGGCACTTCAAACTTTAGACACTTTTGGGGTTGCGGGTTTTAGCCCGCTCATGTTGAAAACAAGCTAATACGGCTGCAATATGTCGGAGAAAGGAAGTATATGAGTACAATAAAAATCATGCCTTGCCTTGACATGAAAGATGGACGTGTAGTCAAGGGCATACATTTTGTAGACTTAAAAGATGCAGGTGATCCTGTAGAAAATGCCGCCTTTTATGAAAAGGAAGGGGCTGATGAGCTGGCCATTTTAGATATAGCTGCAACGTTAGAAAACCGAAAGAGCAGACTGGAATGGGTTAAAAGTGTCTCATCGGTTATAACCATTCCGTTGACGATGGGCGGCGGCATTTCATCTCTGGAAGACATTGAACTGGTTCTCGATGCCGGTGCTGATAAAATTTCCATGAATAGCGCTGTTGTCAATAATCCGGATCTGCTCAGCCAGGCGGCAAAAACCTTCGGGATGGATAAGGTGACTGTAGCTGTCGATGCCAGAAGGAATAAGGAGATGCCATCCGGATTTGAACTGGTTGTCTCGGGAGGCACCAAACCGGTAGGCAAAGATGCTGTAGCCTGGGCCAAACAGTGCCAGGAACTTGGTGCCGGCGCCATTCTGCCAACCAGTATGGATGGTGATGGAACCCAAGCCGGATATGATCTGGAATTCACGAAAGCTATTTCAGATGCTGTAGACCTACCGGTGATCGCCTCGGGCGGTGCAGGAAAACTGGAGCATTTTTATGAGGGTGTTGTTAAAGGTGGCGCACAGATTTTGTTAGCAGCATCTGTCTTTCACTATCGTATTTTCAGCATCAGGGAGGTCAAGGAATATCTGCAGAAAAAGGGGCTACACGTTATTTTATAAAATACATACGGTTAGGTAGCTTGAATATTTTTTCTGAATATCCTCCACTCAAGTCACTCAATTGATCTCCAATGTTTACGATAATTAGATATCCCGACTCGGATATTTGTCTCCGTATTTGCGATTTATATTCTGCGGCGGTGGCAGGAGACTGTCTGTTTTTCATGTATAATTTTTTGAATTTTCCACACCCGGCCTTTTCAAGGTTTTTCACCGTTACTTCACGGTGCACTTCCGAACGCCCTGTAATGATAAACGGAGTGACATTTTTTTCTGTTGCGTAATTGAACAGCTCACAGACGGGAAGGAGCCCCGGTGCATCGGCAGCACTCACCCATCTGCCCCAGAGATCGGGAATATATCCGAAATCGGTTTGTTTGTGTAAAAATCCATAATTGCTTAACAGTGTTTCGTCGATATCAAAGATGATCGCCAGTTTCGAGCTCCCCGTTTTCGTCCGCTGATCAATGTAGGCCTTTGCCTGCTCAACCGTTTCAGCCATCTCCCTTTCGTAACTGCCATCCTCATGGAAAGTAACTACGAATTGTTTAGCCGTGTAAATATTTAATGCCGATTGCGTACCAGCACAACCCGATAACAGTAATAATACGATTATGAAACTCGTAAACTTGCTATAATTTCCTCTCATGTTTTCTCCTTTACGCTTATAACGGGCTGCTCAGGGGTGGCAAGGTTTTGCGCCGTCCCTTGCAGCATAGACGTCTCTTAAAATATCATATCAATAAGTTGTCTTGGCCCCGCCCCATCTCTTGTTATTGGAGAGGCGTAATGGATTGCTCAGTCGGCTGTCGGGAAAGGTCGGTGACCTCTTTTTCCATTAACTGGGACTCGCTGAAGTCCAATACAACGGATTCCGCACCAAAACTCTTTGCCAGCATCTCCATGGTTTGCCTTGCAGATTTTTCAATCTCTGAGCTTAACTTCTTGATCAGTTGATTTGCCATAGAAGAGGCCTGCGTCTTTGCCTCGTCTTTTAACCTGTTCTTATCCTCTTCAGTAAAATCTTTTGAGACAACTCTGCTAATGAGAGGTGGCAATAGCCAGTCCAACAGCTTGGCACTCTGTTCATCATAAAAGCTGATATCTTTTATATTAATGTTATACAAGCACTTTGGCATTGTTATCATGAACCTGCCCTGGCCCGCGTCCGTCACTCTAAAATCAAGGCTTTTCAGATCATACCAGAAATTTATTTCGAACTGAAAAACCATGGCCATCTTCATATTGGACATCAGCCAAGTAAGATACTTCTTTCCCACTTTGCCAAGCCAGTGATCAGCCGTTGTGACGATCTCTTTTGTAAATGCCTTAAACACCACCAGCTCACCCACAGATTTCATATTTTCCACAAAGGCATAGATCTGGTGTTGTTTTGTGCCCTCGCCGGAAACTTTCTTGCCGAAGGCCTTCTTTACTATAATTGATCCTGCAACCCCCAAAACAATGCCTATCACAATCATGATGAGTGCTGTGTCCATTTTTCATCTCCTATTATTTCATATGCAGGGCTCAGTCAACAATCACCCCTGTCAAGTGGCCAAGCCAATTTGTAGCATCTATAGATGACATGCCACACATAGCCGGGGATATAATGACGATTTGCCCTTGGCATCTTCTTATTACCGCTTTTTTAAACGGTCCTTTTTGATATCAAAATGCTCATTTAAGCCTCAAAAATCAGGGGATTTCTGCCTATAATGCAAATATACCAATCGGTTGCCTTGGTCCGACCTCAACCAAACTCAACCAAACTTCTTTCCCTTATTGCATTTACTTCATCAAACGCTTACCTTCAACGGTACCGTTTTTGGCAACCATTTGAGTGATTTGTCAGGCAAATTAATCCACGACGTTCCCTGTAATCCATGACTTGGCTTTTTCCAACTCTTGAAAGGGGAATAACTTGACTTCCGCATTAATAAAGTGACTGCCGACTACTTCAGCAAAATTTCCAATCACTGAATCCGTTACAAATGCTACGCGGGACACTTTTTTGTGATGGTCTTTCACAAATGTGAGATGAGAAAATAATGCGGCGAACGAATCCCAGCCTGGAAAGGAGGCCGTGTGAATTATGACCCCATTTAACCGACCCGCTTTCTCTATAAAAGGATCAATGATTGCGGCGGCTGATTGAAAATCAGTTTTTGATAACGCTCCATCCGGTTCGAGTATGGCTATACCACTTGCTTTATCAATTTTCACAGACAACATTTTCTTTCCCCCATTGATACGTTTTTTGCTTAATGGTTGGGTTCACCTGTTTGACACGAACCCTTTTTCTGACCTAAAAACCGGAGAAACCTGCAGCGGACCATTCGACCAACCTCTATACCGGCCAGCAGAAGTCCCGCGGCGAAGACTATCCAACTCAAGACAAACGCCGCTGACGTAATGCGCAACCATGGAAACCCTGTGTTGCGGAGCGCCAAAGCACCAAATACAAACGTCGCTCCCCAAAAAACGTAGCTGACCACAATCAGGATGAGGCCGATTTTGAATCGTAACTTCCTGTTGCGTTCGGCCTCGGCGGTCAGATTCAGCCGGTTGTCAGACATCCTCAACAAATCAAGCGTTAAATCACGTAAAGATATTCTCATTTTATAAATATATTATCATCTTTTAAAAACGAAGCTTCTCAGCATCAAATTTTGCATGGTTATGTTTTGGTGTGATTCAACCGACAAAGGAACAGCAGTAATCAGTTATTATTTTGACCCTTAGTCCAAATTTGGATTGAGCAGGAACTTCGAAAGCTTCTCCATCTTTAATTGTTTTCCATCCTTTCTCTTCCGGCAGAGACACTTCAAGATCTCCAGAAATAATTTCCATGATTTCTTTATCATCTGTATTGAATTCATATTCCCCGGGCAGCATTATTCCGAGGGTCTTTCGGGACCCATCTGGAAAAATAACTGAGCGACTGGTAACCTTTCCATCAAAGTAAATATTTGCTTTTTTAATTATCGTGACATCCTTGAATTCAGACATGAACCTCTCCTCTCAATTAGAAATTTTATGAAACATAACTTTGTTATGCATTGTTGAATAGGAAGCCATATCCACTAAAGGAAGATTTCCTTTTTTCTATAAATTTATAATGTGTGTAAGATGACACCACCTGTTTCCAAAACACTCGAGCTGATTTATTTTTTAATGTGCCGGCAACTTCCCAATTACCGGGGAACTGTGCAAATACATGTTCAGCCAATCTACGACCATAACCTTTTCTCTCATGATTTTTTTGAATGTAAAACTCTGCAACTGCGAAGCCATCATTATTGAACCGTAAGTGTTTATTGACGAAGGCAAAGCCGATTATAGATTCTGATTCCTTTATAATGTAAATATGCCGATCATTTTTAATCGGATATAGCTGTAAATGCTTCAGTGCGCCTTCACGCCACGAATCATAATCAGCAATTGCAAAAAATTGACTCATATAAGCCAAATACTCTTTGAAAATCGGTTTAATTTCGTCAATAGTCTCTATTCGCGCTATCATCTTTTAATTTATTTTATGCATAATGGCAAAATAAGGGGACATCCATGATATCACTGAAGTAGTGCTTTGAACATGGGGGGGAGCAGGACGCCCATCAATACCAATGTCATAATTGGACGCATTAAATTGACGGGCTTCATATTGTGTTCCCTAATTGCCGTTGTTGTATGGTTTGCAGCCGAAAGAATAAAGAACAGCAACATTACGGTTACAATGGTTGCGTCCGCATATCGCCCCCAATCCAAGATAAAAACAAGCAGGGCAGTTAAGGCCGTTGCCGAGTTATTCAAGCCGGATTGGATCTGATACGCACGATTGGGTTCATAACCAATTTTTTCAGAAGCTATTTCTCCCAGTATCAAAGATTCAAAGGCTACTGTTCCGGACATGACAATTACCACGATTGGTCCAAGAATATGAAATTTCGATATGGCGTCAGTACCAT
>CAZYTP010000121.1:0-6122 GCA_964650385.1 uncultured Syntrophales bacterium | reverse complement strand
GCGAGTATGAAAATGGGACGATGGAAACGATACGTTCCCTGCCTCTCAGAGGGGCTGAATTTTTAACGGGAAAAGCCATCCCCTATTTTTTTATAGGACTGATAGATGTACTTGTCGCTGTCTTTATGGGACAAGTGCTGTTCGGTGTCGTTATGAAATCCAGCTTCTGGCTGATGGTACTTGCCTCCTCCGTTTATCTGTTTGTCGCACTTAGCCTTGGCCTCCTTATTTCTGTTATTACAAAATCACAGCTGGTTGCCAATCAATTAGCCGTACTGATTACCTATCTGCCATCTCTTCTCCTTTCCAATTTTGTCTTTCCGGTGGAAAACATGCCGAAAGTCCTCCAGCTTGTGACTTATATCGTCCCCGCAACATATTATATAGATATCCTCAATGGGTTATATCTGCGAAATTTAGGGCTTATGCACTTGTGGCCAAGCTACATGGTACTGGCGGCCATGTTTGTCATCCTCACCGTTATGAATCTTCTTGTGTTGAAGAAAGAGGGGATGTGAGATGAACTGGATCAGGATTCGCGAACTGGTACGCAAGGAGTTTATTCAGCTTTTTAGAGATAAAAAGAGCAGATCAATCTTGATAATAGCTCCCCTCGTCCAATTGCTCATTTTTGGATATGTCGTAACGACTGATGTACGGGACATCAGAGTAGGATTTTTCGACCAATCCCGGACACGGGAAAGCCGGATGCTGGCCGATGAATTTAGCGGCAATAAAACTTTTCGCATAACTCACTTTACCATCAATCCTAAGGACTTGGAGGAAGCTTTACTTCGAGAAAAGATCGATCTTGCCGTCAAGGTGCCCCCCGATTTTAGCGAACTTATCAGGAAAAGGAAAACCTCAAACATTCAGGTACTTGTTAATGGAAGCATGAGCAATATGGCCTCTGTCAGGATAGCCTATACTACAATGGCTCTTGACAGATTAAACCGGAAATTTATTAAAGAACTTTATCCCGAACATATTGATTACGGCAAAATAGATGCCCGGATAAGGACATGGTATAATCCCAATCTTGATAGCCAGAATTTCTATGTGCCTGGTATCGTAGCCTTTTTAATCATGATTATTGTTATGGTTCTTACCTCTATGGCGATAATAAAAGAAAAAGAATCCGGTACTATGGAACAGTTGATTGTAACACCGATACGACCCTTCGAACTGATTTTGGGTAAGAGCATCCCTTATATAATCGTCTCTCTTGCACAGATGGTTGTGGTTACCGTCTTGGCAGTCTTCTGGTTTAGCATCCCGATAAGGGGAAGTTTGTTGCTCCTCTTTTTCGGCGCCTTTCTTTTCCTGTTGAGCATACTGGGATTGGGTTTATTTATATCAACCGTTTCAGCTACCCGCCAGCAGGCGATGATGACCTCCTTCTTTTTCATCCTCCCGTTCATAATGCTAAGCGGTTTCGTGTTTCCAATCGCCAATATGCCGCAGGTTGTACAGTGGTTGACCTATTTGAACCCTTTAATGTATTTTTTAATAATTATAAGAGGAATTTTTTTGAAAGGGGTGGGACTGGCGGTACTCTGGCCCCAGTTTCTTGGACTGTTAATTTTAGGTTTGATTGTCTTTGCCGGATCTGTCGGGCGTTTTAGGAAGAGACTGGATTAGCGTAAAAACCCATTTCTTCAAGTACTTTTAAGGTGCTTTTGCTAACCGGCAATTCTTTCAGTTCTCCCGGTGATATCCAGCGGGCCTCGAGTGCATCGTCGTCGGCGTTTGGTGTTCCACTTACATAGTCTCCGATAACGTCGACAATTGTAAAATGGAACCTGATACGCCCCGCGTCGTCTCTTTCGATGAAATCGAAGGTGTAGATTGGTTTTCCGGCACGGATGACGAGTCCGGTTTCCTCCATAATCTCCCGCTCGGCTGCCTCCTGCAGTGTTTCACCCAGTTCTACGGAGCCGCCCGGAATTGCCCACAGGCCCTTGCTTGGTTCAATACCGCGTTTGACGAGAAGGACTCTGCCGTCTTTGATCACTATTGCCCCTACACCGACCCGTGGACTATCGGGATACTCACGTTTTGACATGTCATCTCCTCCTGAGTCACCCAGCGTTATACCCTGCCAGTTCAATTGCTTTTTTTACTTTTTCAGTATTGCCCTTTTCCTTCATCTCAAATTCTACCATTTCTTTATCCAGATTAACTACCACATTCGATGTCCCTTCAACCGATTCAACAGCTCTTTTTACTGTTTCCGCACAATGCATGCAGGTCATACCGGAAACGGCCAGACGCACTTTGCTGGCTTCTGTTTCTCTTTTCTCTTCCATTTTAGACAGCACCTTGAATTTCATATAATACCATCAAGATATCTTTCAAAAAAGCCGTCAGGGATACTTGCCGCTATAATACCGGCAAGTATTAATCCGAGCAAAAGCGCATTGGCAATAGACCCCAGCAGATCATATTCAATATAGCCTAAAATTGATTTGAGGCGCTGATAGAAGCTTTTATATTGAACACCATTCAATGGAACCTCTTCGGATTGCTCTGAACCATCCCTGCCAATAATATTGACCATAATACCTGCTGTTAAAGCCGTTATTAACGATGCCGCAATACGGAAAAGAGCAAATATCCAGCCCAGCAAAGAGTATGTAATTAAAAAACTGTCCGCGCCTACCTGGGGGGTTGCAATAAGGAATGATATGGTGGCCCCCTTTGACGCACCGCTTTTTTTAAGAGAAGCTGCCACCGGAACAGCTCCACACGAACAGAGAGGAAGCGGTATTCCGAATATCGTAGATTTGACAACAAGAATAGAAGGAACTGCGTCCCAGGTGACGGCGAATGATGGATTCGGGGAAGAGAACGTGCAGTATTCCTGCTATGATAAAACCGAACAGAAGATAAATTGCTGTTTCATTAAAAAAGAAAAGAATTTCTTTTGAAATACTAATGATAAAATTCATCTGTCTGGTTCCATTATTTGCTAACAGTATCAAGCTATTTGAAGTACGCTTTGATACTTGTACTAATAAGGGTGGGGGAGAATGCACCAATTAGAGGTCTTTTGCTTGGGTAGGACCTTTTGGCGTATATGTTTGTTACGATGGTTATGCTGACCCAAGCGGAGCTTTTGAGACAGGGCCTTTCTCCACCGGATAATTGGACAAAGGAGGGGAAAGAACGATTAATGCCGGAAAAGCAATCTCCTGCCCCGTTTACGAAGTTTGCTGTTCAAATCTTATTTTCACAAAAAAGGGGATAAATATACCCTTTTCTGGTAGCGTATAATCATGTGTGGGTTGAGTTGATATCTCTGTCAGCCGCCGCACCCGTCACACCCGCCGCCGCAACACCCGCCGCCCGACACATTTGAAGTGATGGAGAACCCTGAGCCGTTTGGTGTGGTAACGAAATCTATGTTAATAGGTTTTGCCAGTTCAAACAACTGTTCATTTATCACGTATGTAATGTCGTCTTTCTCAAAGACCTTATCCTCCTTCTTAGCCTCATCCAGAGACATTCCCAGAGAGGGACCTGCACACCCGCCCTCCGAATAGGCCAGGCGTACTGGTAATGTCTCCTGCTTCGATTCGAGGATTTGTTTAATCATATCCTTTGCCTTTTCTGAAACTTCAAACATTTAACCTTCTCCTCTTTGTCCTTTATTTGTCTCGAACAGATCTTTCAATAATTTCTTTATAATTTTTCATAACGCTATCTACAAGACGGTAGCAAATGCGTGAACCATTAACTACAGCATTCCTTTAAACATCCTGATTCGGATGAAATTGCAACCCTGGAATATTTTTTTCTGACGATACTCTTAATCTTTTTGTTGCTATGTTTTACTTTACCCCACGCATCTCCGTTTATTGTAAATCCACGACAATATAGTGTCGTTGTATTACTATGTCAAATAAATTTTCAGTAATTATAAGAAATTTCTATTTTACCGCGCTTCTTGAAAGGGCGGTAAAATAGAAAATAGCTTGACAAAAAACTGCGAATTATATATGAAGTTTAAACTGAAAAATAACCAGAAGATAACGGAATCTATCTAAGTTTGCCTAAAAACCATCCGTTGATTTTGGGATGATGATTCTTGCTCCCAAAAGGGGTAGGAGTCAGATTATTGAAAAATTCTGTCATGCTAAGTGAAAGCAGTGGCAGAATTTTTATTAAGACTACGAAAAGCCCCGCACCAACCTGGTTGAGCGGGGCTTTTCGTAGGCCTGTATTCATCAATCGTCGAGGATATAAAGAGGAGACTAAGGTTTACTCCTCGCAATGACCGAACCTGCAATTATGCAAAGCCTGCAATAGGGAATCTTATGGCTATCAATATTGCGTTGATTATTATTCTGGGGCTGTTTGCAGACTATCTTTTTCGGAGCATCAGGTTGCCCGGCCTGATTGGGATGTTGCTTGTCGGTGTTTTAGTTGGTCCTTACATTATGAATCTCATTTCCCCGGAAATGGCGCAAGTCTCGGGAGAATTCCGCCAGATTGCCTTGATCGTTATTCTGCTTCGAGCCGGATTGGAACTCCGCCGCGACACCCTGAACAGGGTCGGCCGTGCCGCACTCACCATGAGCACTATTCCGGCCATTTTTGAAATAATAGGGATTATGTTGGTTGCCCCTATATTGTTACACATAACTTATATTGAAGCAGCCATCCTCGGGGCTATACTGGCGGCAGTTTCTCCTGCTGTCGTGGTACCGCTCATGATTGATTTTATGGATCGCGGTCGTGGGGCAAAAAAGGGCATCCCAACCCTGCTACTTGGGGCATCCGCTTTAGACGATGTCTTTGTCATTGTACTTTTTACCGTATTCTTAGGTATGTACAGTGGGAGCGAAGTCCATATTTGGGCCAGGTTGGCTGATATTCCCATTTCTATTATACTTGGAATTATTGTCGGGCTCGTGCCGGGATATTTCCTCCTGAAACTTTTTCAGAAATATGATTGGCGCTCTCCTAAACGCACCCTGGTGGTTTTGGGTGTCGCCATTTGTCTTACCTGGCTGGAAGGAGCCTGCGAAAAATGGGTTCCAATAGCAAGTCTTTTGGGAGTTATGGCTATCGGGTTCATTATCCTCGAAAAATCTGAAGCGATTGCCCATATCATTTCCCAGAAACTTAAATACCTCTGGGTCTTTGCTGAACTGCTTCTCTTTGTTCTTGTGGGTGCTCAGGTAAACATCCATGTAGCATGGAAAGCAGGTCTTGCAGGCGCCGCGGTTATTCTGGTAGGCCTCGTTTTTCGGAGCATAGGAACATACCTGTCTTTGCTGGGTACGCCTCTCAACTGGAAGGAAAAGCTTTTTTGCGTGGTTGCATACGTTCCTAAGGCCACGGTTCAGGCGGCCATTGGAGCTGTACCCCTTGCGGCAGGTGTGGCCTCCGGGGAGGTTATTTTAGCCGTGGCAGTCCTTTCCATCCTCCTGACGGCACCCCTTGGGGCTATTGGCATTATAGTCTTTGGGGAGAAGGTTTTGGACAACGGTGAATGTTCTACTTACAGGTTTAAAGAACTCAGGGAAAAAATGGGACTTCCTCATGTGGGGGAAAGGGTCAGAAGCAAGCAATTAGGGACGGTTTGGAAAGTAATTGAACAGAAGGAGACCTGGCTGGAAGAACCAGTAGACCCCGACAAAACCCAGGATATCCCCAGACAAATTCCCGCTATTTATTTGCGCTACTGGCATGAAAACGGCAACGGGGGCCCTGGTACGGGCAAAACACTTTCATGCCGATACAGCCAAAAAGGTCCCTCCTTTATGGAGCACTGGGAAATCCTCTATGATTGGTAAGGAAAAAACTTACAAGAAAATGACCACTAACAAATTGCCAGTCAATCATCTTTTTGTTACGTACAGTAAACGAATATCTGAAAAATTTAGACGATTATTTTTCACCAGCATTATAGCATTGTAAATAAAAAATCTAACCTATTGTTGAAAAATGAGTACGGAATCCCCCGATTTAAACAAAACTGAAACCTCATCCATGTGACCTTTCCGGGATGTTTTGTTCATATTGTTTGACAGCCCGGTCATCTTCTGATAGAAGCGCTGCTCTGCTTAATCATCGCATAGACATATTCTGTACATACACGTTTCATCATGGTA
>CAZYTP010000120.1:0-6279 GCA_964650385.1 uncultured Syntrophales bacterium | reverse complement strand
GCGCAAGATGAAACCACTGTTTTCTTGAATACTCTTTTCCGATACCGTGAGTTGATAGATTTTCGTGTCCGAACTTCAACACCTTCTGTGATTGTGAGCCGCGCAAAACATCAATAATATGATTCGCTCCGAATACCTCATCGGTACGCTTTACGCATGAGAAAAACTTCTGGGCCGGAACGGTGATGTCCACAAGTTTTCTTTCTCCCGCCAGGCAGTTGTCGCACATATCACATTTTTCAGTAGAATAATCTTCTCCGAAATATGTCAGGAGAGGCCGGCGGCGACACACCTCTGTTTCGGTAAATTGCAACATGGCATTGAGATGGATGTTGGCAATGCGTTGTTCATTATCGTCTTTCTGGTTTATGAAATACTTAATTTTCCGAATATCAGCATAGCTGAACAATAACAGGCAATGGGCCCTCAATCCATCGCGTCCGGCTCGACCGATTTCCTGATAGTAGGTATCAATATTTTTAGGAAGATCAAAATGAATAACGAAGCGGACATTGGGTTTGTTGATTCCCATTCCGAAGGCGATTGTGGCAACTATAATCTGCACATCATCCCTGATAAACAATTCCTGATTTCGTGTGCGCTCTACGTCGGATAATCCGGCATGATAGGGCCTGACGGAATACCCCTTGCTTTTCAATATCTCATACAGATCATCCACCTGTCTGCGGGAAAAACAGTAAATGATGCCCGATTGATTCGGATACTTCTCGAGAAATTCTATGGTTTGTGAGACCGGCTTGTTTTTCGGAGTGATCTGAATGAACAGGTTTTCCCTGTTAAAGCTGGCGATAAATTCATTTGAGGCATCAAATTTGAGGTTGCTTTTTATATCTTCCTGAACTCTCGGTGTTGCCGTTGCCGTAAGAGCGATACACGTAGCAGAAGGGAAACGAGACTTGACTTCAACAAGCTGCCTGTATTCCGGTCGAAAATCGTGTCCCCATTCCGAAATACAATGGGCTTCATCTATTGCCAGACAATCAACCTGGAGCGAGGAAAGCAGCGACAACATCCTCGGTGTTAGAAGGGCTTCCGGGGCAAGGTAAAGCAATTTGACCCCGTTTTTCCTCAGACGCTCCACATTGCGGTTATATTCTTCATTAGACAATGAACTGTTCAGGAATATCGCAGGGACATCAAGTTCCGCTAATTGTTCCACCTGATCCTTCATCAGCGAAATCAGAGGCGAAACAACAACGGTCAAACCCTTAAAAATGAGGGCGGGGATTTGATAACAGAGCGATTTTCCCCCTCCCGTAGGCATAATAACGAGCGTGTCTCTTTTCTTGAGAACATTTCCTATAATTTCTCTTTGAAGAGGCCTGAATTCATCATATCCGAATACATCCCCGAGAATAGTCTTTGCCCTGTCTATCATAGTCCGATGTTTGTCTTTCTGCCAATCTTAGAGTCATTTTCACATGAGAGGTTTGCATAACTACGTTTCTGGTCATTGCGAGGAGCTAAGCGACGCGGCAATCTATTATGATTATAAAATTCTTGCTTTTCCATTAAAAATTATGCTCTATTAACATACGATTAAAGTCAAGAAACAATATGCTGATATCCAATATTGTTGATTTATTTCTTAACATTTAATGGTTCGGTCAACAACAAACGATAGGAGATTATAATGAAGGCAGAATTTACAGCAATCATAGAAGCCGCACCCGAGGGCGGCTTTTGGGCTATCTGTCCGGAGGTGCCTGGTGCCAACGGACAAGGCGAGACGATAGAGGAAACCAAGGTTAGTCTGCGTCAGGCTATTGAATTGATCTTGGAGGATCGCAAGGCTGACATTCTCCGAGGGCTGCCCGAGGATGCTATCCAAGACACGGTGATGATTGGATGAAACGACGAGACTTGGAGCGAAGGTTGAGAATCGCGGGTTGCTATCTGAAACGGGAAGGAGCCTCGCATTCACTTTGGATTAATCCGAAGAACGGAGCGATGGAAGCTGTCCCCCGGCACGCCGAGATCAAAGAACCATTGGCAAAGAAGATTTTGAAGAATCTCAATGCAGATTAAGTGACCGAACACATATGAGCCGCACCTTTGTCAATAGGCAAAAGAATCCCTTTAGGGAAAAAGTATTTTTCCCTCTTGTTCCTTAACAAATCGAAGAACCTGGGAAGGAAGAGGGACGTCCTTAAATAGTTAAATAACTCTATCTTGAAGACAACTTATTGAATTGTTTAAGGACGTCCCTTATCCTACTCAAGTGACCTTGATCGTTCGGCTGGTACTATGGAGGTATACGAAACATGAAAAAACGCTCTCCTCTTCCAGAGCCAAATGACGCGCTGTACCGACTGAAGCGAGGTCTTTCGGGTTATGTTAGCTACCTTGCCGCCTGTGAGATGAACGAATCATTCAGCGAGTACCTCCTTTATGAACCAATCCTAAGAATTCTAACGGCTCGCGGGTTCACAGTTGAGTGCGAGGTGGTTTGCCCCGGACTACAACAGCCCAAGACCGGCGATAAGAAGAGGCTGGATTTCGTGGCTCGCAAGGAAAATCTTACATTTGCCATGGAGGTCAAGTGGGCAAAGAAAACAAAACCCCAAATTGACGGTGATTTGGCCAAACTACGTGCCTACCGAAACCAGAAAAATGCCTCGCGTGCCTATCTCTGTGTATTCGGAAGGGCGAGTTGCATCACGAAATTAAAAATGCCGCAGGGTCTCAGAGAACAAGGAAGATGTCTAATTGCGGACTTTGGCAAAACGAAATTTGGATGCAGGATTTACGAAATCGCCGAATCGGGTAGCCGGGGGGTTTTCTCCCCCGGCCCCCACACCACCCAGCGTGCGGGTCCGCACTGGGCGGTTCCCAAAGACTAACGGACCGTAGTCGGTTAAAATATAACCTACAGCTCTTTGAAAAGAAGGCGGCAACTGCAAGTTGATACTTGAGGAGTAGCATACCTTATGACGCGCCCGAAATTTTCGCTCACCCAGTCGGGTTCATCGCGTTACGGAGCACATATGGACTATTCCCCATACTTCGGGTTTGGCCCTTCGGCGGGATGAGACCTCCCAGCTTTTCTATTCGCCGGGCTCGTTTCCAGCTACCACGCCACCATAAGTGGTGGATTCCTACGCCTACTATGGCCTCTGCTGACTCCTGCCCGATCACCCTGTGTGTTGCCACACCGGGCGCTGTCGTATAAAACGACCCCACGTCGAGCAGGTCTCCCCGGACTCTTTTCAGTACCCCCTTGAGGGGTATAAGAACGTGAACTGTCACTATGCAACCGCAGCATTTACCGTATCTCCCGAACCCTGGGCTTCGTTATGTGGTGCTAACTTACCCGGAAACTTGGCCTTATATGCTATTTCTGTCCGTCGGCTCATAGCTTTGCACTCCGGCTTCCTTCAGACCCTTCCTCACGGAAACGCCCTTGCCTTCGGCTAATACTTCTGCTAATATTTCAACCCATTAGCAGGGTTCACGTATAGGGGACTTTCACCCCATAAGTTCACGCCCATGCCGGGTGTACACCAGGCGCTTGACTCGAGCGCGGGGTGACAGCGGTTGCAGAAAATTAAAGAATGGAGCGCCGCGTCGAGTCAGCTTCATCGTTCTGCGGTAAAGAAAAGCTGGAATATTATCATGAGAAAAAAAACAGCTATTATATTTACCATGCCTATCATCCTTCTGACAATATTTTGTGGTGTTGCTTTGTCACATCCACATGTCTTTATCGTTCAAAAGATAAAAATAGTTTTTGATGATCAAGGGCTTGCAGGCTTCAACATTCACTGGTCATTTGACGATATGTTTACCAGCATGATAGCTGGAGATTATGATAAAAATCAAAACGAATTTTTAGAAAAAAGTGAAGTGGCACTAATAAAAAAAGAGGCCTTTTCATATGTATCCAACTACAATTATTTTACTTTTATAAAAATTGATGGGAAACCTTTTGATGTTAAATTTATTCAAAATTTTTCAGCTGAGTTGCATGATAAAAAATTAGTTTACAAATTTTTTATCCCTTGTCATGTTACGGTCACAAATAACTTTAAAAATGTTTGTGTTGCTTCATATGATCCATCTTATTACAGTACTCTTTTCTTTGCGAATAATGGTTCAGTATCATTAGATAATCCTGAATCATTTGAAGTAAGAATGGTTGTTAAAAAAGATAAGTCAATATCAATATACTATGGACAGGTCAATCCATCTGCGCTATTTTTGGATTTTCGTACAAAACAATGAAACAATCTGCAATTTTTTTAATTTTATTGTTAACTCTTTCGATTGCCCCTTTGGCAAGTGGCCTTAATCCTTTTACAACAAAGCCGGAAAATCAGCATGTTGCAACCAGGCCTGTTATAAGCAATAAAATTTTCGCAAAAATAATTATATGGCAACATAAATTAAAAACAATAATGTCTTCACTTGTCCGGCAAGCTAAATCGACAAGAAGCATAAAACCATTATTGTTGCTTATTGTGTCCGCATTTATATACGGAGTAATCCACGCTGTCGGTCCGGGGCATGGAAAGGCTATTGCTTTATCTTACATATTATCACAACGGCCTTCATATATTCAGGGTATGCTGTTCAGTAATTGCCTGGCTCTGTTTCACGGAGTTTCAGGTATTATTTTCGTACTTGTTATACGCGTTATTCTAAAAACAAGCATTACCAAAAACTTTGAAACTGTCACCAACATAACCCAAGTCATCAGTTACAGCATCATTGCCTGCTTTGGCCTTGGAATTTTTATACAGAGCCTTTACAAATTGATAAAAAAACATGATCAAAAACAGGATACATACGAAACATTTAAATCCAGGAAATACACTAATCCTGTTCTGTTAGCGTTTGTTGTTGGCAGTATCCCTTGCCCCGGAGTTGTAATGGTTATGCTGTTTGCATTATCAATGAATCTAATTACACTTGGTATAATATTAGGGATAACCATTTCAATAGGAATGGCACTTACAGTATCAATTGTTGTATTAATCGCCATATCAGGAAAAGTTGCTTCACTTACCGCAATTTCAAAAAATAGTAAATGGGCAGTTTATATTGAACAGGGCATTGAAATATTTGCCGGTCTATTGTTAATGACACTTGGAACATTATTTTTGGGAGCTAATTTATAAATTTTTAATCCTAATAGAAGCGAATCGGTGAATTCAAATTGCAAGCGCACCACGAACAGCCTTCCAGAACACTTCATGGGGTGTCCGGTAATCGAGACACTTCCTTGGACGGGACTTTAACCCGCTAGATCAAACAGTTGTTACTACGTACGGACACAATACTAAATTATGGACAATTGGTGTCAGTAATGACATTATACATTTATGGCACGTATAGCAAAAATCGTCGTTCCCGGATATCCGCATCACATAACACAACGCGGGAATCGTAGGCACGGGAATTCCGTAAAAAGAAATTATAGACATATCCAATAATATTTACCTATAATCATGTCAAAATTACGAACTGGTCGGCAAAAATATTATAATATCTTTTCGCATTTTTATGATTTATTTATAAAATTACATTCCCATAATTATGGAGAAGAGACTCGTAAATTTTTAGTTGATTCAGCACGATTAAAAGATAAAATACAACCTAAAGTGTTGGATATTTGCTGTGGTACAGGATCAGTTGTTCTTACTTTTGCTGAACAATCCCCTGATATTTTGGCAATTGGATATGATTTTTCTCTTGGCATGTTACATAAAGCAAATGAGAAGGATTCATCTGATAAAGTAATTTTTATTGAGGGAGATGCTGCAAGTTTGTCATTTGTAGATGATTGTTTTGATGTTGTTTGTTGTTCTCATGCGTTATATGAATTAAAAGGTCAGGTTAGAAAGAATACACTTTGGGAAATGAAACGAGTAGTAAAGCCAAGTGGATTGGTATTGATTATGGAGCATGAAATCCCAAGTAAATTATTAATAAAAATACTATTTTATATAAGGATGCTAATGATGGGTCCAAATGATTCCCGGGAGTTTCTTAAACAGGGTATATCTCCATTTAAGGAAATTTTTCCTAACGTTACATTATCACACACTAAATCAGGTAAAAGTAAATTAATCATTTGCCGTAAATAATAAAATGTATTGGCTGAACTTTAATTTTAGGGAAATTCCGGAATTCCTCAGCATGGTGACGATCTTTGATCAAAATAATCAGCCGTTTGGAGCTTGAAAAATGTAGAATAGATACTAACCTATAAGGATTGAGTCGATCCGCGAAGCGGTCGAACTCAATCCTTTGTTC
>CAZYTP010000119.1:0-6313 GCA_964650385.1 uncultured Syntrophales bacterium | reverse complement strand
GAGCAAAAACCTCCAAAAAACTGATCCACTTAAACCTATGTCGGATTTTGGGGGTTTAATCTTTATTGAACTTAATTGTAAATTCTGCTATGGGAACTCTGTTAAAGAAACTACCCTCGACTATTTACAGGAGAACTCGCATGATTGACCTTCACACCCATTCAATTTTCAGCGACGGAGAATTAGTTCCGTCGGAGCTGATAAGGAGAGCCTCGGTAGCCGGGTATCAAGCAATTGCAATAACTGACCATGCAGACCACTCAAATATAGATTTTATTATCCCGCGCATAGTGAAAGTCTGTGAGAAAATATCCGATGCATATTCTATCAAAGCTATCCCGGGAATTGAGATCACCCATGTTCCACCGGAAAGCATCCACGAGCTGGCAGTAGAAGCGAGGAAAATGGGAGCAAAGATAGTCGTCGTACATGGAGAAACCATCGTAGAGCCGGTTGTTTCGGGAACCAATCTTGCCGCGATTAAATCACCGATAGATATTCTTGCCCATCCGGGCTTAATAACGGAAGAAGAAGTCAGGTTGTGCTCCGAAAAATCGGTGTTTTTAGAGATTTCCACCAGGCGCGGACACAGTTTAACCAATGGACATGTTGTAAAACTGGCCCGTAAATTTGATGCCGGTCTCGTCCTCAATACCGATACCCATGCCCCTCAAGACCTTGTAAGTAAAGAGATGGCCCGCAGAATAGCTGCCGGGGCAGGGATGAGTGAGAAAGAGATTGACACAATGTTTGAAAATTCGAAAAACCTGGTTGAAAAAATCCTGAAACAATGAAAGCACTTTTCTTATCTGATGCCCATCTACAAAGCAGAGAGGATGCTAATTATCATTTTCTGTCGAATTTCCTCGATACCCTCAAAGAGAAAATTGACCATCTTTTTATTGTCGGTGATTTTTTCGATTTCTGGTTTTGCAGAGGGGAGAAACTATATCCCGATTTCAGAACAATAGTTAACAAGCTGACAGATTTGAAAAACAGCGGAGTCCAGATACATTTATGTGAAGGAAACCATGATTTCTTTCTCAAAAAATTCTTTACTGATAGACACGGGATGGAGGTCTTTCCTGATTGGGGGACTATCAATCTGGACGGCATCTTAACATTTGTTTCACACGGAGATACCATCGATACGGCCAATACCCGATATCTGATGTTAAGAAAGCTATTGAGGAGCAGGACCTTTTACCAAATACAGGAAAAAATCCCCCCTGTTATCCTCTGGAAAATTGCCCGGATGAGCTCAAAAATAAGCAACGAGCATTTAGCAAAGTCTCCGGATGGCCTCGTCGAAAAAATGGAGGCCTTTAGCATTGAGAAATTTAAAGAAGGGTTTGATGCCGTAATCTTGGGGCATTGCCATAAACCGACAATAAAACAGTATACTATTGACGGGAGGGAAAAAATATTCGTAACTCTCGGTGACTGGATCAGCCACTACTCTTATCTTGTATATGAAAACGGCAAATTTACCCTCTCCGTTTACCAACCATAATAAACAGATTTGGAGCAGTTCTCTTATGAATTTTGGAGGAATACTTTCTGATTTTTCTTCTCTTGAAGATTCAACGTTTGTCGTGGTGCCTATTCCATACGACCTGACCGCAACCTATCAGCCCGGGTCAAGAAGGGGACCGGCGGCCATACTGGACGCTTCCAGCAACTTGGAACTCTATGATGAAGAACTTTGCAGGGAAACCTATCTTGAAGGGATTCACACTCTACCACCTGTAGAAACGGACGCCCGTGGTCCGGAAAGAATGATGGGAATTGTATGTGAAAGGATAAGTTATATTTTGTCTTTCGACAAGATACCGGTCATACTGGGAGGAGAACACAGCATTTCACTCGGAGCCGTCAGGGCAATGAAGGAGAAATACCCTTCGATTTCGGTGCTCCAGCTTGATGCTCACGCGGATATGAGAGATACCTATCAGGGCAGCCCCTACAGTCACGCATCAGTAGGCCGCAGAATATCTGAGCTCTGTCCTCTTGTCCAGGCAGGTGTGCGAAGCATCAGCAAGGAAGAGGCTGTCTTCTTAGCTAAAAGTGAGGTAAAGACATTTCCGATGGGTTTCATAAATGAAAATCATGAATGGGTAAAACGGGTCTGTGAAAACCTGTCGGGTGATATTTATCTAACAGTTGATCTTGACGTACTTGACCCCTCTGTAATGCCGGCAACCGGTACACCTGAACCAGGAGGCATTTACTGGAATGATCTCCTGAGATTGATTAAAGAGGTATCAAAGAGATGCAAGATACGCGGATTTGACATAGTTGAACTTACACCCATTCCAGGAATGGTTGCACCCGATTTTTTAGCGGCAAAACTCATATATAGAATAATGGGTTATATAATAGAAGGAGTTGAAAATTGAAAATATTCGTTCCCAAAAAGATGTTTTTTACAAAAGGTGTTGGTCATCATAAGGAGGAACTTCACTCTTTTGAGCTGGCATTGAGGAGTGCCGGCATAGAAAAATACAACCTGGTTAAGGTATCGAGCATCTTCCCGCCCGGTTGTAAGATGATATCGAAAGTTCAGGGGTTAAAAGAGCTCATGCCCGGTGCGATAACTTACTATGTTATAAGCCGCTGCTGCAGCAACGAACCGAGAAGACTTTTAGCCGCTTCAGTGGGTTGCGCTATTCCGGCTGATAAATCGGCGTATGGATATATCAGCGAGTATCATGCCTTCGGACGGAAAGGAACAGAAGTGGGGGAATATGCGGAAGATCTGGCAGCCGCTATGCTGGCATCCACCCTCGGAATAGATTTCGATGTAGATGAAAGCTGGGATGAAAAGAGGGAGATATTCAAAATAAGCGGCAAGATTGTAAGAACACGTGATACCACGCAATCGAGTATCGTAAAGGACGGTGGCTATACAACGGTACTGGCAGCCGCAGTATTCGTTTTTTAGGGACTTTGTACGTTTATGAGAAAGGCAGCGGTATGATATGTTTTTTGACTATCTGAGAGAGTCGCACACATACAGTATAACCCCTTTTTTAGGTTTTGTCGTTTTTGTATGTCTTGTACTGATTTCCCTTTTAAAAGGCAGAAAAAACCCGACGAATCTCCTCTTTGCAGGCATCTGTTTTTTAGTAGCAGTAATTAACATTGATGTTGCCTTAGTTTCCATTATACCGAACAAAACCCTTGCCCTTAAAATTGACAGATTAGCCTATTTATTTTTAGTTTTTATTCTGCCCGTGTACATCCAGTTTGTTCACTCCTTCCTCGGAATTTCCCGAAGAAAATGGCTTGTGTATATTGCCTGTTTTTTAAGTTTAATATTTTTATTTTTTACCCAGACAGACCTTTTCATAAGCGGATTTAACGAATATCATTTTGGGACAATTGCCAAAGCCGGTCCGGTTTATCATCTCTTTTCACTTTTCGCCATTTCAACGGTACTATATTGCATTCTAACCCTGTTTATGGGCATGAAAAATGCCAGCGATAATCAGCAGAAAAACAGGACAAAATATGTACTTGCCGGAATGGGCTTGAGCACTATTCTCATTTCATTAAATTATTTTCCCGTAAGCGGTTTCAATGTTTATCCGATGGGCAACTTCAGCTTCATTCCTGCGATTATCTTAGCCTTTGGAGTGCTTAAATACGACCTTCTCGACATCGGTACGGTAATACGAAGAGGAACTGTCTATTTTTTCCTGACTGCCATACTGACAGTGCTTTACATATTCATCATATACCTGTTCAACGTATTATTTATGTGGTCCGGGTATAGCAACCCTGTCATTCTTTCTTTTTCCCTAGCCTTACTTATAGTCCTTCTGTTCAACCCTATACGAATAAAGGTTCAGGAATTTATCGATAAGCTTTTCTTCAGGGGAAAATACGATTATCAAAAAACCCTCAAAGAAATAAGCTGGAAGATGACTTCCCTGCTGAAATTTGATGAAATTACAAACCTTCTGCTGGACTCTATTTCGGAAGCATTGCAGGTAAGTCACGTAACGCTCCTGATATATAATGATGAAAAGGACTTTTTTCATTCATACTCGTATCAGAGCATGCTGCCCGACGGCATAGAGAAAAATCATCCGATAGTTACATTTCTTGAGAAAAACAGGGGATCCTTGAATCAGGCTGCCGTTGACAACATTTCTATTCCCGAAGAAGACAGAACTTCAATCGTCAATATCTTTAATACATTTAAAGCGTCTCTTGTTATCCCCATGATTTCAAGAGAAAAACTGACGGGGATGATATTGCTGGGAGAGAAAAAATCGGAGGAACTGTTTGTTCATGAAGATCTGGAACTATTAGCAACCGTTGCAAATCAAAGTGCAATCGCTATAGAAAATGCAAGGAACTATGAAAAGCTTGAGAACTTGAATATTGAGCTGGAAAGGAAGGTCGAAGAAAGGACGGCAGTCCTTCAACGCACCCTGGAAGAAAAAGATAAAACACAAAAACAGCTAATTCAGTCGGAAAGCTTAGCAGCCATTGGGCAGCTTGTTGCGGGAACAGCACATGAATTGAACAATCCACTATCGAGCGCTTCAAGCCTTATCCAAACAAGCATAGAATCTATGGACAAACCGGAAGAAAAGGGTGACGAGGAAAACGAGATAATAGATGATCTCAAATTTAGTCTGAAGGAGTTAAGGAGGGCAAGGGATATAGTAAAAAGTTTACTCGATCTCTCCAGACAGACACAGACGTACGTTGAACCGGTGAATATCAACGTGGTGATAGACGATGCGCTGAGAGTTTTATACAACCAATACAAATACATCAGTGTGAGCATCGAAAAAAATTACGACGAAACCCTGCCCGAGATTGAAGGCAATTTTGCAAACCTTGGACAGGTCTTCATTAATATTATAAAAAACGCCATTCAGGCACTGCCCGAAGGTAAAGGTAAAATTTCATTAACTACACGTTATAAAAAAGAGACGAATAGTGTAGTAGTAGAGTGTCTTGACACTGGAAATGGAATCCCCCCCGAAACAATCAAGGATATCTTCAAGCCGTTTTTTACAACCAAAGGGGTAGGTAAAGGAACGGGCTTGGGCCTGTATATATCTCATGAAATCATAAAGAGGCACATGGGCGATATTTACATCAAAAGCGAAACAGGTATGGGCTCCACTATTACAATAGTCCTTCCCTGTAAGAGGAGAGAAAAATGACAGGGTTATTGATAGTAGACGATGAAGAAGGGGTCAGGAGATCCCTTAAGAAAGTTCTCGTAAAAGATGGTTACAATATCCTCCTGGCGGAGAATGGCATGGAAGCTATCAATATCGTCCAGGATAACTGGCGGGATATAGAAACGGTAATATCAGATTTTAAGATGCCCGGCATTGATGGTCTCGAAACATTGATTGAAATAGGCAGTATTAACCCCGAAATCACCAGAATTATGCTTACGGGATATGCGACGATGGAAAGTGCCATCCATTCGGTCAATGCGGGTATAGACGGATTTTTAACCAAACCCTTTGAAAACATCGAATTAAGAGCAAAAGTCAGAGAATACAATATCAAAAAGAGGTTAAAACAGTTTGTATCAGAACAGATACTTACCGAACTGCAGAAGGAAGGAAAGAACATAGTTCCGAGAAAGCAAAGGGTCAGTATACTTTTCAGTGACATTCGCGGTTTTACGGAAATATCGGAAAAGATGAGTCCTTTAGAGCTTTCCGACATGCTCAATTCTCATTACTTCTCACCCCTTGACAATATCATTTTTGAATATAATGGCACCCTGGATAAACACATAGGGGACAGCATCATGGGAATATTCGGAGCGCCGATATCCTATGATGACGATGCGCTAAGAGCAGTTAAGTGTGCAATAAGAATGAGAGAAGAAATGGCCAAAATCAACAAAAACCTTTCAAAGATTGACAAGAATATTCCTGTAGGGATCGGGATAAGCACCGGAGAGGCAATGGTTGGAATATTCGGTTCACCCCAAAAAAAAGAATACACTGTTTTTGGTTCTTCGGTCAACCTGGCAGCAAGACTTGAGCGCCATGCCAAAAAAGATCAGATACTGATATGTGACGAGACCTACGGAGAAGTTCAGGATTCTGTAAAGGTAGAAAGTATGGACACTTTCGATATAAAGGGCATAGAAAGAAAAATAAATGTTTTCGAAGTAATAGAGGAATTACAGAAAAACTCTTGACATTTAAAAGGTATTGATTTAGTAACTTATTCTTCAAATAGATAAATGGCGCGGGGTGGAGCAGTCTGGTAGCTCGTTGGGCTCATAACCCAAAGGTCGTTGGTTCGAATCCAGCCCCCG
>CAZYTP010000118.1:0-6330 GCA_964650385.1 uncultured Syntrophales bacterium | reverse complement strand
AAAGCGGGAATCCAGCAATTTCAAGCTGTTATGGACTCCCGCTTTCGCGGGAGTGACGGTTTTATGGGGACAGATTTTAAATCTGTCCCCATGTTCTGAAGTAATCCGTTTAATCTGCGTAATCTGTGGATTTAAAAAGCTCCCAGCTGGCAGGAAGACATTTTAATTTTTAACGCTTCACATGCCCAAGAGACTTCCATTTTGGGAATATTAAACCTCTTGGCTATTTCCCAGGCAGCCGAACAGGGAAGGCGGTTATCAGACAGTGTTTTCAGAATAGCCTCTTCAAGTTCAGGAGATACTTTCTCGGCCGGTTTGACAATCCTATTCTTAGGGGAATATCCGTAAAGACCTAATTGACATTTGTTTATACGTATTTCCAGAAGGTCGACAGTAATACCCACTTCGGCGGGCGGAACATCCAACTGGCCGGCAATTTTGTGACCGGAAGCACACGATATTTTCCCATCTATAGCCTGTAGTTTTACAGCCTCGGCAATTTTCTTGTCGAGTTTCTTGTCGGGCAGGTGTTTTGCAGAGTAATTGCCCGCATTTTCGTGAGTCATAATGTCTCCTTTGATATTAACGATGTAACGAGTTGGATTTAGTTAATGTGCCATTTCGACCCCTTCGCTTCTGTCATTCTGAGCGCGAAGCGAGGAATCTTACTATTACGCTCAAGGTAGGCTCCGGGAGAAATCTTAGTTTTTACCATGTTACATTGAAAAGATTTCTCATTTCACTCGAAATGACAAGTTGTTGGGACTTTCTACAAAGCTGTCAGTATTTCAAATAATGAAAGGGCTCTATTGCCGAAAGAGATTCAGTGTCCAGTGTTTTAAACCCTTTCTTTTTGAGTATTTCCTGAGTCTTTTCCAGCAGATCTACTTCAACGACAAATACCGCATTCTTCCAGCTCTCGATAACGAAACCATAAGCATTCTCAATATTGATATTCTCGTCAGCAAGTACCTGAATCAGTTTATCCAATCCACCCGGTTGATCATCAATAACAACGGCGATAACGTCCTTTGTGGAAACCGTCAAACCTTCTTTTGATAAAATCTTGTGGGCACGTTTAGGGTCATCCACTATGAGATTGATAATCCCGAAGTCACCGGATGTGGATATTGTTGTGGCTCTTATATTTATCTTTTCCTTCGCAAGTAGACCTGTAACCTTTGCCAGCCTTCCAGGTTTGTTTTCTGCAAATATTGAAATTTGATAGGCCGTCATATTATTACTCCTGTTCTAATCTTGATGTATTCGTAAAAAGTCTTTTTGTCCGTCACTCCCGCGAAAGCGGGAGTCTATAACAGATTGAATTTACTGGATTCCCGCTTTCGCGGGAATGACAAAGCTTGTCCTCGACCTGATCGGGGAAGGGTAGAAAATTGACTTTTTACGAACTTGTCACTCTTCTCTGTTATCTATGACCCGTATCGCTTTTCCTTCAGTTTTCGGAAGGCTGCCGGGTTCAACCAACTCCACCCTGGGGGTTATCAGGATATCACTTTTGAGTTCCTCAATGACCTTCTTTCGCAAGATTTCAAGCTGTTTCAGGTTTCCTGAGAAAAATTCCTTCTGCACCTCAACCCTGACGATCATATTATCGTTGAGTCCCTCCCTTTCCAGAATAATTTGGAAGTCGGTTCCCACACCCGGTATTTCCATAAGTTTTCTATCTATCTGAATGGGAAAGATGTTTACCCCTTTCAGAATCATCATATCGTCGGTTCTTCCCTTTATCCTCTCAATTCGTTTGTGAGTCCTGCCGCATTCACAGGGTTCCGGGATTATCCTGGTTAAGTCACTCGTCCTGTATCTTAAAACAGGCATACCCTCCCTCATAAGCGTTGTAAGGACAAGTTCTCCTTCCTCGCCATAGGGCATAGGTTCAAGAGTGTCAGGATCGATGACCTCCGCAAAAAAGCTGTCCTCCCAGATGTGCATTCCGCTCTGAAATGGACATTCAAAGGCAACCCCGGGCCCGTTCATTTCTGAGAGGCCATAGGAGTTATAGCCCTTCAAACCATAACATTCTTCAATCTTCCGTCTCATTTTTTCCGAGTGGGGTTCAGCCCCAAGAAAGGCAATCCTCACTTTTATGTCCGTTAGGGGATTAACACCTACTTCCTCAAAAACAGTAGAGAGATGGAGTGCATAACTGGGTATAATATGGATGGCAGTCGTACCGAAATCCCGCATAAGCTGTATCTGGCGTTTGCTGTTTCCTGCCCCGGCAGGTATAACCAGTGCACCTATTTTCTCCGCACCGTAGTGGAAACCGAGACCGCCGGTAAAAAGTCCATAGGTCATCATATTCTGAAAGACATCGGTCTTTCTCATGCCTGTCATGTACATGGAACGTGCCAGGAGATTGGTCCATACATCAATGTCCCGTGCAGTATGAAATATCACCGTTGCCCTGCCGGTCGTTCCGGAAGATGAGTGCATTCTCACCAGTTCATCCATGGAAACCGCCAGAAATCCATAAGGCCAGTGTTCCCTCAGATTCTCCTTGGTGGTAAAGGGCACTTTTTCTATATCCTTGAGAGAAGTAAGCTTATCAGGATCCAGGTTTATTTCATCAAACAATTGTCCGTAATAGGGGGATTTCTTTGCTCTTTTGAGGGTCTCTTGTAATCTTGCAAGCTGAAAAGCCTCCAATCTGTCTCGTGGCATTGTCTCATCTTCTTTTCCCCAATACATTTTCAATCCTTAGCCTCCATGTTCTCGTGAGACCTTGAGAAAAGGTCTTAATCCGACATAAAATCTATCTCCAACGGATTTCTGCCGTTTGCAAAACCCGCAAACGGTTAGTTTCATGGTTTGTACAGTTCGATTCAGAATTTATCAAGACAAATTTGCCTGTTATTACCGGCCGATAAACAGGCCAATTGCAAGCAATACGGGGGTTATGATATTTATTATAACATTCCTGCCCATATACGGTATCAGCTTCGGTATATCATCTGCATATCTGGTAACACCTCTCACTGTAGGAACTGCAAGGAAAATAGAAGCAAGTGCCAAAAAGCCTTCCAGGGGAAGAGCTCCGGCTACGTAGCCAAGGATGACAGCCATGTAGGTGGCTGCAAGAAATACCTTATAGATCTTTGCACTCGCTTTCCTCCCGATTATGATAGGCAAATGCCTTCTTCCGACCCATTTATCCGCCTCAACATCCGGGAACTGGTTCAAGAGCAACAGATCGCTCACAAGGAAAAAGGGAACAAGGGATGCAATAAATGATGTCCAGGAGTATGAACCGGTGAGGACAAAGTCTGTACCCATAACCATCAATGGGCCAAAGCCCAGCCCGGGAGCAATTAAGCAGAGAAAATAACTCCTTGTAATTAGCTTTGTATAGGTAACGATAATAATAAGGCCGACTGTCCCCAAGGGTAAAAGCCACAGCCCCCTGACATATAAAAAGTATATACCTATAAGCGCTGTGATGGCCAGTGTTATAATACCTGTAATCAACGCAAAGTGGGCTTCTTCAGGGTTTTTGGGAAGGGTTCCGCTACCCCCGCTGAACAGGGTAGGTTGTGTTTTGAAGTCCAGCCCGCTCTTGAAGTCATGATATTCGTTAAGGACATTTACGCTTATATGTGCTGACATGGCGCCGATAAGCACTAACACGAGGTAATAGAGGTTTATTGTACTTCCTGACCATGTAGCAGTAGCAACACCCAGCATAACGCATGCCGGGGTTAATATGAGAAAGGGTAAGCGGATGGGACCAAATATTACTATACTATTTGTGCTGTTCATCATCAAAAATCTCCGATTGTCTACCAGAAGGATTTACGGAGAGCTTTGAAAAATACGCATATTGTCATTGCGAACACAGTAAAGCAATCTCAAATTACCTGTAATTACGAACAGATTGCCACGTCGCTTCGCTCCTAGCAATGACTTGGGAGGTGCTTTTCAAGGCTCTCTTATGCTCTGCTGGAAAGTCTTTTGGTATAATTTCTATAATCTTTTTATTGGTTCGGTCAAGTCCTTTCTTGCCGATATTATGTAAGTTCGCAATATTGGGTGTCTCTGGATTAGATTGCAATTGATTTTACTTTCAAATATAATGAAAAATATTGGAAGACTGTTTTGTTTGCCTAATACGAGGAGGCTAAAGTGATACAAGTATTTACAGAATCAAAGGTGGCCATTGTTGGGGGTGGGAAGGTTTGTAAGGAAATACTTAAGATTGTTTTAGGTCCCGTTTTTGGTAATGTAAAATCAAATATTTTAGGTGTCTGTGATATCGATGATAAGGCAAAAGGGGTTCTGTATGCCAAAAAGAAGGGAATTTATACAACTAATGATTACAGGGAGCTTTTAAATTTTAAAGAGTTGAACACGATTGTCGAGTTAACGGGGAATGACCGTTTTTTACAGACCCTGAGAAAAAAGAAACCCAGTGGTATTAGACTGATAGACCATTTTGAGGCCATGTCTTTATGGGATTTCCTTCAGATAGAAGTAAAGAAAAAAACCATGGAAGAGCAGCTATGTGATGTTGTCATAAAGACATATAAATTAGGGGATAAAGTATGCGCAGGAATAAACAAAAGGTTTGAGCAATTCTCTGAGGAGCTTAGCGATATTGTAAGTGAGAGAACCAGGCATCTTCAATCTGTAGAAAAAATGCTTGTGAGACGTGATCAAACGATTTCGCAAATTATTCAGGGAAGTACTGTTCCCACTTTTGTCATCGACGAAAACCATATTGTTACACACTGGAATAAGGCCTTAGAAAGAATGACCAATCAAAAAGCCGAAGACATCATCGGAACTAAAAATCACTGGAAAGCTTTCTATTCAGAGGATAGGCCATGCATGGCAGATCTTATTGTCGATGGAATAGACAGGAATGGAATAAAGGAATTTTATGGCAATAAATCGTCTCCATCGCTTCTTATCAAGGGGGGATATGAGGCTGAAGATTTTTTCCCCAATATAGGGAATACTAATAAATGGCTCTTATTTACAGCCGCACCCATCAGAGGACTTGACGGGAAGATCAAAGGTTCCATTGAAACCCTTTGGGATACCACTGAACAGAAAGAGGCAGAACGGAAAATTGTTGAATCATACCATGACATGAGAGTATCGGAAGAAAAGTACAGGACAATGTTTGATGCTGATCCCAATCCCATTATTATTGTTGACAGAAAAACTCTGGGTATCCTCGATGTAAATGCAACTGCCGTGGATTGTTACGGATATTCGAGGAATGAGTTCCTGGGGATGTCCTTTTCAGCTCTGGTACATCAGTCAGACAATGAAATTGTGCAGGATTTAAAGAAGATCACTCTCAATCATTCAAAATTCTATCCCAAGAAATTGCACACAAAGAAGGGCGGAAATCTTTTTTACGTTAATCTTCATGTTCGCTCGGTTATATTTATGGAAAGAGACTGTTTGATAGCTTCCACTCCTGATGTTACGGAAAATGTAGAAAAAGAGAACCTGCTGGTTCAGGCCAGTAAGATGGCAACGCTTGGCACAATGGTTTCCGGTATTGCCCATGAGCTAAATCAGCCCCTCAATGTAATTCAGGTCTGTTCTGATTATTTCATGAAAATAATAAAAAAGAATGAAGATATCAACAGAGAAGATTTATCTACGATGGCTGAAGAGATCGAGAGAAATGTCCGGAGGGCGGATCAGGTTATAAATCATATGAGAGATTTTGTCAGACAGTCGGAGGTCAAAAGTGAGAAGATAAATATTAATGCCCCTATTCTGGATGTTTTTAAGATACTTGGTCAACAGTTGAGGGTACACAGGATAGAGGTGGAGCTGGATTTGACCAAAGATCTGCACTCAATAATTGCAAATCATAACAGATTGGAACAGGTATTTATGAATTTAGTGAAGAATGCCATGGATGCACTTGATGAAAAGGACAGCCAGTTGAAAAATCAGGAACTGCGAAAGATTTTGAAAATAAGGTCTTTTGTAGAGAACGGCCGGGTAGTAGTAACGGTGTATGATAACGGAACAGGAATCCCTGAGGATATAAGAGATAAAATTTTCGAACCTTTTTTTACAACAAAAGAGGTGGGAAAAGGCGTAGGTCTTGGGACAAGTATCAGTTACGGTATTGTCAGCGATTATAATGGTACCATTAAAATTGAAAGCGAAGTAGGTAAAGGCACGACTTTCAAATTGTCTTTTCCCGCTGCACCGTAAACTTTTCTTGAAAAAAAAGTTTCTTTGAAGTATGGTTGCCGGAATTAAAAACGGGCGGTTAACTCAGCGGGAGAGTGCTACCTTCACACGGTAGAAGTCACTGGTTCAAATCCAGTACCGCCT
>CAZYTP010000117.1:0-6405 GCA_964650385.1 uncultured Syntrophales bacterium | reverse complement strand
TTTCAGGGCGGACAAATCAACCCTGTATCGAATTAATTATCTGACCAGGCTTCTTTCACGGTGTCTTGCGCCTTTAATATCATACACCTGTCATGACACCGATACGCTCTATCAGAAGGCCAAACAGATCGAGTGGGAAGATTTTTTTGCGGAAGGCAATACCTTTGCCATATCGGGGAATGTTTCCGACAGCGCGATTTCGCATTCAAAGTACGCTGCTCTCCGCCTTAAAGATGCGGTTGCAGACTATTTCAAGGAAAAAACCGGTCAGCGTCCGGATGTGTCGGTAAGGAATCCGGATATCCTGCTGAACCTTCATATCAAGCACGATAAGGCAGTAATAAGCCTCGACACTTCAGGCGGCGCGCTTCACCGGAGAGGATACAGAGAGGAGACCGTTTCGGCGCCGATGCAGGAAACCGTCGCCGCCTCGATTATCCGCTTCAGCGAATGGGACGGTTCTGTTCCTTTATATGATCCTTTGTGCGGGTCGGGAACCCTTTTGTGTGAAGCGCTCATGCGGTATAGCAATATTCCTGCGGGTGTTTTCAGGGATCGATTCGGTTTTGAATTTCTGCCCGACTTTGACGGCGCGGTCTGGAAGCAGGTAAAAAAAGAGGCCGACGGACACATCCGGGAACTGCCGAAAGGGCTGATTGCGGGCAGTGATGTGTCCGCGGAAGCTGTCAGAGCGGCGCGGATAAACCTGATGGGGCTCCATTACGGAAATAGTGTAAGCGTTGAAAGGGCGGACTTCAGAGAACTGCCCGCCCTTGAAGGGCATGTAATTGTAACCAATCCGCCTTATGGCATTCGGATGGGGGGAGGCGAGAACCTTGAAATATTTTATAAAGATCTCGGGGATTTTCTGAAACAGAAATGCAAAGGCTCGGCCGCTTTTGTTTATTTCGGAGAACGGGAGTATATCAAAAAAATCGGGCTGAAAGCATCATGGAAAAAACCGATCAAGGCCGGCGGGCTTGACGGCAGGCTGGTTAAATACGAGATGTACTGAGAGCACTAAGCGGCAGCCTCCTCCGGTCAATGATCACCAGGCTGTCCCCTTCCAGGTAAACGGTGTTTTCCAGATCCATCAGTAACGGCTTTTTCATACCCGCATCGTCCATTAGGTTCTGAAAATATAATTCTTCGGTGCTTAAAACGTACGGTAAATTATAAAAAAGAGATCGGCAACAGTCAAGAGTTAAGGGGATTTTCCTTCCTTGACAAACCGACTGTTTCGTTATAGCAATAGAATCGATATGTTGTGGAATCCATAGTAGATGGATTTAAAGACATCTGTAAATTGCAAAGACTTCTCAGACTGGTAACTTTAAGAGGAAATTAAAGGTGACTAAAAGCAGAGAGGAAATCCTGGCACAGTATAATAAAGGCCTCGTTATGGTCTTCACCGGGAACGGTAAAGGGAAGACGACCGCGGCGCTCGGACAGGCCCTCCGGGCAATAGGACACGGCAACAGGATATATCTGCTCCAGTTTATGAAGGGGAGAAAATACGGGGAATTGCTCGCCGCGGAAAAGTACTTGCCCGACCTGACGTTTCATCTGGCAGGTCTGGACAGTTTCGTAATGAGGGACAGTCCGGCTCCGATCGATATCGAACTGGCCAAACAGGGATTAGATATTGCCAGAAAGATAATAGAATCTAATGAATATGACATGGTAATACTCGACGAGATTAACGTAGCCATCGACTTTAAGCTGATCCCGCTCAATGAAGTTATTCAAATCATCAAAAACAAGCCTGCCAAATTACACCTGATACTGACCGGCAGATACGCCCCCCCCGAAATTGTAGAGTTAGCCGATACGGTAAGTGAAATCAAAGAAATCAGGCATCACTATACAGCCGGCATAAAGGAGAGAACCGGTATAGATTACTAATAAAAAGGCCGTACATTACGAAGAGGAGGTAGCAAAAATGACCAAGGAAGAAAAGATCGAAGAGATCAGACAGCGAGCGAGAAAAAATTTTAGTCTGGGTTATAATTGCGCTGAATGTGTATTGGAAGCCGTGACAGCCCTGATCGATACAGGATTGCCCGAAGAGGCAAGAAAAGTTGCCACGGGGTTTGGTGGCGGCGTCGGGCTTTATGGAGATAGTTGCTGCGCGATTGTCGGTGCTGTCATGGCGGTAGGCGCCGTTCATGGAAGGAGTTCCCTGCCTGAAGGTGAAGGCAAGGAAGCAGCAAAAAAGGCAAAAGAGCAGCTTTATGGAAAGCCCGGCCTCTACAGATTGTTTAATCAGATCCCCAACAGAATTAAAGAAAAATATGGTTACACTCTTTGCCGGGATATAACATCCAAATGGCATGATGACTGGCTTTGCCGGGAACATGCTCTTCATTGCCGTGAGATCATTACCGACGCGGCGGGAATTGCCGCTGAGCTTATCCTGTCGGATAAAGATGAACTTGCATCAAGACCATTTGGCGATAACGTGGAAAATGTAAAGTAGGGCCTGTTCCCTGGACAGGCCTGTCCAGGGCCGATGAGAAGATCGGCCCTTCCCGCAAATTGAGATCTTTTGAAAAAGTCTCAATTTGTGTTTATTTGGCTCCTTCTCCATTTTGCCATTGTGAAGCTCCCTGCCCACAGGGCGGGGCTTCCCGGTAAGGCATATATTTATTTTATTGCGCCCCTTGCGGGTGCGCTCCCGGTCAAACATAAGCAGAGGAGACCTCAAATATGAAAGTTTGTATAGTCGGCGGGGGGGGCGGTGCGAATAATGCCGCCAATGTGATCCGCTCTTTAGACAAAGATGCTCAAATCGATATCTTCACCACCAGGAATGAAATAGGATATATACCGTGTGAAATCCCATTTGTATTAAGAGGAATCGTCCCTTCATGGGAAGACTGTTTTGCCTTCAGGGAAAAATTCTACCAGCAGAGAAATATAACCGTTCATCTTAATACTGAGGTTACCGACATCCTGAGGAAAGAAAAGCGTTTAGTGGCCGGAGGTGATACTTACGATTATGATAAGGTCATCCTGGATCTGGGAGGTTCCCCAACGATTCCCCCAATTCCGGGCCTTGATGGCTGGAACGAATTGGTGTTAAGCACCGACCTCCGATATGCGAGAATCCTGGAGGAAACTATGTCCAGGCATACAAGTGCGGCGATAGTCGGCGCCGGTATGATCGGGCTGGAATTAGCTGAAGTCTTTTTGGAAAAGAACTATAGCACCATTTACAGTTTAGACATTCTGGAAAACGCCCTCGGGCTATTATTGGATAAGGAAATGGCCGAGGTGGTTGAACAGAGAATAAAAGAACGTGGAGTAGAGCTGATTCTGTCGGCCAGGATAGAGAGCATAGCAACCCGGGAAGGCAAGAAGATAGTATCCCTCCCCGACCGGAAACTGGAAGTGGATTTTGTCCTCTTTGCTACCGGCTCCAGGCCCAATGTGGCGCTCGCCGGAAAGGCGGGAATCGAAGTGGGTAAAACAGGGGCTATTGCCGTAAACGAATACCTGCAAACCAGCGATCCCGATATTTATGCCATCGGGGATTGTATGGAAAATTCGGATGCGGTCCGGGGCAGTAAAATACTCTACCAGACCGCACCCAATACGGCCCGAAGCGGCAAGATAGCCGCCACAAATCTAACGCTGGGCAATGTCCTCCTTTATAAGGGGACGACCATGCCATTTATTACCGAAATTTTTGGCTATCAGGTTGGCGCGGTGGGGTTTACGGAAAGTTATGCCCGCAATAATGGCTTCGATGTGTGTACCTCCATAACAAAAACCGCTACCCGGCGGCGTCTGTTCGGGGGCAAGCCCATACATATCAAGCTCATTGCCGATCGTAACAGTCATACCCTGATCGGGGGCCAGGTTGTCTCTGAAGAGTCTGTGGCAGCGCAGATCGACAAACTGTCTTTAGCGATAGCGGAGAAAATTCCGGTAGAAAGGCTGTCGCTTATCGATACTTGCTACTCGCCGCCAGTCAGCACAGCGTATGCCCCTCTCACAATGGCGCTCGATAATATACGGTGGTAGGGAATGGGGTTAGCGAGCGAATAAAATCAACAATTTTCCTTACCCCGATAAACGGGATAAGTCCCACTAAAGGGGATAAATGCGTTAACGAATTTGCTTTCTACCAGAAAGCAAATTCTAACTTACTAAACAGTCGGAGATTCCCCGCAGCTTGCTGCGGGGAGCTTCAATGATACTTCGGGGTGTATATTTCCGGCCAATTCTCCCAGCCCGTCCACAATTCTGTGTGATGGATAATCTATCTAATCGGTATTAAGGAATGGTATAACGATAAAAATTTGTTAAATTGGGTGGAAAAACGAAAGGGGAGTTGCTGGTAAAACATGAAAGAAGAAAGTGAGGTTAATTATCTTTTTGAGGTGAGCTGGGAGGTCTGTAATAAAGTCGGTGGTATCTATACCGTCTTAAGGACGAAGGCCTGGCATGCCGTTGAACATTTCGGTGAACATTACCTTCTTATTGGGCCGGATGTGGGGAATAATTCTGAGTTTAAAGAAACCGATGAAGATATATGGGATGACGTAAAGCGCGAAATAAGCGGCATAAACCTCACGTGTCGCTGCGGCCGGTGGGATATATCAGGCAGGCCTCGGGTCATACTCATTAATCATAACAACAAGTATCAGGCTGATAAGCTGCTGTTTCAGTTATGGCAGGATTACGGCGTAGATTCAATAAAAGGGGAATGGGACTATATCGAACCAATACTGTTCGGCACTGCAGCAGGTGAAGTCATTCAAGTTCTGCACCGACTACTCGCAGGAGACAAGGAAATAGCAGTTGCGCAGTTTCATGAATGGATGACCGCCGCCGGGATGCTTTATATAAAGAAACAGAGCCCGGCAATTGCCACTGTATTTACAACCCATGCCACAATGCTCGGGAGATACCTTGCCGGAAACGGTGTCGATATTTACACAAATATAGAGGATATACCCCCCCAGGAAATGGCCGCAAGGATGAATATTACCGCCAAACATTCCATGGAGACTGTGTCCGCGCGGGAAGCCGACTGTTTTACGACAGTGAGTGATATAACGGCACGCGAGGCTGGTCATTTTCTGCAGCGAAAACCGACTATGGTACTTCCTGATGGCATCAATATAGACGATATTCCGGGCTGCTATGAAGAAATGGAAACAATTTATGAACGACGCCGGCCATTGCTTGAATTTGCATCCAAATTTCTCAAGGGGCAACTGGATCCAGGCAATACAAAAATCTTCATGATATCAGGTCGATATGAATTCCAAAACAAGGGAATCGATTTGTTCCTCGAATCGCTCAAGAAGGTAAATGATGGTTTGAAAGAATCAAAAAGCCATACAAAGATTGTGGCCCTTCTCTGCATAGTGAACGGAAATATGGGCATTTCCAATGATATGCGGGAGATCCTGAAGGGTGTTGATGTCGAGCGATCGGGTATTTCCAGAATCTGCACACATCAACTGCATGATCCCCAGCATGATCCAATCTGGAACGCGTGCAGCACTTTGGGCCTTTTCAATACTCCCGATGATGCCGTAAAGATTATTTTCATGCCGGTTTATCTGGATGGATATGATGGTCTGCTGAATCTGCCGTACTACGATGTTCTGAGTGGGTGTGATCTCGGTGTATTCCCATCGCATTATGAACCCTGGGGATATACGGCCCTCGAAAGTGCGTCGTATTGCGTTCCCACGGTAACGACAGATCTTGCAGGATTCGGAATGTGGGTCAAGAACAATTCTGATAATCAGAACAAAGGAATTATAGTTCTGGATTATCACGAGAAAACTCGTGAACAAGTTGTTGAGTGTCTAAGAGGTCATATCGCGAATCTTTTAGAATGGTCTCAGGAGGAAATTACTAACCAGAGAAAACAGGCACGTATAATTGCTAAAAAGACTGACTGGAAAGAGTTCTATTCCTTTTATCTCCAGGCTTATTCCAAAGCTGTTAAGAATGCCCGGGATCGGTTACACGCTCTGGATACCATTTCTTACAAGTGAGAAATCTATTATACAGGCACGGATTCTCTTCAGCCTTGTTTCAAGCGCTTCAGCGAAAGCGCTGTATTGACTGCCAGGCCACAGCAATAAAATACGAAAGGCTCAATGGGTGGCAGGCTACTCACTTAACATTACCCGAAATCAATCAAATTACGTGAGATACCTTCATGGTTTTGTCTCTGCAATTTTTTCTGATTTCTGATCCCACAGGTGTATCAGGTAATCCTTTTGTTCTTCAAACTTTAAAGCCTGATCTTCGACAAGAGCCTCTGCTTCCTGAGATGACATATCCCAGCTTTCTCTGGTGAAAGAAGCCACACGACATTGATATAGCGGAGTCATCAGATCGATAAGTTTGTGCCGGTTAATCTGCCATGCATGA
>CAZYTP010000116.1:0-6413 GCA_964650385.1 uncultured Syntrophales bacterium | reverse complement strand
TCAAAAAAAAGTTATGGCGGTACAGCAAGAGAAGTTGTTCTGAAGAGGATTGAAGCGATCGAAAAAGAGGCATGAGGAACGGTAATCACGAGGTAAAGATTAAAAACAATTATGTGGGGGAGGGCGTTTGGTCATCAAAAATAATACTGTGAAAAATGTTTTATTGATAACAGTCCTCTTTTCCCTGACGGTAATTTGTCTTAGTTGCGGGAAAAAGGGGAATCCTGTTCCGCCGGAAATCAAAATTCCGGAGGCGGTTGCTGATCTCAGCGTCAAAATCGCCGACAAAGGAATTATTCTTGGCTGGAGTGTTCCGGAAAGTAACACTGATGTTGCCGAATTTAAGATATATAGAAGTGCACTGGAAATAGAAGGTGACAGTTGTGTTGGTTGTCCGCGATACTATTTACTTATTGCCGAGCTTTCCTCCGGGGATCCAAAGCTGCTCAAGGAAGCAAAGGGGAAAATAAATTATATTGATTCAAAGGTAAAGGCAGGATGGTTGTATTCTTATAAGATTGAGATATGTAATTCCGACGGGTATTGCAGTGGTAATTCGAACATTGCGGAAATCAAATATCAAGAATCATGTTTTTAAAGTTTTATACAGTTTTGAAAATATCGTATTGAGGAGCAGTAATTTTTACTATCTTATGATTCGGCTATGAATTACTTCAATTATGTAGACAATACGCTATGGTGTGAAGAAGTGCCAGTGGATGATATTGCCAGAGAGCTTGGTACACCATTTTATTTATACAGCCACAGGGCCCTGACGCGTCATTTTCGCGTCTTTGATACGGCCTTTGCTGATGTTCCCCATATCACCTGTTTTTCTGTCAAGTCCAATTCTAATATTGCTATACTGAAAATATTCGTGAATGAAGGCGGGGGAATGGACGTTGTTTCCGGGGGTGAGTTGTATCGTGCGCTCAAGGCAGGTACTGATCCGAATAAGGTAGTTTATTCCGGTGTCGGAAAGAGAGTGGATGAGATAGAGAGTGCCCTCAAAGCCGGAATACTGATGTTTAATGTTGAATCTTCCCAGGAACTTGAGTTGATAAATGACTGTGCGAGGAGGATGGGTAAAAAAGCCGGGATTGCCTTACGGATAAATCCGGATATTGATCCGATGACACATCCTCATATAGCAACCGGTCTTAAGGAGAGTAAATTTGGAATAGATGTTGAAAGATCTCTGGACGAATACCGTAAGGCAAAGAGATTAGAGCACGTTGATATTATAGGGGTGGATTGCCACATAGGTTCTCAGGTGACTGAAATTTCTCCTTTTTTAGGCGCCATTGACCGTTTAAAAAAGTTGATATACCTTCTAAGGGAAGAGGATATTGATATAAAGTATCTCGACTTAGGGGGCGGTCTCGGTATTACATACGACAATGAAACTCCTCCTAACCCCGAGGAGTATGCACGGGCGGTTATTGATGCCTCGAAGGATATCGGGTGCACTTTCATACTTGAGCCTGGACGGGTGATTGTCGGCAATGCCGGGATACTGGTTTCCAAAGTACTTTACACGAAGAGCAATGTTGACAAAAATTTTGTTATCGTCGATGCGGGAATGAACGATTTGATACGCCCCAGTCTCTATGATTCATACCATCACATCCAACCTGTAATATTGAGCGACAGGGAGAGTTTTCTCGCAGATGTTGTTGGACCGATCTGTGAGTCGGGGGATTTTCTTGCAAAGGGGAGAATGCTCCCTCGGTTCAACAAAGAGGAGCTTATTGCGGTAATGAGCGCTGGTGCTTACGGTTTCACCATGGCATCAAATTATAATTCGAGACCCAAGATACCGGAGATTCTTGTTAAAGATGATCGGTATTATGTTATAAGAGAGAGAGAAGAATATTCTGATCTGATCAAGGGGGAGGAGATACCGGAATTTTTGAGAGGATAAAAGTTAACCCTCTCCCTTTAATGGAATTTTTACGAATGATGGAAAGAGCAGGATAGAAGGAGGAATTTATGTTTAAGGGCGCGATAGTGGCAATTGTCACACCTTTCAAGGATGGAAAGGTGGACGAGGAGTCATTCAGGGAACTTATTGAGTTCCAGATAGAGAATGGGACCGATGGCATAGTTCCCTGCGGGACGACTGGTGAATCTGCTACACTGTCATATGAGGAACATGACAGGGTTATTGAAATCACCGTAGAGGCGGTCAACAAGAGAGTGCCCGTTATTGCCGGTACAGGATCGAACAGCACCGAAGAAGCTGTACGGTTAACGAAGCATGCTTATGATGCAGGGGTGGACGGAGTGTTGATGATAACACCTTATTATAACAGGCCGACACAGGAAGGCCTGTATCAGCATTATAAAATGATAGCTGAAAAAGTTCCGATTCCGATTATCCCGTACAACGTTCCGAGCAGAACGGGGACCAATCTTTTGCCGGAAACGGTTGGCAAATTATCCCGGATCGACAATATTGTCGGGATAAAAGAGGCAACCGGATCACTTAATCAGGTGAGTGAAGTCATTGGTTGTTGCGGTGATGATTTTACTGTTCTGTCCGGTGACGATTTTACCGTTCTTCCGCTCCTCGCCGTTGGAGGAAAGGGAGTCATTTCTGTAACGTCGAATGTGGCACCGGCTGATATGGCGGGCATGATTGATGCTTTTGAGGCGGGCGATTTACCGCGGGCGAGAGCATTGCATTACAAGATGTTTCCCCTGATGAGCGCACTCTTTTTTGAGACTAATCCTATTCCCGTAAAGGCGACGCTTGCCATGATGGGAAAGATTGAATATGAGCTGAGACTTCCCCTGTCGAAGATGTCCGATGCCAATTATGAAAAGCTGAAGAAGGTCGTGTCAGATTACGGATTGATTTAGAGGATATTTACTATGGTCAGAGTGATCGTTACGGGTGCTGCCGGCAGGATGGGGAGCAGGATAATCAGCTTCATTTCCGAAACTGAAGGAATAGAGGTAGCCGGTGCCGTGGAGATGAAGGGTCACCCATCTGTTGGTAAGGATATCGGGGAGAGACTCGGTCTGGACAAAACCGGCGTAATAATAGAGGATGATATTAAAAAATGTGTCAGAAATGGGGATGTCATCATAGATTTTACTAATCATGAGACATCTCTGGCTCATCTTGGGATTGCCTCTGAAAATAATAGAGCCATCGTAATTGGAAGTACAGGATTTACACCGGACGAGATGGGGAAAGTAAAAAAATTAGCTGAAAAAACAAGATGCGTTCTTGCCCCCAATATGAGTATTGGTGTCAATGTAATGTTTAAAGTGCTGGAAGATGTGGCCGGTATCCTGGGAGATGACTTTGATGTGGAGATAGTGGAAGCGCATCATAACTTAAAGAAAGATGCACCCAGCGGGACGGCAGTGAAGATGGCCCAGATTATAGCCACCTCCCTCGACCGTGATCTGGATCAGGTGGGTGTCTATGGAAGAAAGGGCATGATTGGAGCGCGGACAAAGGAGGAAATAGGCGTTCAAACTGTGAGGGCCGGTGATATCGTTGGTGAACATACCGTTATTTTTGGCGGTACCGGCGAACGGCTGGAATTTATCCACAAGGCCCACAGCCGGGACAATTTTGCAAAGGGTGCGATCAGGGCGGCGATGTGGATCATAGACCAGAAGAACGGGCTTTACGATATGCAGGACGTGCTGGAATTAAGGAATAAATAACGGGTATTTGATGGGAGATGCAGGGAAGATTTGCGAGGCATTGTCAGTTTTGTATGTATAGGTTCCAATCTGGGTAATTCCATTGGTAATTGCCTTCGGGCTGTTGAACTCATCTCATCTCTCAATGAGGTGGAGGTTTTGCAGAGATCTTCTTTATACAGGACCGAGCCCGTCGGTTTTTCAGAACAAGATCCGTTCGTCAATTGTGTTATTGAAGCGAGAACAACTTTTTCTGCGCACTTTTTCTTGAAGAGCCTGCAGCAGATCGAAAATGACATGGGCAGGATAAGAGCAGAAAAATGGGGCCCGAGAACAATAGATCTGGACATTCTTCTTTATGGACAGAATACCGTAGGTGATGAAACGCTGATAATACCTCACCCCGAGCTTCATAAAAGACGGTTTGTCCTCGTTCCATTATGTGAGATTGCCCCTGATTTTGTTCACCCCGCCTTTGGAGTTTCAGTCAAGGAACTGCTGGGCGGTCTCAAGGACGAAAGCTCGGTTGAACTGATTAACGTCCGTTCGGCAGTAACATAAAAAAGCGGTATGATGTTGAATTTTTAATGAAAGTGGTAAGAGGAGCAATATGTTTCTTCGTTTTATAGTTACGGCTGGGATCATTTATTTAGTATACCGGCTGGCCAGAGGTTTTTTCCTTTCTTCGGCGAAACCGCCCAATGAGTTTCCTGAAGGAGTGACGCCTGTTGAAAAGGAAGATTTAGTGATGGATCCTTACTGCCATACTTATGTGCCGATAAGCGATGCTTACAAGGCATCTATAAATGGCAAGACGGTTTACTTCTGCAGTGAAGAATGTTTTATTAAATATAAGGCGGAGGGAAAAAGCTCCGATCAATGATATTAAGTAAATATGAGGAGGATGCATGAAATTCTTTATAGACACTGCAAATATTGCTGAAATTAAAGAAGGCATTAGTATGGGAATGGTCGACGGCGTGACTACCAACCCGTCTCTGATAGCAAAGGAAAACAAGGAGTTTGAGGTTGTTATTAAGGATATTTTGGCGGTAGTCGAAGGTCCTGTGAGCCTGGAGGCAATCAGTTTAGATGCGGATGGAATTGTTGCGGAGGGGAGTAAGCTGGCAGAACTGGGTGATAATGTGGTTGTGAAGGTTCCGATGACTACTGAGGGATTGAAAGCAACCAGAAGGCTTTCCGATTCCGGGATTCGTGTCAATCAAACGCTCGTTTTTTCTCCTCTTCAGGCACTGATGGCGGCCAAGGCAGGCGCCGCTTATGTGAGCCCGTTTGTGGGAAGACTTGATGACATTTCCCATGGCGGTATGGATCTTGTGGAACAGATAATGGTTATTTTCAGCAATTATGATTTTGAAACCGAGGTTATTGTTGCCAGTGTGAGACACCCGCTGCACGTGCTCGAAGCGGCGATGATGGGAGCCGATATTGCGACTATTCCTTTCAAGGTGATAGCGCAGTTATCAAAGCATCCGCTTACCGACATAGGGATAGAAAGGTTTCTGGCCGATTGGAAAAAGGTACCGGGGAAAAAGGGATAGAGTAATAATCTATGATCGTCGATTACTTAAAAAAGTCATTTGATAGACTGCCCATAGGGGCGGAAAAGAAAGAGATATTTAATCTTCCCAACACCATAACATTGCTTAGAATTGGTGTAATACCTGTATTGTTTTTGATTCTCCTTTCCCCGGGCAGGACATTAAGCTTATTTATAGCAGTCCTTTTTATTCTTGCAGCGCTGACGGACCTGGTGGATGGCTACATAGCCAGAAGATACGGTATTGTAACCAAGATGGGGAAATTGCTGGATCCCATGGCAGACAAGATAATTGTAAACACGGCTATGGTATTGATGATACCCATAGGTCATATTCCGGCATGGATCGTGGCTTTAATTATCATACGTGATATTGTTGTTGACGGAACAAGAAATATTGCCTTGTCAGATGGTATTGTTATTGCTGCCAGTAAGTTGGGGAAGAGAAAAACGCTATCTCAAAATATTGCCGTATCAGCTCTCATAATTCATTATCCGCTGTTTGGGATTAGTGCCCATCTCGTAGGTATGATCATCCTCTACGTTGCCCTGATTTTGACAATCTGGTCAGGTGTGGACTACTTCGTAAAATTTTACAGGGGAACAATTGAAGAGTGACATTCGGAAAAAAGAATTTAACGTAAAAATTTTTATTGACAATATATTGATTTTAACATAATTTTCGACATGCAAAATACATGCGGGCGTAACTCAGTGGTAGAGTGCCACCTTGCCAAGGTGGACGTCGACGGTTCAAATCCGTTCGCCCGCTCCATACGAATAAAAAGTTAAGACGTTTGCAGGTTTTGCAAGCGTCTTAACTTTCAGAAGTTTCAAGGCGGCATAGCCAAGTGGCTAAGGCAGCGGTCTGCAAAACCGTTATTCACCGGTTCGAGTCCGGTTGCCGCCTCCAGAAACTAAAAGGGGTTATGGTTCATACTGTAACCTCTTTTTTGTATTTGTGACCACCTTGCTTAAAAATAGCCTCTCCAAGCCTGTTTGCAGCCTCTTTGTTGATATTTTAAAAAAGTAGATATTTGGCTTGCTATTACGTATAAAGGCGCTTAGTATATACTATCAATTAAGCCCCGCCATAAATTGGCGGGAGGGGTTCTTTCTGTGGGAAATCTCCGTTTGTAAACGCTATCATCCTTCAGTTTGTAACGTTGAAATTTTTCGAAAGGAG
>CAZYTP010000115.1:0-6931 GCA_964650385.1 uncultured Syntrophales bacterium | reverse complement strand
GAGCAAAAACCTCCAAAAAACTGATCCACTTAAACCTATGTCGGATTTTGGGACAAGAGAGATGTTGCATAACCGTTTTAAGTATACTATAATAATAGGATTCAAACGGAAAATTTTCTCTCAAAAATGTGGGGAATCCAACTGGTAAGTTTCCCGTATTACCGACAAGAGGAGGAGTTCTTCATGAGTTTTGTTATTGTTTCAAAAGACGACAACGTTGCAACGCTTACCCTGAGCAGGGGTAAAGTAAATGCGCTAAATGAATTGGCTATAGAGCAAATAAACAGTTCTTTGATAGAGTTAGAAAACGACGAAACTGTCAAGGCGGTAATTTTAACGGGTCAAGGCAACTTTTTCTCCTTTGGTTTTGATATTCCCGAATTCTTAAGCTATTCAAAAGATTCTTTCACAAAGTTTTTAACTAAATTTACCGATCTCTACACGTATATGTTCCTCTTTCCAAAACCTGTTGTGGCCGCATTAAACGGCCATACGATGGCGGGAGGCTGTATGCTTGCCACGACATGTGACTATAGAATAATGGTTTCCGGAAAAGCAAAAATTGCGTTAAATGAATTTGGTTTTGGTTCAACAGTGCTCGCCGGAAGTGTTGAAATGCTTAAATATTGTGTCGGGCAAAAGAATGCCCAGTCAATTCTCTACAGTGGTTCATTGTATTCTGCGGAGGAAGCAAATCAATTAGGGCTTGTTGACAAGGTATCTTCTCAAGATAATTTGACAGAGGATGCTGGAAAGATAGCCTACGATTTAGCCAGGAAAGACAGCGCCGCCTTCAGAAGTATCAAGGGTATTTTACGAAAGCCGGTAGCCGAAGAAATGGCAAAAAAAGAAAAAGCGGTTATCCATGAATTCGTCGATATATGGTACTCTGAGAAAACATGGAATAATCTTAAAGAAATAACAATACGTTGACGTTCTCCGCTGCTGGTCACGGAAAATCTTTGAAATGTAAAGATTAATTCTTAGAAAAATTCGATTTTATATAATGAAAAATCTACTATACAAATTGATAATCAATGACGTAACCAATCATTGTTACAATAATTGTCTCGATTATTTTTCGGCTAACTCAAATGTTCTCGACGTGGGAATCGGCAACGGGGTGATGATAAAAAACTACCACACCTTGATTAAATCCAAGAATTTGAGGATAACAGGAATTGATATTAATAAAAGCTATATAAATCACTGTTACCGTCTCATTGAAACCTACCAGCTCGAAAATTACATCGAAATTCACCACGAGCCTGTAGAGACCTACGATCCGCCGAGGAGAGGATTTTTTGATTTTATTCTCTTTAGTATGAGCTTCATGCTTTTCGATGACCAGAAGCTTGTTCTGGATCGAATTAGAGATTGGCTCAAACCTGGCGGAGAGGTCATCTTTTTTCAGACCATGTTCAAAGAAAAGACAGGGTTCATAGAGTTTATCAAGCCGAAACTTAAATACATTACAACTATCGATTTTGGTAACGTAACCTACGAGGAAGACTTTTTTAACCTTATGAACGAAAAAAACCTGTCAGTCTCAGAAGACAGGCTGATAAAAAAGGAATGGTTCGGGGGCGAATACAGGATGATTGCCACGTCATTAAAAGGGGACGGATTTTAGTGATCAGGGTCACCGGGGCCACTCAAGCTCAACTCTCCCGAGCACGCTGGCAAAGACCAACTTCAGGTGCTTGGAATCACCTTCAGTTAAGGAGAAAGGCGGATATTTAAGACTGTAAAACATCCCATAGTACTTGTTTATGTAGGGATAAAATTCTTTTATTAGCGGCGTAATTTTCTTAATTTTTCTCACCTCTACCGGGTATATCCTGTTTCCCTCCTCGTCTAAGAGGAATATCGTCCAGATAGAATCCCACCTGTCAAAGTCATTTGAATCTTTATCGGGAGTATAGGCATAAAAGAGAAACTCGGTAAACTCAGAAGAAAGATCCGTCAGTATCTCCTCCTTTGATTTTTTCTCCGGTTCGGTTAAAGAATATATCCTCGAATATTCTGAAAGATAGGCATTGTTAAAATCACTGTTTTTATAGGTTGCTGCAATACGAACTTTTGTTTCAAATTGAGAGTACACCGTCTTATCCCTTGTCCACTTGTCCAATACGTTCAGATATTCCTTCGAGATGCCTTCGTCTTTAACGATTTCAACATAACCTTTAAAATAAGTGCAACCGAAACAGGACACCAACAAAATCGCCACAACTAACCAGAAACACTTCTTCATTTTTCCTCTCCAAATACCCTTGAAAAGATGTAGTTCACATGTTTTAAGAAATTTTTCACACCAAAGACGTTTTCAATATCTTCAGTACTCAAATATGACATAACATCGTTGTCTTTTATCAACAATTGTTTGAACTCGAGTCCTTCCTCCCATGACTTCATCGCATTTCTCTGCACAATAGCGTAGGCATCCTCACGTGAAATTTCCCTTTCGATTAGTTTCAAAAGAACCATCTGGGAGAAAATCAAACCCCTGGTCATATTGAGATTTGAAACCATTCTTTCCGGATAAACAAGCAGTTTATCCAGAAGTCCCGTGAATCGATTCAACATAAAGTCGAGAAGTATCGTTGCGTCGGGCGCAATGACCCTCTCAACCGAAGAGTGGCTGATGTCCCGTTCATGCCAGAGGGCAATATTATCAAGAGATGCAGCAGCATAGGACCTCATCAGACGGGCAAGACCGGAAAGATTTTCTGAGAGGACCGGGTTTCGCTTGTGGGGCATTGCTGACGAACCCTTCTGCCCCGGTGAAAAAAATTCCTCCGCCTCACGCACCTCGGTTCTCTGAAGCAGTCTGATCTCCTGGGCAAACTTATCAATGGAAGATGCAATGATTGCCAGAGTTGAAAAATATTCGGCATGCCTGTCCCTCTGGACAATCTGTGTTGAAATAGGGGCAGGTTTGAGCCCAAGTTTAAGACAAATGTATTCTTCAACGGATGGATCAACAAAAGGGAACGTACCAACAGCCCCTGATATTTTTCCATACCTTATCACATCCCTTGCCCGGTTCATCCTCTCCCTGTTACGCTCCATCTCCTGATACCAGAGGGCCATCTTTAAACCAAAGGTGATCGGCTCTGCATGTATCCCGTGAGATCTGCCTATCATCAGGGTATCTTTATATGTAAAAGCTTTCTTTTTCAGGACGATCAACAGCTCATCAATTCCCTTGATGAGGATTTGGGATGCCTCCCTCAATAACACGGCGAGAGATGTATCGAGGATATCCGAAGATGTCAGCCCCATATGAATATAACGGGAATCCTCCCCTACCCTTTCGGAAACACAGGTCAGAAAAGCTACCACATCATGCTTGGTCGTCTTTTCTATCTCATCAATCCGCCCTATGTCAAAGCCGGCTTTTTCTTGGATATTCTTCAAAGACTCTTCCGGTATTTCACCTTTTAAGGCAAGCGCTTCGCATGCCAAAATCTCTATGTCGAGCCATTTCTGAAACCTGTTTTCCTGGCTCCAGATTGAAGACATTTCTTCTCTTGAGTATCTGGCAATCAATCTTTTCTCCTGAAAGTATTTTACTTTATTCTTATTTAGTATGGGTTAGGGATTTGAGTCAAGGCTTTTTAGCACAAGAATTTATGGCAGTGTAAAATATATTGTCTCAATTTATCAATTGTAAAATTAAAGTTCTCAATCAAAATGCCGATAACCAGTATACATAGATCGAATCTTCACTTACTGAAGGGCAAACCTCCCGAAAGGGTGGGACGCAAAGCCACCGGGCTAAGTCTGCTTATGCAGATACGGAAGCGGGGCTGCTAAGTAGGTTGTAACAGCCCGCTTCGCCTTTCCGGAAGCGGTTTTTTTATGTGTAAAAATAAAGGGCGGCACCAGAGCCCATGACGAGCTAAAGAGCCCTCGGGTGCGCAAGGCTCAAGATATAAATGCGAGGAGGAACTTAATCATGGTAGATGGTATTAATGGTACACCGCCGGCACCGGATGTCCTTTTTTCTCTTAATGTAACCAGTGGCAATATAGACGACTCAAGGAAAACTGACGATGTCAAAAGGGCAGAAAGAGATGACAGGGTGACATTATTCACTCAAAAAACAGAATCCGCGCAGAGTTCCCCGCCTTGTGAAGAAAGGTCTGAGATTGAAAACGAGGAGGCGGTTCGTCAGGCAGAAGAAGCTGCTCGTCAGGCAGAGGAAGCAGCACAGAATGAACAGGTAGGAACCAGAGTGGATATTTTGACATGATACATAGGAGTAAGAATTAAACGCTACATGAAAATTTTAACCACCAACTATCGCCTGTAGAAGAAATCGACAAACGGCATACTTGTTGAAATCCATAAAGATATTAAAAAGTGAATATGGGCGTGGACAAGCTGGATAGTCTGAATTTTTCGCTGTCACAGGTTTTTCAGATACAAATAAATCAGCCTCTGTTTGAAGTTTGACAAGCCTAAGAAGAGTTGCTATTGCCGCGGGTATCAAGGGGAATCAAACCCTGCAAATTTCGCCCCATCGCACTTCAAATGACTTGATTAGAGTAGAGTAGTGTTAATCCGTGTAATCTGCGAAATCTGTGGATTAAAGATAACTGTGAAGGCCTGAAAGGATATAATTTACTCCCAGGTAGGTAAAAACAACGGCGACGAATCCGAAGACGGAAATTAAAGACATTCTTGTTCCTTTCCATCCCCTGACAAGGCGTGCATGAAGAAATGACGCATAAATCAGCCAGGTAATCAATGACCAGGTCTCCTTCGGATCCCACCCCCAATATCTTCCCCAGGCATGATCGGCCCAAGCAGCTCCGGTGATGATTCCCAGCGTTAAGAGTACAAAACCGATTGATATCATTTTGTAGGTCACTTCATCTAAAAATTTAGGTTCAGGCAAGATATTAACAGGGTTTCCCTTGAATCCCTGCTCTATCAGATAAAGTATACTGGTCCCGAACGAGATGGCAAAACACGCATAGGCTAAAAAACAGCTTATAACGTGGCTTGTTAACCAGTTGCTTTGAAGAGCGGGAATTAAAGGCTGTATCTGGGAGTTTACATCTCCGGACAACGAGGCATACGCCAGCAGGATAAAAGCAAAGAAATTAGCCAGAGCCCCGATTAAGCTGCTCTTATAACGCCTTTCCATAATTAAACAGACAAAAATGATGGACCAGGAAAAAAATACAATGGATTCATAAAAATTCGAAAGGGGTGCGTGACCGATCCCCAATTGGTAAGAGTGAATCCAGCGGATAATAAGTGCCGCTGTTTGAGCTGTTATTCCAAAAACGGTGAGAGCCAATGCCATAACTGCTACCGGTTTCTTACGAAAAACAAAAGAAATCAAGTAGCTAAAAGCAGCTGCAAAATAAATAAATGTTACAATACTGATAATAAAAGTATCACTCATGATGTTCTATTCCGTCTGTAATTCCATGACGAGTTTTCCCAGTTTTTCTTCAAAATCTTTCCTGTTCCTGTTTACACTGGCAACGATTTTAACTTCACAGCCGTCCTTCCGCTCTGAAATCCGTAACCATACTTTTGTGTGCGTGAAAAAGAGGCTCAGCACAAAACCGACCAGGATAAGAATACAGCCGGCCCAGACAATGGATACACCGGGATTTCTGCTCACCTGTATGCCGGTATAATAACGGCTATCAAAGTCTTTAAATATAAAGGAAAATTCATTCTTTTGTTGTTTATAGTCTTTGAAGAGCCAGAGTACATCGTGAGCTTTTTCCGGTTCAATCAGGACTCCAAGGACAGCAGGGCCATGATTCTGATAATTGGGCATAAATTTGGCGATTGCAAAGTAAGACTTGCTGTCCGGCAGGGAAACTTTTTTCATCATGTTCAGTGTCAAGACGGTTTCCTTTCCTGTCTTTTCATTTTTCGCAATGATCTTAAAATTAGTAGTTCCCGCAATTCCGTAAGTCGCCTGACAGAACTTCAAACCTTTATAGATCAGGGGGTCATTTACCCTGATTGCCCTGGAAACAACTTTTTTCCCGTTTTCCAGAATAGTTAAATCACTTCTATATTCCTTGGGTTGACCTGTTTTATAAAAATCAACTTTAAAGCTATCGCAGCGAACTTGAAACCCGAGTTTCTCTACCCTCTTACCGTCACCATTAAAGAGGATAAAGGTGTCCGCAATTTCGCCTTCGACAATATTCATCTGACCGTTAAATCCCCAGATGGCCCCGATTAGCCCACCTCCCAGAATGAGAAGAATACTGAAATGGATAAAAACGAACCCTATTCTCGAATATCTGCCTTTCTCGGAAAAGAAATAGCTTTTGTCATCTTTTCTTACTTGAACCGGGAGTGAAACAATAGATTTCAGCAGGGATGTTATTTTCTGTTCGAGGTCAGACAAACTCTTGCGGCATTGAACTGTTTTATTAATCTGAGATGAGCCAAAGACACTATCATCAAATTTATTCTTTTCAGGGCGTATTGCTTTGATAATACGTGGAATCTGTTTGGCCGTACAGACAATCACATTTACAGATAACAATATTAAAAGCAGAGTAAACCACCAGGAGTGGTACATGTCGAAAATGTTGAAGAATTTTAAAAAAGAGAACACTCTGGGGCCGTACAGCGCCTCATACCGTCCAAGGGGTAGCCCCTGCTGTATTATCGTACCAAAAATAGATGTGATGGCTAAAGCAAGAAATAAAGATATTGTAAGCTTGGTTGAGGAAAAAAACTTATATATTTTAACCGGCCTCCCGAATTATATATTTGTTCGCAATGTGAACGAGCTGGATACCACAGGATCAAAATCATTGTCAAGCCGTTTGTGAATCTCCCTGGGAATCCCAATTACGGTTTTGCCTTTTTATTCTTGACAGTCTCGTAAAAAGTCAGTTTTTGTCACCCAAAATCATGTCCTGAACTTGTTTCAGGA
>CAZYTP010000114.1:0-6956 GCA_964650385.1 uncultured Syntrophales bacterium | reverse complement strand
AGCAAGATTTAGTTAAGAGTGTAAAGTGAACTAAAGTGAGCTAAAGTGCCTAAAGTTAAAAAATGCACTTTCAGCGCAGCCTATTTCGAATTTGACCGCGCCGAAGGCGTGTACATTAACTTTAGTTCACTTTAGGCACTTCAAACTTTAGGCACTTTTGGGATTGTGGCTTTGCTGCTTTAGAGGAATATATGTCTGAAAACAAACCAAATAAAGGCTGGGAGCCGAAAATCGTTGCTTTTTGCTGTAACTGGTGCACTTATGCCGGGGCTGACCTGGCAGGCATAAGCCGGATACAGTATCCCCCGAATGTGAGAATAGTAAGAGTTCCGTGTACGGGGAGGATAAATCCCTTTTATATCGTCAAGGCTCTTCAGGAAGGGGTGGACGGTGTGCTTGTATCGGGTTGTCACCCTGGAGAATGCCACTATCTGACAGGAAATTTGTCTGCCAAGAGGAAATTTGCCATGTTGAAGAATTTTCTTTCATACATCGGTATAGAACCTGACAGGACTGTATTTACATGGATTTCTGCGTCTGAGGGTGAGAAATTTGCCCGGGTCGTCCAGGGGGTGACGGATGCCGTTAAGGTACTCGGGCCCCTGGATAAACTGGCAAAAAGGATATAATAACAGTTTACAGGGATCAGTGTGGTCAGTGGTCAGGGATCAGTCAAATACGACTGTGTCGGGCGAGACACCCGACCTATCATGGGGGTAGGACAGGCGTCCTCGCCTGTCTACAAGGTTAAAGGTAAACGGAAAATCTGAGATGCCGGAGAATATAGAAGAGAAACTACGAGAAGAAGCAAAGCGACTGTTAACTGAAAAAAAAGTTGACGTCATTGTGGGATATGAAAAAGGTACCCTTCCTCTCTGTTCCACACCCTGTTTTGTGTCAAATCCCGAGGATACAGACAGGCTCGTCTGGGATTTCTTCTGCAGGCAGAATTTAGCCAAGTATGTTCACGATTTACTTTTTCAGCATAAAGAATCACAAAGGAATGTCAAACCCGAGGAAAAAACAAAAAAAGTTGTAGGAGTTGTTGCGAGAGGGTGCACATCCAGATCCCTGATAATACATCTTCAGGAAAGACAGTATGACAGGGATGAGGTGGTGATCATCGGTGTTCCTTGCACAGGGTATGTAGCCCAGGCAAAGATCGCCGGTAGGGTAGGTGGCGAGGAGATACTCAAAGGGGAAGTTGCAGGGGATAGGGTCGTGGTTGAAACGGTAAGTGGCGTTAAAGATATTCCTCTAAGAGAGGTTATTGCCGACAATTGTCTTACGTGCCGTTTCAATAATCCGATCATATCAGATATGATGACAGCTATAAACGCCCCGCCGATGGGTGCCGATCAGGAATACGATCAGGTTGATGAATTTGAGAAAAAGCCGCTTGAAGAACGCTGGGCATATTTTACAGGTGAAATGAGCAAATGTATACGTTGTTATGCCTGCCGTAACGTTTGCCCTTCTTGCTACTGTAAAGTCTGTTTTGTTGAACAGAGCCAGCCCAGATGGCTCGGAATCGGTATAGACGAAACGGACACGCAGGTGTTTCAAATAATGAGAATGTTTCATATGGCAGGACGTTGTGTAGATTGCGGTGCCTGTGTTGAAGTATGTCCCATGGGTGTAGACTTGAGAAAATTTTTGAAAAAGCTGGATAAGGACGGGTTTGAACTATTTAACCATAGGGCGGGAGCTGTGCTTGATGAACCCCCGCCTCTTTCCACTTTCAGGGACACGGATAAAGACGAATTTATATTTGAGCCTGAGTAAACAAATGGCGGAGAAGAGATGGAGACTTTTTTAGATAAGGTCAATAGAAGGATAGGAAATGTTCCTATACAGAGATGCTATCATTGCCGAAAGTGTACGGCAGGGTGTCCTGTAACCTTTGCGATGGATTACAATATAGATACAATCATAAAGATGATTCAGATGGGTAAGGAAGACGAGGTGCTAAACAGTTCTACTATCTGGTTGTGTGCTTCCTGTGAGACTTGTATTACACGCTGTCCCAATGAGGTTGATATAGCCAGGATGATGGATGTCTTAAGGGAGATGGCGTTAGAAGCGGGCGTAGATGTTAAGGAAAAACGCATACTGAAATTCCATGAGGCCTTTCTCTCAAATATAAAGATGAGCGGGCGTATCAATGAACCCCTTATGATTGTTGATTATAAGTTAAAATCAGGTGATTACTTTTCTGATATGGCGATGGGCATAAAAATGTTTAAGAAAGGCAAGCTTTCTTTCTTATCGCCGAGAACAAGAGATATGAAATCAGTTAAAAAGATATTTGAGGAAACGAAAAAGTAGCTGAAAATGTATTGAGCATCGAAGAATCATATTTTTCAAAGCTCTCAAGGAGGATATAGTTGAAGGTTTCATATTATCCGGGGTGTTCCCTCCATGCCACGGCAAAAGAATATGATCAATCGGTTAGGGCTATAAGTAGAGCCTTGGGGATCGAACTCAAGGAAATCGAAGACTGGTCCTGTTGCGGTGCTTCTTCCGCCCACATGACCAATTTTAAATTGTCCGTCGCCCTTCCTGCCAGAAATCTCGTCGCCGCAGAAAAGGAAGGGTTCAATATGATGATGGTTCCCTGTGCGGCCTGCTTTAACCGTTTTAAAAGCGCACAGTACCATCTTCAAAGAGATGAATTGCTGAGAATTGAGACGGAGAATGTCATCGGTGAAAAATACAGGGGAACCATTGAGGTGAGGAATCCCCTGGATGTTATCTTCAACGAGATTGGCTGTGAAACCCTCAATGAAAAGGTGACGAGGAAATTGTCAGGTCTTAAACCGGTCTCTTATTACGGCTGTCTTCTGCTGAGACCCCCGGAGATCTGTGAGTTCGACAACTACGAGAATCCGTACATGATGGATGAGATCATGAAAAGCCTCGGTGCCGAATCGCGTCCCTGGTCATATAAGACGGATTGCTGTGGGGGAAGTCTTACCTTGGGCAAGACTGAAATTGTTGTTCACCTGGTGGATAAGTTGATGAGGATGGCAAAAGAAGCGGATGCCAATTGTCTGGTTACTGCCTGTCCGATCTGCATGGCAAACCTGGATATGAGGGCCAGTGAGGGTACGAGACTTCCAGCATTTTACTTTACAGAACTAATTGCCTTGGCAATGGGTCTCCCGGGGCCGGATAAATGGTTCAAGATGCACAATGTTGATCCGAGACCTCTACTTGGCTCTTTGGGTCTTATATGAAAGTGTCTAAAGTTTAAAGTGATCTAAAGTGCCTAAAGTTAAGGATTTTAGTTAATTACATATAACCCCAAGCGAATTTACTAAGGAAAGGGATGGAAAAAAGGCTAATAAAGAAGGAAATGCTTTCCGGTGTTATAAAAAGAATTTCTGAAGAGATGCCGGTTTATGCACCGGTTAGGGAAGGAAGAGATGTTCTTTTCAGGGTTTTGGAAAAGGGGATGGAACCTTTACTAGACTATCCCAATTCTAAAAATGCCCCCAAAAATATTTTCTTTCCTCATACTGAAGCAATGATGAAATATGCCAGAACCGACAGGGGAATGGAGATTTCGGGAAGCGGTGAGGAAGCAAAAGAGGCCGTGCTTTTTGGGGTTCGTCCCTGTGATGTCTTGAGTTTTGTCCTTCTGGATATGGTTTTTGACCAGAAGGAATACAGGGATCCCTACTATATTGACAGAAGGGATAAAACAACGATCATTTCTCTTTCCTGTGTGCACCCTCCCTACACAACCTGTTTCTGCACATCGGTGGGGGGGCATCCCATGTCTTCAGAAGGAAGCGATATACTGTTGACAGATCTCGGTGATACTTATTTTGTCGAGTTCCTGACTCTCAAGGGGAAGAAGCTTCTTGAAAAGTTTGAAGGCCTCTCGGAGGCTGATGACGCGGTGGATGCAAGAAAGAAGAAACTTTCTGATAACGCTGAAAAGGAGATTAGATCCCATGTTCCGGCGAAGGAGATCAAGGCCTGGCTGGATGACAATTTTGAGCACCCATTCTGGGATACAATCCACCAAAGGTGCCTTGCCTGTGGAACATGTACCTATCTCTGTCCGACCTGTCACTGTTTCGATATCAGTGATGAGAACAAGGGTAATCGTGGAAGGCGGATAAGGTCCTGGGACTCATGTATGTACTGGTTATTTACCCATGAAGCGTCCGGCCACAATCCAAGACCGTCCCAGAAGGAGAGATGGAGACAGCGGGTGATGCACAAGTTTAAGTACTATGTGGATAATTTTAATGCTATTTCCTGTGTTGGCTGTGGCAGATGTGTGAGAGATTGCCCCGTTAATATAGATATAAGAAAAATAGTTGAGGACATATCTAAACTGAAAGCTTTGAAACTATAAATCATCTTTCTCTTAGAGTCTTTATTTCTCAACAACTGCGTTTTTTGTGCAGATGTTGGTACCAGTTCAAACAGCAAGATTTAGTTAAGAGTGTAAAGTGAACTAAAGTGAGCTAAAGTGCCTAAAGTTAAAAAATGTGCTTTCAGTGCAGCCTGTTTCGAATTTGACCGCGCCGAAGGCGTGTACATTAACTTTAGCTCACTTTAGGCACTTCAAACTTTAGGCACTTTTGGTGTTGCGGCTTTACCGCTTTGGGAGACAGTAATGCAGAATCCATATATGCCGATTTCTGTTGATGTGGAGAAGATCATAACGGAGGTAGACACGAAGGATATTAAGACGTTCCGAGTGGTTTTTGTCCATCAAGACGAAAAAGAACGCTTCAGGTATCTGCCGGGACAGTTTGCTGAGCTTTCTATTTTCGGCAAGGGGGAATCCCCGATCGGTATTGCGTCGTCACCGACCCAGCCGGACTATCTTGAGTTTACAGTTCAGAAGGCAGGTGTCGTCACCACTGCGCTCCATAATCTTGATGAGGGTAGCCGGATCGGTCTCAGAGGACCCCTGGGCAATTCGTGGCCTATTGACTATCTTGAGGGGAAAAACATTGTTGTGGTTGGCGGTGGATTTGCCTTTACTACTCTCAGGTCTCTGACTAACTATATGATTCACGACACTAACAGGTCACGGTTTGGTGATATCACCATCGTTTATGGTGCAAGAAGCCCTGGTCTTTTGATGTATAAAGATGAACTTTCCGCTTGGGAGAAGAGAGAAGACATTAACATGTATGTTACGGTGGATAAAGGAGATGAAACCTGGAAGGGGAGGGAAGGGTTTGTCCCCACGGTCTGCAAGGAAGTAGGACCGAGCTCTGAAAATGCCGTTACCCTGATATGTGGCCCACCAATTATGATCCGTTTTACACTGCCGGTATTTTTCGAATTAGGTTTTTCCAGAGAAAATATTATTACTTCTCTTGAGATGAGAATGAAGTGCGGGATCGGGAAATGTGGACGATGTAATGTTGGCAGTAAGTATGTCTGTAAGGATGGCCCCGTCTTTTCACTGGCTGAACTCGATGAACTTACGAAGGAATACTGATGCTGATTATATGGTTCTGATATAGCTGAGCAGGGATTTCGATAACAGATGCAAAAAATGAGGGAGTTGCAAAAGGCAACTCCCTCATTTTTTTTGTAACAGCTAAAAAGCTGAAATCTTTTTCAGTGAGCTTCTGCCATAGCTCCTGCTATATACATCATCGACAGCAGTACGAAGACCAGTGTCTGGATTACCGCCACGAGCAACTCAAGCGCAAGAACTGGTAATGGTACAAGCAAGGGAACCAGAACAAACAACACACCCAGCATAATGTGTCCACCCTCCATATTTCCGAATAGTCGTACCGAAAGAGACAGAGGACGGGACAGATGACTGATTACCTCAATCGGAAACATAAGTGGCGTCAGCCACCATACAGGCCCCATAAATTGTTTGATATACTTAAATCCATGGACCTTGATGCCGACGACATGTGTCGTAACGAAAACTACCAGTGCCATGGAAACTGTTGTATTGAGATTGCTGGTGGGTGCCGTAAATCCTGGAATTTTCCCTATTAGATTTGAGGTCAAAATGAAAAGGGCCAAAGTTGCCAGAAGGGGGAAGAATTTTCTTCCTTCCGGGCCCATGGTATCAACAAGTAAATTGTCTATACCACCTACGAGTACTTCCATAAAGTTCTGAAATCCGCCTGGATAGATATCCATGCGGCGCGTCGCCAGATAGGACAACAAGAGTAGGAGTATCATAGTGAACCAGGTATAAGTAACATGTGGTGGAAAAAAGTGATTCTGAAGTAATAAAAAAGAATGCATCGCTTATTTGACCTCCTCAGCGCAGTTTTTTTTTGAAAGTTCAAGAACTGTTGTAAATATGATGCTTATTACAACTGTGGAAAGCCCGATTATTAAACCAATCACGTCGACAGGTGTTCGTGTAATAACAAAAAAAAGCACAATCGCCGTGATGGCTAATCTGATGTAGTAATTGAATACTACAGCCGACTTTGTCCTATCTGTGACCCTCTGAAATGCCTTTCGAAGGCCCTGATAAAGCCAGTAATAATTTATAATACTTATAAGTCCACCCAACAGTATCCCAAGAGTAAATCTGTACGACATAAAGATTAAGCTGACTGTGAGCAATATTCCGAGAATGATCCAGTTTCTAAACTCAAGCTTTTTGGGGATGTGGTCTTTTTCTGTGTGGTTCATATTTTAAAAGCTTTATTATAGGCTTTTCATCCCTGAAGTTCTTTTTGATTACAACATATACATTCCTGAATCCCGCAATAATCCCTATAAGAAAAAATAGCAGCGCAAGCTTATGTCCTGTCCCTAATTTTCCATCCAGATATGCTCCAAGAAGGAGACCCCCGGCACTCATGATGACCATTGCAAAGCCGAGGCTGCTAACATGAGCCATCTGGACCATGGATTTTTTTGTTTCCTTATCCATTGCAGTTTGGCCTATTAGCACAAAGTGTTGTGGAAGTCAAGAAACCATTGCATAACATCCT
>CAZYTP010000113.1:0-6962 GCA_964650385.1 uncultured Syntrophales bacterium | reverse complement strand
TTAAAGGTGGAACGGGCTGGGCTGTTGAACTGGCAAAATTCTTTAACCGGCCGGTAAGCGTTTTCGATCAGGAAACCGCTCACTGGCATACGTGGAAAGACGGTGCCTGGAAAAAGGACACACCCGTCATCAGTTTTGATTCGTTCTGCGGGACGGGGACGCGAAACCTGACCGAAGAAGGCCACAAAGCAATTAATGACCTTTTCGAGCGATCTTTCGGTTAGATTTTAACATCCCGGTGCCATGGATTCTCAACAGAAATTCCGGGAAAAGTCACAATCCCTGGAGGCCGAGTTCATTCTTTACCGCGATGCCTATCGAGCCATTTTTGACGCCCAGGCGGCTGTTGCCGCTACGGAGCGCTTGGGAATCGGAGGTTTCTTAGAGGCAGAGAGTGTTCGTGCACGGTTCGGTGTACCGAGCGTTATTACTTTGAAGGCACAGGAATGAAACAATGGCATCTCTATATCATCAGATGTGACGACCGGTATTTATACACTGGTATCAGCACGGATGTGCAGCGACGGGTAGCCGAACATATCTCGGGCAATCGGAAGGCGGCGAAATACACAAAGTCTTTTTCGTCAATAGCTCTTGTTTACGAAGTTCTCGTCGGCGACAGGAGCATGGCGGCAAAGATCGAATACAGGATCAAAAAGTTACCGAAACGGGATAAGGAGATTATTGTGTCGGGTCGGTTTGGCAGAGACGAACTCATAAGGTACATCGGTCTCGCACCCGCTGCCTCATCAGCGTGACTTCCTTTGAACTTGGCTGAATCAGAATCACAACTCCATAGTCAATTCTTAAAGTACATAGATCTGCTATCCATCAACAGAGACGAGCTACATGGAATTGACGGACGTTGAGTAGAAGCAGACCGTATCATGTAAGAAATAAGCGGCTGTCCCCGATCCCATAATCAGAAAAAAATAAATAAACGGTTTTCACGGATGCCTCGTGAATTCAGCCGCGGGCGGTCGAACCCGACATTTTCTGATGGTGGCCTGTACGTGCCCGCACGGTGTAATCGAAACCTTCCAGTGTTCGGCTTTCGATTTTTTCACCGAGAACTTTTTCGATGGTCCACACAAAAGCTCTCTCTTCCCTCGTCATAAAGGTAAATGCATCACCGGTCCGTGCAGCACGACCTGTCCGGCCGATTCTGTGCGTGTAAGCATCGACGGTGTCAGGCATGTCGTAATTGATCACGTGGGAGATTCGGGACACATCGATGCCGCGGGCAGCGATGTCGGTGGCTACCAGGATCTGGTATTTGCCGTCTCGAAAACCGTTGAGTGCCTCCTTGCGCTTGTCCTGTGACAGGTCCCCCTGTAGAGAAGTCGCAAAAAAACCGGCTTTTTTCATTTGCTTTGCGAGGCGAGTGGCACGGATCTTAGTGCGAGTAAAGACGAGCACTGACTCTATGTCCGTGAGGTCCAGAAGTCTCATTAAAAGGCCTTTTTTGAGGTGCGGTTCGACAGGATAGAGGGCATGGGAGACCGTGGATACAGGAGCAGTATCGCCGATCTGGAAAGTAACGGGGTTGTGCAGGACATCTTGTGCCAGCTCCCGGATGTCATCAGGCATTGTGGCAGAGAACAGCAACGTTTGACGCTTTTTCGGCAGCCGCTTCAGGATCTTCCTGATATCTGGTAAAAACCCCATGTCGAACATGCGGTCAGCCTCGTCCAGGACGAGTACTTCCAGATGGGATAAATCAATCATGCCCTGGTTCATGAGATCGATCAGACGTCCCGGACAGGCCACAGCGATTTCGACTCCTTGACGGAGCATCCTGATCTGGGATTCTTTTTTTATGCCTCCATAAATTGTGGTACTCTTCAGTTTCGTCCGCCAGCCAAGTTGACACATCGACTCGTGTGTCTGTTCCGCCAGTTCCCGTGTCGGGGCAATGATGAGTGCCCGGATACGCTTCCGCGGACCATCCATCAAACGCTGCAGGATGGGAAGCGCGAACGCGGCGGTTTTTCCCGTTCCGGTCTGGGCCAGTCCCATGACGTCCCGTTCCTGGAGAATGGATGGAATGCATTGAGTTTGAATCGGTGTGGGCTCCGTATAGCCGAGTGCCTTGATACCGGATTCGATATGGGGATGTAGATTAAACGATTTAAAATTCATTAAAAGTCCTTCTTATTCTATTTGAGGGTCAGGTATAACCCCGGCCCGTCCGCCTTCGGGGCGGTTGATTGGTCATTCTTGTTGAATCGATAGATGTCTGTCAGATTTGATCAGGTATCAGGATTTCGTCGGATGACTCTTCCGGTTTATTCTTCTTTCCCTGTCGTCTCTCCATTTTTTCCTTCGCTTTTTGCTTGCGCTCAATTTCTTTTTGCCGTTTCTGAAACGTGTTTTCATTTCGTTTTGCCATATTTCTCCTGTTTTCGTCTCGTTATGGCCCACGCGTCCTTTTCAAAGAGACCTTTTTATTATAACCAAAAAAAACCCAGAAGCCTTTCGCAGGCTCTGGGGATATGGACCAAACCCGATTTTTTAAAAGTAACCGCAGTATAAGCGTTACGGACGAGTATGTCAAGTTTTAACTATGATCGCGAATTACCTCAAATTAAATGTTACCCAAAGGGTGGTTTTAAAAGGATCGTTGACTCATAATATATGTCACCGAATTACATGGAGGAGTTACAATGAGTCCACGGTCTAAAAAAGAATATATTGAGGCTATTCGTTTACTTTATAAAAAGGCTGACCGTCATGAAAAAACAATCATCGCCCTGCTGACCATTTCCCTTGCTACCATCGATAGAATCCTGAAGCCAACACTAATACAATACAAAAAACGGGGCAGAGCTACCACAAAACCAGGAACGCTCCTGAGAAAACAAATACCCATTAAACCCGATCAATCGCAATGGGGGTCAATTCTGCTCTTGACTCATCTTTATTTATTCCCATAAATTACATACAGGAAATTAATATCGCAACCCCATAAGTCATTTGTTACATTGCATAGATCTGCTATCTCTCGACAGTGGTATGAAGTGTGGAATTCAGGCATGAAGTGTTGGTACCCCCGGCGCGATTCGAACGCGCGACTCCCGGATTAGGAATCCGGTGCTCTATCCTACTGAGCTACGGGGGCATATGCTAACAAAAGAGAAGGTGCTGTAACATTATTTAAGATAGGTGTCAATACTTTCAGTAAAGGTGTGTTTCTATGATTCTTTTGGAAGAAAACCCGGATAATTTGAGATAATCGGCCGTCACGTCTTCAAATGCCGCTCCGGGGATAAGTCCTATCAACTCGGATTCAAGTATAGTGACACCATAAGCTAAGGCCTCCTCTTTTACAGTATCGAAAACCTTACGAATCGAAGTTTCCCTGTAATTTGTGAGATTCATTGACACCTGAACAATTTTTCTGCTGTGTAGCGGAATGCCTATCGCCTTGACACCTTTGAGGCCGCCGCTTGAGTATCGAATCGATCTCGCAATATTTTGTGCAATATCAAGATTTTCGGTAGCAAGATTAATATTAAAAGCAATCAGCGGGTCCCGTGCCCCTACAACCGCTGCACCTCCACGGGAGTTGAAGACAGCCGGTCCCGCATCCGGACCCCATAATGGGTCGTTTATCTTTTTACGTAATCCCTTGTACCCCCCTCTCCTTATATCGGATAATTCTCTCCTTTTTAAATCAAGCGCTGCCTCGCCGTAGAAGTAGACCGGGATATTGTTTTTTTCCCCGAAGGCACGACCAAACCTACGGGCTATTTCCACCGTTTCTTTCATGCTGATGTTTTTTATGGGGGTGAAGGGGACCACATCCACGGCACCGATGCATGGATGAACACCGGAATGCTTTTCCATGTCGATTAACTCGAGTGCCCTGTCGCAGGCGGCAGCTGTTCCCCTTACGACACCGTCCGGGGTGCCGGCAATGGTCAAAACGCTCCTGTTGTGGTCGACGTCCATGCTGAAGTCAAGCACCTTAGCACTGTCTACTTCAGACGCCGCTTGCACTATACTTCTTACTTTGTCTTTATCTTTTCCTTCACTGAAATTTGGGACACATTCAATTATTTTCATAATACCTTACAAAACCGTAAAAAGTTAAAATTGAGACGGCAAAGTAAAAAGCTCCAGATGCAAGGCGCGTAAATCCTGAGGAATGAGGCGTACATAGTCGTACGTCGTAATGACGAAGGATGCAGCGCAACGCCGCAGGTGGACTTTTTGCAAAGCCGTCAGGCCTGATATATCCTGACTTCCGGTAACTCGATACATGTGAGTTTACCGCCATAAACGGCCCCTGTATCAATTCCTATTTTATTGAGCTCTATGAGAGGCCGGGGGAAAGGTGTGTGACCGAAGATCACAGTCTTTCCAAAATTACAGGAGGACCCTATGAATTCGTGTCTTATCCGTATTAAATCTTTTATGTCCTGTTTTTCCAGGGGAATGTTGGGTCTCAACCCGGCATGTACAAAAATATAATCATCAGTTTCATAGTATGGGAGAAGTGATCTGAAAAAATGCATATGATTTTCCGGAACTTTTACCTTAATGCCATCTGCCGTGTCGACAACTCCATAGGATGAAATGGTATGATCTCCTCCGTTTATAAGGAAAATTTCTTTATAAACGTTTTTGTCATGAAGATAGTCGAGAAACATCTGTTCATGATTTCCCAGAAGGCATATTACATGCTCAATATTTTCCCTGAGCTCGAGGACAAAATCGACCACACCTTTAGGGTCCGGCCCCCTGTCTATATAATCACCGATAAAAATAAGGGCATCATTTTGAGCATCAATGTCTATCGTGTCCATAATGCTCTTCAGGTTTGAAATACACCCATGGATATCACCGATGGCAAATATTCTTTTCATACGACAGTCCTTGCGACATTGTAGTTTTATTATGAGCGTTCAGCATTGAGCAGGATAAACAAAGACACCCCCTTAACCCTTTTGTTTATGCAATAAATGATAAGTTCGCAAAAAGTCTTTTTGGAGCGAATCCAAGCATTTTGGGAAAAAGATGCTGGTAATAACCGGCGTTAAGAAAATCTAACTGTTTGAGTGCATAAGCACGAGTTTTAGATTTTTAGCCGGGCAATAACAGCATCCCCAAAATGGTTCTGAGCGAAAAAAAAGTGACTTTTTACGAGCGCATCATAAATTGAGTACGAAATTTACTGAAAGCTAACGGCTGATAGGAAAACGCTTACTAAAAGAGGGCCTTCACGAATTCTTCACTGTTGAATCTTCTCAGGTCATCGATTCCCTCACCGATGCCAATGTAGCGGATAGGTATATTCAGCTCATGGGCAATCCTGATGATGATCCCGCCCTTTGCTGTTCCGTCTAACTTTGTTAAGGCAATTCCTGTCACGCCGACTTCTTCATTAAATATCTTTACCTGTGAAACGGCATTTTGTCCGGTAGTGGCATCAAGAACAAGGAGTGTTTCATGGGGAGAACCCGGCAGTTCCCTTTCCATGATACGTTTCGTCTTTTTCAGCTCGTCCATAAGATTAACCTTGGTATGGAGCCTGCCGGCAGTATCGATAATCATTACTTCTATTTTACGTGACTTCGCAGAATGAATGGCATCGAAAACAACAGCGGAAGGGTCCGCCCCAGACTTTTGTTTAATAAGGGGGACATCTATTCTTTGACTCCATATTTCCAGCTGTTCGATTGCCGCTGCCCTGAAGGTATCCGCTGCAACGAGCATAACGGACAGCCCGTCTTTTTTAAAACGGTGGGCCATTTTGCCGATGGTTGTAGTTTTTCCTGTTCCGTTAACCCCCAAGACCATGATGGTAAAAAGCTTATTTCTCGGGATACACAATGGAGCTTCCCTCTCTTTGAGAATATCCATCATACTCTTCTCCATTGCTTTTCTGAGCACCTCAGGGCTGTCAAGGTCTTGCCTTTTTACGATTGATTTTATATTGTCGATCAGATCGTAAGTGAAAGCGGGACCTACATCAGCCGAAATAAGAACATCTTCCAGTTCTTCAAAGAGGTCATCGTCTATAATCCTCTCGCCGAGGATCATTTCATCGACACTCTTAACAAAAGACCTTCTCGTTTTGGAGAGCCCCGTCTTTAATTTTTCAAAAAAACTGCCATTTTTATTTTTGTTATTAAACATTTTTGAATCTCTAATCTACTGAGAGACGCCACATTCGAGCACTGTCTCAGTGACCCAGAAGTTAAAAGCTGCCGGTTTATAGTTGAATGTTTACATCAATTGAAGCTTACGGAAACTGTGGCTGAAATGCCCTCTTTCTCCATTGTAACCCCGAAGAGGCTGTCTGCGACCTCCATGGTTCTCTTGTTGTGGGTTACCAGAATGATCTGGGAGTTTGCTGAAATATCTTTTATTAATTGATTGAACAGCGTTATGTTTGCATCATCCAGTGCCGCATCAACTTCATCAAGCACCAAAAATGGAGTCGGACGATATAAGAGAATGGAAAAAATCAGGGCAACAGCGGCAAGGGACTTTTCCCCGCCTGACAAAAGCGTAATATTCTGAGGTTTCTTGCCGGGGAGTTGGATATCTACATCCACACCTGCATTCAACATGTCTGTCTCATCGGTGAGGCGGAGTTCTCCTCTACCCCCCTGAAAGAGCCTGGAAAACACCTCTTTAAACCGCTGGTTAACGACGGTAAAGGTTTCCGAGAACCTTTTTCTGGAGATTCTGTTGATCCTTGATATGGTTCTCTGGAGCGTATCAAGCGATGAATTCAAATCCGCAACTTGTGAAATCAGAAAATCGTACCTTTCTTTGAGTTTATCATGTTCGCTCAGAGCGAGCAGGTTGACCTCTCCGAAATTTTCGACAGATTTTCTATTTCTCTCGAGTCTGTTTTTCAATTCCTCAATGTCAGATTCACCAAGCCTTTTAAAACCCGCTTTTAAGGCATTCAGGTCAACATAGTATTTCTTATACATGCCCTCCTT
>CAZYTP010000112.1:0-7420 GCA_964650385.1 uncultured Syntrophales bacterium | reverse complement strand
ATGGCGGAAGTGCATGGGAATCGAACCCACCTGGGACGGTTCTAGCGCCCCACACTGGATTTGAAGTCCAGGAGGCCCACCAGTGACCTTGGCACTTCCGCAACCGGTATGTTAATATCGAATCATGAATTAAATGTCAACGGTTACATTCTTGACCGGGCGCAATAAAAACAAGTATATTGTTCGCAACAGCTCACTATCTCCGATTATTCGCTTTGCTCATGAATCTTCGATTTTCTTACCGGGAAACTCCCGCCCTGTGGGCGGGGAGATTCACTTTTTTTACCGCTATTTATCTTAAAGCTTAATACTTATGTGACTCAGATATTCCGGTTGTGCGGTAAGTTCAAGTGAGTTGTCAATTAACTGAACCCTCACATCATCGCCCGCTTTGACCCGTGTTTTATTCTCCGGCAAAACTATAAGCCCGTTTGCCCTGACCATCGATTTCAGTATACCGGATCCCTGCTCACCGGTCGTTGATGCGGTGAATTTCCCATCTTCATACTTTAAATAGGTCCTGATAAAGTGTACAAGTCCGCTTTTCTTCTTGATCTCTTCCTTCAAGGTGGCCGTTATCGTTTTTCGAAACAACTTTTTGTGTCCTGTCATCTTCAGTATTGAAGGTCTTACAAATTGTTCGAATGAAACCATTGATGATACAGGATTGCCGGGAAGCCCAACGAGAGGAATGTCTTCAATAGTACCGAAGGCCAGAGGTTTGCCTGGTCTCATTGCCACGCGCCAGAATTCCACCCTGTTTCCCACTTCCCTCATGATATCCTTTACAAGGTCATAATCTCCCACCGATACGCCACCGGATGAGATTATGATATCGGCACGCATCGCCGTCCTGAATTTTGCTGTTAATTCTTCCCTGACATCCTTGGCGATACCGATCTGTAAGGGAATACCGCCGCAGTCCATTACCTGAGCGGCAATGGAATAGCTGTTGCTGCTCCTGATCTTTCCCGGTGATATTTTTTCGTCTATATCGACAAGTTCGTCACCCGTAGCAAGGATCGCCACGATCGGTCTCTGATAGACATTTATAAAGGAACGGCCCAGTGAAGACATCATTCCTATCTCGGCAGGCCTGATAACAGCCCCGGACGGAATAACAAGCTCACCATCCTTGACGTCCTCGCCCGCAAACCTTATATCCTGCCCTCTTTGTGCTTCGATAAATATCTTTACACTTGTACCGGTTTTTTCGGTGTCCTCCATCCTCATGACCGCATTGGCTCCGGTTGGAATGTAGGCTCCCGTCATTATCCTGGATGCCTCCCCTGAATTGACGCTCTTTTGGGGAATATATCCTGCTGGGATATCTTCAATAACAGTAAGAGTAATTGGCTTTTCCCTTGAAGCCCCCGCTGTGTCTTCCCAGCGGAGAGCATAGCCGTCCATTGCCGAATTGTCTTGGGGGGGAATGTCCATGTCAGCATATATGTCTTCTCCCAGAATTCTTCCGAGTGAGTTCAGTATGTCTGTCTTTTCCAGACCGAGGGGAGTGATAGAACCGAGTATTCTGTCGAGTGCTTCTTTAACTGTTATCATGATATATAATCCTCCGTGAGCGTTTTGAACTTAAACAGTTAACGCATTTTGTCCGGTTGCATTGCTGATTTAATTAAGAAACGCTATCTTAAAAGGTCTTCCTTGTCAATATGGAACGGGGGTCTTTTTAGCTTGAATTAATCTAATTGATGTTATAAATGAGAGTTCAGAGTTCAAAGTTTCGAGTTTAAAGTTTAAAGCTCAACCCGGAACCCTGAACTTTGAACTCCAAACCCGGAAATAGGAGCTAATAAATGGGGCACGTTGATTTACAGAAAAAGATAAAAAAACTTCTTAAAGAAAAAAATGCCATTTTATTGGTTCATTATTATCAAAGAGACGAGATTCAAGAAATTGCTGATATTTTAGGTGATTCACTGGCTTTGAGCATAGAGGCAGCCCAAACAGATGCAGATATTGTTGTATTTGCAGGCGTTCGCTTTATGGCTGAGAGTGCTTCAATAGTATCTCCCGATAAGACCGTACTTCTTCCAAGACTGGATGCAGGGTGTCCTCTTGCGGACATGATCACTGTCCCCCAGCTGGAAAAGGCAAAGAAGGAAAATCCGGATGCCGCAGTGGTGACCTACGTGAATTCTTCTGCCGAAGTAAAGGCCCACAGTGATATATGCTGTACCTCTTCCAATGCGTTACGGGTAGTCAATTCGCTTAAAAATTACAAAAAAGTCCTTATGGTTCCCGATGGAAATCTTGCCCGCTACACGGCCAGATTTACCGAGAAGGAGATTATTCCGTGGAATGGTTTCTGCCCGGTTCACCATTTTGTAAAACCACAAGAAGTAAAGGATGTAAAAGCTAAATATCCACAGGCGCAATTTGCTGCCCATCCCGAGTGTGTTCCGGAGGTGCTTGACATTGCCGATTATGTGGGGAGTACAAAAGGGATTATAAAGTTTTCCAAAGAAACTGATGCCGAAGAGATTATTGTCGGTACCGAGATCGGGATCATGTATCAGTTAAAAAAGGAAATTCCGGGAAAAACTTTTATTCCTGCCTCGGATAATCTCATATGCCGTACCATGAAATACATTACACTTGAAGATATCTTAAGCTCGCTTTTGGAAATGAAACATGTAATCAAGGTTCCTGAAGATGTACGGGTTCCAGCCGAAAAGGCCCTTAAGGGAATGTTGGAGGTTGGAGCTGAAGACTGATAGCTGATGATAGCCGAATGTTTCAAATACTTCGGGAGTGAGACTGTTTTTGGTGAAAGAAATTGTGATATCTGATCCTGTCTTTAATGCCGTTATCGAGAAGATTAACCAGGGAGAGAACGAAGTAAAGGTTAGCGGTCTTCACGGCTCGGCAAAGTCCTTCCTTTTTGCAGCGCTTTTTAAAACCATAAAGACACCCCAGATTATAATTTGTTCCACCGAAAGTAAAGCAAAGGATGTATACCAGGATGTCTCTTTCTTCCTTGATGGTAAAGATGTTGTCTTTTATCCGCCATGGGAAATAGTGTCAACTGATATGCTTTCTTACCAGAGGGATGTGGAGCCAAGGAGGATAGATACCCTTTTCAGATTGGTTTCCGGTAATCCCGCCGTATTCGTTATTCCGCTTTCTGCCCTTCTACAAAGAGCTGTTCCGAGAAACATTGTTGAAGATTATGTTGAGACAATATCCATAGGTGATACCCTGGAAAGGGATAGTTTTACTGCGAAGCTGGACGAGGGGGGTTACAGGAGGGTAGCCCTTGTAGAGGAGGAAGGGGAGTTTAGTGTAAGGGGTCATGTGATTGACATTTTTCCTCCAATCTCTGATATGCCATTCAGAATGCTCTTTATAGGGGATGAATTAGAGTCGATCAGGAAATTTGATACAGTTTCACAAAGATCTGCTAAAGAATTAGATGAGTTTGTTCTCACCCCTGCGAGGGAACTTATACTGTCAGGGAATCTACAGCGGCAGGCTATAAGGAACTTGAAAAAAAGGGCGGGTGAGCTGGGCACTTCTATAACCGCGCGAAATCGCATAGCCGAAATAATAAAAAACGGGCTTTCTTCTTCGATAAACCCATTGTTTTTACCTCTGTTTTATAATGCTCTTGATACGTTTTTTGATTATGTTCCTGAGGACAGCATGTTGATTTTTGACGATTTTATCGCCATGGAGCAGGCTGAAGAAAAGATTGTAAATGATATAGATGGATTTTTACTCAGGGCCGAAAGAGAAGATAAATTCTATCTGGAGAAAGATTTTTTTTGTGTATCAATGGCGGAACTGTTTCAACGCTTTGTGGATTTCAAGAAGGTATATATTGAGGGACTTGAATTTGGCATTGATGATAAAAATGATTCTGCAGTCAAATTTCATATTGAAACCAATACCGGGCTGAAGAAGAAAACATCTGAAATCAGTATGGAAGATAGTATTCTGGCCCCTCTCGTGGAAAAGATTAGAAAATGGATGGACGATGGAAATCTTGTATCCTTTCTGTGCAGCGGAGAAGAAGGGATTCAAAGAATGTCCCATCTGCTTATGGGATATTCCCTTCCTGTTACCAGGTCAGATGCCCCTGTCTTATCTGAACTGGTACTGCATGATGGCAAAGGAAGCCTGATCTTAAGAGATGGGAAGATAACTGAGGGTTTTCATTTTCCCGGTCTCAAGCTCGTTGTTGTCGGTGAAGAGGAAGCTTTTGGCAAAAAGGAAAAAAGAAGAAGGGCACGACCGGTCAGAGAGGGATATTTTCTTAAATCGTTTGGGGAGTTGAAAGAGGAGGACTATGTTGTCCATACCGATCATGGCATAGGTAAATACCTTGGGCTTAAAAAGTTATCAATTGGAAAGATCGAGAATGATTTCCTGCTTATCGAGTATCTTGGAGGTGATAAACTCTATCTTCCTGTCGACCGTCTGGATCAGATTCAGAGATATATCGGCCCGGATGGTTATGTCCCGAGCATTGATAAATTGGGTGGCTCTTCATGGGATGTGGTTAAGAAGAAGGTAAAGAGATCCGTGCGGGAGATTGCGGAAGCGCTCGTTTCTGTTTATGCCGCCAGGGAAGTGATGGAGGGGCACTCGTTTTCTCCTACCGACAGATATTATGATGAATTTTCGTCTTCTTTCGAGTATGATGAGACTCCGGATCAGGCAAAAGCTATAGATGAAATCATCTATGATATGAGTGATTCCAGGCCGATGGACAGATTAATCTGCGGGGATGCCGGGTTTGGTAAGACCGAAGTAGCACTAAGGGCCTCTTTCAGGGCGGCGATGGAGGGGAAACAGGTGGCGGTTCTGGTTCCCACAACAATTCTGGCAGAACAGCATTATCAGACATTCGCCAGGAGACTTGAAAAATACCCTATCAGCGTTGAGGTTTTGAACCGGTTCAAAACCAGGGCTCAACAAAAGGAAATCGTTGAGGCGATAAACAGGGGGCTGGTAGATATTGTAATCGGCACCCACAGAATTTTGCAGAAGGACGTTGTTTTTAAAGATTTGGGACTTGTTATTATAGATGAAGAACAGCTTTTTGGGGTGAGCCACAAAGAAAAGCTGAAAAAGTTACGTGCCCTTGTTGATGTTTTGACAATGACAGCGACCCCTATACCGAGGACACTGCATCTGTCGTTAATTGGGATAAGGGATTTATCTATTATCAATACACCTCCTGATGATCGTCTTTCCATCAAAACGTATGTTTTAGAGTTTGATGAAGATACGATAAGAGATGCTATCAGACGAGAGATTGAAAGAGGTGGCCAGGTTTTCTTTCTCCATGACAGGGTGCGTTCAATATACACAATGGCGCGATTTATAGAGGGACTGGTTCCCGAGGCCAGGGTTGGAGTGGCCCATGGACAGCAGATGAAGAGCAGGGAACTTGAGAATGTCATGGTGAAATACCTCCAGCGGGATTACAATGTCCTTGTGTGTACCACGATTGTAGGATCAGGAATTGACATCCCGACGGCAAATACAATGATTATAAATCGTGCGGACAGATTTGGACTTTCCCAGTTGTACCAGCTCAGAGGGAGGGTAGGAAGGTCAAAAGAAAAAGCTTACGCTTTTCTCCTGGTTCCCCAGGGAGCAATGCTCTCGGAGGACGCCAGAAAGAGGCTTCAGGTAATCAAAGAATTTTCGGAACCCGGTTCCGGTTTCAGGATTGCCTCTCATGACCTGGAAATAAGAGGGGCCGGGAATCTCTTGGGAATATCGCAGTCGGGTCATATTTCCGCCGTAGGCTATGAGCTTTATACTCAGTTAATGGAAAAAACTGTTAGGGAACTCAGGGGTGAAAAGTTGCCCGAAGAGGAAATAAAGCCGGAAATCAATATGGGATTGCCGGCCTTTATTCCGGATGATTATATAGCCGATATGCACAGGAGGCTTGTAACCTATAAGAGGGTATCCATGGCTACCACGGATGATGATCTAGCCGAGATTAGAGAAGAGCTCGAAGATTGCTATGGGTTTATCGTTCCGCAAGTGGAAAATCTTCTGGAGATTATCAGTGCCAGGAACCTTTTAAAGGATGTCTGGGGTAAAAAGATGGAGTATGACGGGAAGAAAATCTCCATTTATTTTCATAAAGATAGCCCTGTTGAACCGGGAAAGATAGTTGAACTTTCCCAGAAAAGGATGAAAGGGTCGCAGTTTACACCCGATTTTAAACTAAGTGTCCCTATGCCTGGCCTTAGCAGTGACGAAGCTCTTAAACAGGCAAAGAGTTTGCTTAGGGATTTGACCACGTGATATGAGAGTTTAACCTTACGGATTGAGGAGTTGAGATGTATAGAGGAGGATCGTATAGATCGTATAAGACATGGCACATTTTGTGTCTTTGTATCATTTTTTTACTTGTCTTATCCGGCTGCCAGGGTATGGATGACACTGCGAAGCAATATGTTGCTACTGTCAATGGAGCGAAGATTTTACTGAGTGATTTCAACGAAAGATTAAAAAAAGAACTGGACATCATGGAGAGCATTCCGTCCTTGAAAGAGGGTGAAATCGATCAGATGAAAGAGGAAATATTGAATGAACTTATTGATGAGAAGATCATGCTGCTTCGTGCTGAAAAGCTTTCCCTGTCCGTTAGTAATGAAGATTTGAAGCATAGGATTGAGGAAATAAAAAAGGATTATCCTGATGATGGATTTAAAAAGATATTTACGAAAAGTGGAATAGATTATGATATCTGGAAGGAAGAGTTGAGAAAAAGGGTAATGCTGGAAAAACTGGTTTATCATGATGTGAATTCCATTATTATAGTTGAAGAGGATGAAGCTTTTGCATATTATGAGGATCATCCAGAGCAATATATCTCCGGAGAACGGGTTCATGCCGCTCATATTGTCGTCCAAAGTCGTAAGGAGGCAGAAGAAGTTCTGAAAAGATTGAAGAGAGGAGAAGATTTTGGTAGGGTAGCGCAGGAGATTTCCACCGGTCCGGAAAGTATCAAAGGGGGAGACCTTGGAGTTTTTAGTCGAGGGGTAATGCCGGAATCCTTTGATAGGGTTGTATTTTCTTTGCCCCCCGGGAAAATCAGCGAGGTGGTAAATACTCCTTACGGTTATCATATTTTCAAGGTTTTTAAGAAAAGTAAAGGTGAGAAGATAAGTTTTTCGGAAGTAAAGAAGAAGATTATATTCGATCTGAAAAAAGAAAAAGAAGAGCGTGAATACATGAAGTGGTTGAAAAAGTTAAGATCGGAGGTAGATATCAAAATTAACAGGGACCTCCTTAGGAAGGTCAAAGTTTCGTAAAAAGAGTGCCTAAAGTGAACTAAAGTTTAAAGTGCCTAAAGTTGACAAATTCGTAAAAAGCCTTTTTTTGTCACCCAAAATCATGTCCTGAACTTGTTTCAGGATCATTCAGGGTC
>CAZYTP010000111.1:0-7452 GCA_964650385.1 uncultured Syntrophales bacterium | reverse complement strand
TCTCAGGAGACCCTGAAACAAGTTCAGGGTGACTGTGGTATTGTTCAGGGTGACAGAGGAAACCATCAATCATCTTTCACCCCCACCTTAATCCTCCCCCATCAAGGGGGAGGCGAGAGATTAGGTACAAACTGGTAACATAGTTTACAAAACGAACCGGGTACATGGTTTACACTATACGGCAAAGGAGGACAGACTCTATGCCGTGGAAAGTGATAAACCAAATGGACCTGAAGATTAAACTTGTTAACGACTGGAGTGAAGGTCACTCCAGTATAACTGATCTTTCTCAAAAATATGGTGTTAGCCGTCCAACTGTTTACAAATGGCTCAAGCGATACGAGCAATTCGGTGTCGAAGGGCTCAAAGAACGAAGCCGAGCTCCCAAGAGACGCCCACATCGAACCGCCGAAGACATCCTGAATCTTGTGATTCAAGAGAAGCTTAAAAATCGTAAACGCGGACCCAGAAAAATACGCGCTCAATTAAAGCGTAAATACCCGGAGCGTGAGTTTCCTGCGGTCAGCACCATGGCCTATTGGCTCAAGAAAGAGGGGCTGGTTGAGCCACGCAAGAAGCGGTCGCGTGTTCCGCCGTATACGGAACCCTTTTCCGAATGCCATACGCCCAATGATGTCTGGAGCATCGATTACAAAGGGCAATTCAACATGAAGAACGGACATGTTTGTTATCCCCTGACGCTTAGCGACAATTTCAGCCGTTTTATTTTGGGCTGCCAAGCGCTGGAGGGTCCCCGCTATGATCCGACACGGTGTTGTCTCGAATCGATCTTTCGTGAATACGGATTGCCCAGGGCAATCCGTACCGATAACGGGACGCCCTTTGCCGGCAGATGCATCGGCGCTCTTAGCCGGTTAATGATCTGGTGGATACTGTTAGGAATCATTCCAGAACGCATCCACAAAGGATGTCCCCAAGAAAACGGACGACATGAACGCATGCACCGCACGTTGAAAAGAGACGCCCTGGACCCCGTCGCCGGGAATCTCAAAGAGCAGCAGAAGGCATTCGATCTATACCGGCATGATTACAACAACGATCGGCCGCATGAATCACTTAATGACCAGACGCCGAGTGATTATTATGAAAAGTCGAACCAGTCCTATGTGGAACATCCGCATCCGCCGGATTATGGGCACGAGTACTTGGTTCGCCAGGTTCGCCATAACGGAGAAATAAAATTCATGGGACGGATGTTCTATTTGACAGAGTTACTCGCTGGTCTGCCTGTCGGGCTTAAAGAAATAGAGGACAGCCTTTGGCAACTTCAGTTCAGTTTTTATGCTCTCGGCTCTATAGATTTGAGAAAGAACAAAATAATTCGTAACTAAAAAAGTGTAAACCATGTACCCGGTCTAAAGTGTAAACGATGTTTCGGTTGCACAATTAAATTACCCCGCCGTGTAGGCGGGGTAATTTATTTAAAAAGAGTTTACATTCGATGAGGTATAAGCTATCAATTGTGGCAAATTATTGGTGTTAAAAGAGGAGTCTGATATGGGCGTTTCCAGAAAAATTGAAGGTTTTATGTCCCAGTCTTCCTGGATAAGGAAGATGTTTGAAGATGGTGCCAAACTTAAAAAACAGTACGGTGCAGAGAATGTCTTTGACTTCAGCTTAGGTAATCCCAATGTCCCTCCGCCTGTGCGGTTTAAAGAAGTCTTGGGGGAGATTGCCGGAGAAGATATTCCCGGGATGCATGCTTATATGCCCAATGCCGGTTATCCGGAAACAAGGGAAGCCATCGCCGGATATCTGAGTAAAGAGCACACCGTTTCCCTTTCTGCTGATCATATCATTCTAACATGTGGGGCAGGTGGAGCGCTGAACGTAATTCTGAAGACACTTCTGGATCCGGGAGATGAAGTCATTGTCCCGACCCCGTTTTTTGTTGAATACACGTTTTATGTCGACAATCATGGCGGCGTCACGAAGCTCGTGGAAACGAAGGATGATTTTTCACTTGACCTTATGGCTATAGGGGATGCCATAACGGAGAAAACAAAGGTCGTTTTGATAAATTCACCCAATAACCCCACAGGAAAAGTTTATGACGAAGAGTCGATAAATAAACTGGCGGATTTGCTTGATGAGAAGAGCAGGGGATATGGAACGGAAATTTATCTTGTCTCTGATGAGCCGTACAGCACGATTGTCTATGATGGGGTAAAGGTGCCAAGTGTACTAAAAGCCTACAGAAACAGCATCATAGCAACGTCCTATTCAAAGACCGTATCTATTCCGGGAGAAAGGATAGGCTTTATAGCAGCAAGTCCCGAACTTTCCGATCTTGAAAAAATTATGAGTGGGGCGATTTTATGCAACAGAATTCTCGGGTTTGTAAATGCATCCGCCCTTATGCAGAGAGTTATTACAAAGATGCAGGGAATAACGGTTGATGTAGAAGAATACAGGAGAAAAAGGGAGCTTCTCTGCGACGGTCTTTCTTCTTTAGGTTACAGATTCGTCAAGCCTGAAGGAGCATTCTATCTTTTTCCCCGTACACCCATAGAAGACGATGTTGAATTTGTCAGATTACTCCAGAAGAAAAATATCCTGACCGTTCCCGGCAGTGGATTTGGGAAACCCGGGCATTTCAGGATTTCTTATTGTGTTGATGATGCTACCATTATTAACTCGATGAAGGGGTTCGGCGAAGTGATATCTTCACTATAACCTTTCCGGTCAGGCACAGAGAGCCAGGATTTCTTCGATTTCCCCGCTGCCGATTGCCTGGTGTTCACCGAGATATACGCCACGTTGCTCAAACCGATTAGCAATGGCTCTGCAATCTGATGGAGTGATGTTATAATCGCTCAGCCTGGTAAGCATTCCGACACTCTTGAAAAAATCAGTCGTTCGAGTGATTGCGGCATTGATCGTCTCATCGTGGCCAAGGCCTTCAATTTTCCATACGCGCCGTCCATATTGAAGAAGCTTTGCACCTTTTTCCTTCCTTTGGTTATACAACACCGCAGGCAGTAGAACGGCCAGCGATTGACCGTGATCGAGTCCGTGGAGGGCTGTAAGTTCGTGGCCGATCATGTGAGTTGACCAGTCCTGAGGGACACCGCAAGCGACTAAGCCGTTCAGGCCTTGTGTGGCACACCATGAGAGGTTTGCCCGCACGTCATAGTTCGTAGGATCCTTTAAAACCTTTGGTGTTTCTTCGATAAGCGTCAGCAAGATAGCCTCGGCCTGCCGATCCTGCAGGGGAGTGTTCACATCGTATGTCAGATACTGTTCGATAACATGGACAAAAGTATCTACGATGCCGTTGGCTACCTGACGTTTGGGAAGTGAGTATGTTGTTTCCGGATCTATAATTGAAAATTGCGGGAAGATGTGCTTGCTGGAAAATGGCAGTTTCTCCCGGGTCGATTCTCGTGAAATAACGGCAATCGAGTTCATCTCAGAGCCTGTGGCCGGCAGGGTCATGACGCACCCCAGGGGTACCGCAGACTTGACCGGTGCTCTCTTGGCGAGGATATCCCATGGGTCTTTCCCCTTGTATCTAATGGCTGCGGCGATAAACTTTGTGGCATCCAAAACGGAACCACCACCTAACGAGAGGAGAAATTTTACTTTTTCGGTCTTCGCTTTTCCAACTGCCTCCATGCATATTTCATAGCTTGGATTTGGTTCAATGCCGCCGAACTCGACAAACGAATGTTCTTTAAGTGCGTCTATAGTCTGCGCATAGACGCTATTTTGCTTGATAGAGCCACCACCTCCATAGGTTATCATGATTTTCTGATCAGTTTTCACAAGGTTTGTAAGCTTTGCTATAGTCCCTCTGCCGAAAACAACTTTGACCGGATTGTGATACACAAAATTAATCATGGTTTTACCTTCCTCTTGTGAAAAGTCCTGAAAATATGATTCCCGAAACTCTGTAGATATGTGTTCTAAAGCGGCAAAGCCGCAACCCTAAAAGTGCCTAAAGTTTGAAGTGCCTAAAGTGAGCTAAAGTTAATGTACACGCCTTCGGCGCGGTCAAATTCGAAACAGGCTGCGCTGAAAGCGCATTTTTTAACTTTAGGCATTTTAGCTCACTTTAGTTCACTTTACACTTTTAACTAATTCTTGTTGTTGGAACTGATGCCAACATCTGCACAAAAAACGCAGTTGTTGTGAATAAAGACTCTAATATCTGATTCTGAAATCCTGAAATTCTTCTGTATAAATTTCTTCGATAATTTCAATATCTATGACTGAGGCATGGGGCGGCCCTTTACTGCACCATTCAATCATTGTATCGACATCTTCTTTCTTTCCCTCAAATACCGTATCAACCCTTCCGTCGGGGAGGTTTCTTACCCAACCTTTCAGGTTGAGAGAGTCGGCCTTGGACTTTGTTTCTGCCCTAAAGAAAACACCCTGGACCCTACCAGTAACGAAAACATGAACTTTCTTCATAATCATTTATCATTCAAGCCTTTCATTAGATATGTTAAAGCAAAACTTTAGATTGTGGTTCAGGCTTTTCTAACAAACTCTGACAGTCTCGTAAAAAGTCTCAAAATGTGTCATCTGTCATTCTGAATTTATTTCAGAATCTCAGGAGACCCTGAAACAAGTTCAGGGTGACAATGGCGTTGATTTCAGGGTGACAATGGCGTTGATTTCAGGGTGACAAAAAAGACTTTTTACGAATGCATCAACTTTAAGAACTCTTCCTCGTCAAGGATAGGTATCCCCAAATCTTTCGCCTTATCATATTTGGACCCTGGTGAGTCTCCCGCAACAACATAATCGGTTTTTTTTGTAACGGATGACGAAACATCAGATCCCAAGGATTCAACGATTTTCTTTGCTTCGCTTCTTGTAAGGCTCTTCAACGTACCGGTAAAAACGAAGGATTTTCCTGAAAGGGAAGTCGATTCTTTCGATATGGTTTCCCTGGGATTAACACCGGCTTTCTTCAGTTTTTCTATTACGTTTCGGTTAGAGGGTTCCTTGAAAAAGGCCGTTGTGCTTTCGACAATTTGCGGCCCGATTCCGTTTATTGTCAGCAAGTCTTCTTCAGTAGCACCCCTCAGGTTATCGAGGTTTTTGAACTCTCTGGTCAGAATCCTGGCTACATGTTCCCCTACATGCCTTATTCCCAGAGCGAACAGAAGCTTTTCAAGAAGCGGGTTTTTCGATTGTTCCAGGGCATTGAGGAGATTAATTGCAGATTTATCTGCCATCCTTTCGAGCTTTGTCAATTTTTCCTGAGTCAGGTAGTAGAGATCTGCAGGATCCTCTATAGTTTTTGTATCTAATAATTGTGCGACCAGCTTTTCTCCGAGTCCCTCTATATCCATGCCGCCCCTTGAGGCAAAGTGTTTTATGTTCTCTCTGATCCGGGCAGGGCAGGCAAAGCCGATACACCTGTGGGCGGCCTCACCTTCAAGCCTGACAATGCTGGACCCGCATTCGGGACAAGTGTCAGGTATTTTAAAAAGTGTTTCGCTGCCACTTCTTTTTGATTCAACAACCTTAACAACCTCCGGTATCACATCTCCGGCACGCTGGATGATGACCGTGTCACCAATCCGGATATCCTTTTTGTCTATCTCATCCTGGTTGTGGAGAGTGGCCCGACTGACCATAGCCCCACCAACACTGACCGGTTTCATCCGTGCCACGGGGGTCAGCACTCCTGTTCGTCCGATCTGTACCTTAATATCTTCGATTACCGTTGTTTCCTGGGAGGCAGGAAATTTACACGCAACGGCCCATCGGGGGCTTCTCGAAACAGCACCAAGTCGGTTCTGGATATCAACTGAGTCAACCTTTATGACAACGCCGTCAATCTCATAGGGAAGCTCGTGCCTGATACGAACAATATCTTTGTAATATTCAATACATTCACCGATATTTTCTGCCTGACCGATATGAGGATTTACCTTAAAACCCCATTTTGAAAGTGCGTGTAAAACATCTTGGTGTGTTTGAAAGGGATCTCCCGTGAGTGCCCCTATGCCGTAACAGAAGATATCTAGTGGCCTTTTTGCCGTTATCCTGGAGTCAAGCTGGCGGAGAGAACCTGCTGCCGCATTTCGTGGATTGGCAAAAGGAGGGTTACCTTCATTCAGTCTGCGCTTGTTCAGTTTTTTGAATGCATCAATCTCTATATAAACTTCTCCCCTTATCTCGATCTCCTCGGGGATGGGTGCATCTCTGTTTTCTTTTAATTTAAGGGGGATGGATCGTATGGTTCTTATATTCTGAGTGACGTCTTCTCCCACACCTCCGTCTCCTCTTGTCAATCCAGCCGTCAGTATGCCTCTTTCGTAGATCAGGTTGACGGCCACACCGTCGAGCTTTGGCTCGATCACAAAGGAGACATTTTCGCTGCTGTCCAAGAAACGTTTTATGCGCTGATCAAACTCTCTGATATCTGTTTCGGAAAAGGCATTGGAGAGACTCAGCATCGGGGTGTGGTGAGCGACCGTATTGAACTTTGCAAGGGGAGTGGCTCCGACACGCCGTGTGGGAGAGTCTGTATCATCGATGTAATCTGAAAATTCCCTTTCCAGAGTGATCAGCTCGAGCATCAGACCGTCATATTCAGCATCGGATATCTCGGGTTCATCGAATTGGTAGTACCGTTTGTTATGATAATTGATCTGTTCTCTCAGTTCTTTTATTCTTTTTATGGCACGTTCTTTTTCCATTATTTAATGATTTTTAGATCAGGTTTTTTCTTTGGAGGTCTTTTGCTGCCTGGGCCACCTTTACGAGAACTGAGAATATGTTCATTAAATATCTGGTTTTTTGCCCTGACAGAATTGATAATGAAAAAGATGATCACCGATTTTTCCCATTCCTTGCCGGTATCAAATTGTTCCATCCTCAATTTATACTTGTTCCACAAGCTGTTAAGTGATGCTTCATCCAGTCCAAGAATTTTTTCGGCAATCCTGTTTAAAGTTGCTTCCACTTCCTTGACTCCTGTTCTGCTCTTTAACGTATTCGTAAAAAGTCCTTTTTTGTCACCCTGAACAATACCACAGTCACCCTGAACTTGTTTCAGGGTCTCCTGAGATTCTGAGCGAGATTCTGAAATAAATTCAGAATGACAAGAGTGGATGCTGAAGTTGATCCTGAAACAAGTTCAGGATGACAAGAGATACCGTTTGGGACTTTTTACGAGTGCATCATTTTTACTATAAAATAGTATATCCCTCTACACGAAAAGTCAAATCGAAAGCATAGATAAACTTTAAGCGATCAGCTTTCATTTTTCTATTTAACGCTTGGTTATTGCTAATGCTTGTGACCGGGAGCGCACCCGCAAGCCCGCCTTGTAGGCGGGGTAAGAGGCGCAATATAATTAAATTATTCCTCACCGGGAAGCCCCGCCCTGTGGGCGGGGAGCTTCACTAAAAGCAAAAAGCTTGTAAATAATACTTGTCTTTTTGTGTCATATCGATATAATTC
>CAZYTP010000110.1:0-7499 GCA_964650385.1 uncultured Syntrophales bacterium | reverse complement strand
CATTGGTCAATTCTTGTTTCAGTTGCTCGATTTCTTTTAAATATTTTTTTGCCCTTGCTTGAGATTCTGCCAAATCCTTGCTTTTCTGGTGGTCTTGGCGCAGGCGGTTGATGGCTTTGATCACATGATCGGGGTTGGCTTTTATCCTGGCCTTGAGGCGGTAAACCTTCCCATCCCAATGCTCGGATACTATGTCAGTCCGAACGACTCCGGCAGTGAGAGTGACAATCTCATCTTTAGTCAATACGCCATCGTTGACCTCAGAGATGCTCTGGAGGTGAGTCCCCAATTCTTCCAGAAGCAGTCTTTTTACCTGTTCCAGAGCGATGACCCGGCAAGTGAGCTTGCTGTCCGCCTCGCTGGCCTGGTAGGTATATTCACGTTCAAAGACTTTGGTGACGGCAAAAGACTGGATGGGAAGCAGCAGGAACACGGCCATCAGCAATACAGCCAATACAATACGACTCCGGCAAAATGTAGGGCAGTCCTTTAGGACTGCTTTATACTGAGCAAGGCTAAAGGTCTGCCTTAGAGTAGCAATCCGACTTCTTTTAAAATCTGCCTTCACGGCTTTTTTGCAAGAGGCTCCAATGATAACCTTTCTCATCTCATGTACCCTCCAAACTATAAATTGCGATTCACCGGTAACTTAAGATTTTTGTCCTTTATACAATGTCGAAGCCAGGCCGCGGCTATTTACCGATGTCGGTTTGAGTCTGATGTTGTGAAGTGGCAAAGCAATATAAATGTACTTACCAGAATATGGCGTCAAATGGAAGACGGATCAAAGCTGACGTATTCGTAAAAAGTCAGTTTTACTATTGTCATGTCAACGATACTCTGTCATTTCGAAGGAGTCTTAACGACTGAGAAATCTTAGATTTCTCCCGGAGTTTACCCTGAGCAGAGCGAATGGGGTCGAAATGACATTTCTTAATTGACACGACATTAGATCATCAAAGATAGTGGTATCGACAAAAGTCTTTTTTTGTCACCTTGAACAATACCACAATCACCCTGAACTTGTTTCAGGGTCTCCTGAGATTCTGAACGAGATTCTGAAATAAATTCAGAATGACAAGAGTGGATCCTGAAACGAGTTCAGGATGACAAATGGTGCAGTTTATGACCGGGAGCGCACCCGAAAGCCCCGCCTTATAGGCGGGATAAGGGGCGCAATATAAAAAACATATTCCTTACCGGGAAGCCCCGCCCTGTGGGCGGGGAGCTTCACTTTTTACGAATGCATCGAAGATAATTGTGTCGACAAAAGACGGGGATTTAGATGTGAAGATTGAAAAATAAGAGGGTTGCATTCATTTCCCCCTTACAGACAGGCGAGGGCACCTGCCCTACCCCCATGCCCTCAATGTAACTCATTTTGCATATGGATACGGAAGCCTGATCAGTTCTTCATAAGGCTCCACTTCTTTCCTGAATTTAATCTGTGACTTTAGAATCTTATCAAACATCAGATCTTTGCTGGCGTGCTCTTCCAGTAGCTTATTGCCAACTGTTACGATCCCATCAATCATTTCAGGAGTTAGTTTAGACACATGAAGACCTTTATAACTTTTGAAAAATTCCATTGCCTCGGCATCCTCTTTCAGTGCCTTATTGATGGCCCAGAAACAGGTATCCCTCAAGGCAACTCTGACCTTATATTTCAAATCATCGGGCAATTTTTCCCAGGATTTCTTATTCACCAGAGTTTCCAGAGGAGTACACGTTTCATGAATTCCGGGAACTTTCAGATATGAGCAGATTTCATAAAAACCGAATTTTTTGTCGATCGCAGGTGTACCAAATTCACAGGCATCGATAACGCCCTTTTTAAGGGATGGGTAAACCTCCACACCGGGCAAAGCAACAACATGCGCGCCCAGGCGTTCCAGACATTGCCCCCAGATACCCACCGTCCTGAATTTCAAACCTTTGAAGTCCGAAAGCTTATTTATCGGTTTGTGAGACCAGCAAAAATTTTCCGAACCAAGCATCCCATAAGGCGGCAGAACTACGATATCGTGCCCCTTGTACAATTCATTCCAGAGTTCCAATCCCCCACCCGTATATATCCAACCTAACATTTCTTGCATATGGAGACCGTTGGGGTATGAATTGGCAACCAGAACAGCAGCAGGAAACTTTTCGACCCACCATCCTGCCCAGGTACATCCAATATCAATCGTACCGGCGCTTACAGCATCAAATACCTTCATGCCCGGTACAATGAAACCGCCGGGAGTCATTTCTATGACGAGACGCCCATCTGTCAATTTCTCGACTTCCCTGGCAAAGTGCTCCGCAGGCTCATAGAGTTGAGGAAGGCCTGTTGGATAAGTGGATTGTCCGGTCCATATAATTTTCTCCGTTGCAGGAGAAGCTGCAGGAAAAAACACAAGCATCATTACTGTAATTAAAACCATTAAAAACAATGTTTTACCTTTTTGCATGATTTACACTCCTTGTTTTCACGTTACTGCTGGTATTGTTTAGGCGAGTTTGATTCCCATTGCCTCCTTATTCTCTGAGCGGCGGCGAGACTTGCCCGATCTTTTCCAGGTTGACACCCCTTGTCTCAATGCGAAACAGCCATGTTAGGAGCGCTCCCACAAGAGAGGCCCCGACAAGGATGTAGAGGAGCGTCGTGGTGCCGATGTCTTTCAATAAAATCGGAAAGAGAAAAGCGGTCATCACCGCACCGATTTTTGCGAAAGAAGCCGCAAATCCGGCACCCTTACCGCGAATCTGCGTGGGAAAGACTTCTCCGGCCAAAAGGTAGGTTTGAGCGTTAGGACCCAGGTTGGTCATGAAGTTGAAAAGCATGAACCCGGCAAATATAAAAAATATTTGCGCCGAACCGTCGAAATTTGCCGATAGCACAGCAAGTAACAAGCCGCCCGCGCAACCGATAAACCCGAAGATCTGCAAGCGGATTCGCCCGACCTTGTCGGTCAAAAAAACTGCACAGATAATCCCAACGATAAGCAGAATATCTATTAGGGCAGCGCCCCGGGCGGCGAGCATATCGTTGTGGATAATCGCTGCCAGGTTGTGCGGATGGATTGTCTTGGCTCCAATCGTCGCGGCCAGAATGGTCGGGGTAAAAATTCCTATGCCGTATGTTCCCAGGTCCTGAAGGAACCACGGGACCGAAGCGAGAATCGTTGCCCGCCGGTTTTTCCTGCTGAAAAGCGCGCTATAACCCAGCCCGGGATTAATCCGATGTTTTGAATCACTATTGTTATTCGGATCGATGAGTTTGATATCATTGGGATAGGGCGGGTTTCGTCTCAGGAGTCGACGCGTTTCCTTTTCCGCCTCCTCAATCCTGCCTCGTGACATCAGCCATTGCCCACTGTCGGTGATGAAAAACCGTCCGATTATAACGAGAATTGCCGGGATAATTGCGGTGGCATACATCCAGCGCCACGCCTGGATCTCCGGATTCTCGTAAAGAATAAAATAGCCGACGGCCGTACCAACCAGGGCACCCACCGCCTGAAAAGCAAACGCACTGAGCACCAACTTGCCTCGTGTGCTGCTCGGAATGCTCTCTGAGATGACCATATGGGCGGTTGGATAGTCACACCCCAGAGCGGCCCCAATACCGAAGAGAGATATCACCAACCAGATATAGGTAGAACTGAAAGCGAGAGTCACCAGGAAGATCAGGAAAAGAATCATTTCGACGATGAACATCCGCTTCCGGCCGAAGTGGTCGGAAAGCCCTCCCAGTGTGGACGCGCCGATAAGAATTCCTAAAAGAACAGCCGCCCCGACAACGCCTTTATGCGCGGCGCTCAGCCCGAACTCACTAACGATCAGAGGCAGTGCGACTCCCGTCATGAAGACCACCATTCCTTCGAAGAACTTGCCCGCGGTCGCCATTCCCCAGATCCGCCACTGCATGGCCGTCATCGGCATCGAAGAGACCGACGTGCCGTCAGACCAGAATGGGGTCTCGTCAATGTATTCCTGAACGGTTTTCCCTCGTGGTCCGGAGGAGTTTTGTATTTTATTTTCCATTACGGCTCAAGCAGCTCAAATCCTGTAACTGAATCGAAAGCGCGAAGTGCTGTAGTGTCAACCAGTTCAAATAAGATCACCTCTAATATATGCCATGCCACGATCCCTTTACGGACACATCCGGTGACTGTTGATGATTCTCTTCCACAGGCTATATGCATATGCAACGCAGGGTTACCGTTTTCATCAGGGAAAATAGTTCCTACTCCTGCTATCTCGTGCACGTTGTCAAGAATATGCTCCATAGGAACAATCGGGTCTTTGCGTCCGTCTTCGGGACCCACCACAAGCCTGCTTCCTTCATCAGCTCCTCCGAGGATAATCAATGTCCCCGCTTTAATGGATTTTTCACGGGCAAACTGTTCAATCTCCTCATGAAGAATGTCCCCATCCTCAAGACGGATAACAAATATTCTTCCCTGTTTGGCTTCTGAATATTTCATAGTAAGTATTTCCTTTTCCTTTCGCCGAATTCCCTGATAATCACCTACGGCTTTTTATAGGATATCGGTACCTTGTTAAATCTTAATCCTCGCCCCCTCGATAAGTGCTGCCTCATCAATGCTGAAGAGGGCGTCGAGCATGGCTATCATAAAACTCCCCGGTGCCGCCGCCTGGGCCGCGCCCTTTTCGCCTGCCAGTCCAAAATAGGCTAAAGCCGTAGTTGCAGCCTCCACGGAATCCTTATCCACTGCCAGAAAAGCTCCTATGAGAGCAGTTGCCGTACAGCCCGTACCCGTCACGTATCCCATGAGTTCATGTCCGTTTAAGACCTTGCATACCCGTTCCCCATCGGTTATCAGATCCACTTCACCGGTAATAGCCAGCGTTGTATCCAGTTCGCTTGCCAGTGCAATGGCTGCATCGGCTGCCTCATCCACACTGTGGATAGAGTCGACACCTTTGGTTCGCGATCCCTCATGTGCCAGGGAAAGGACCTCTGAGGCATTTCCCCGGACCACATTAATTTTAAGGTTATCGATAAGCCGTTTGGAGGACTCGGTACGGAGCTTTGTGGCTCCTGAACCCACCGGATCAAGGATTATGGGTACATTCAGTTCATTGGCGCGTTTCCCAGCCTTCAACATGGAATCAATCCAGTAGGGGGTGAGAGTACCTATGTTCAGTACCAGTGCACCGGCAAAGGAGACCATCTCCTCCACTTCTTCTGCCGCATGCGCCATAACAGGAGAAGCACCACATGCCAGCAATGCGTTGGCCGTATAATTCATCACCACAAAGTTTGTGATGTTATGGATCAAAGGTTTTTTCTCCCGCATGATCTTAAGGTTTTTTGCTGCTTTTTGCGCCAATTGTTGATCAAACATACTCTTCTCCTCATCCGCTAAAGTGATCCCAGCCCGCAGGAGTAATTGCACGTTGCGTGCCATCATGGAATATAAGTTTAATGCCGTCAGCCGCGTCGGTGATTCTACCAACCTCAGTTACCGGGACATCGCTCACCGCAGAAACAGCAGAGCGGACCCCCTCCACATTACCGGCGGAACAGGTAACGATCAGCTCATAATCATCACTCTCTTTCAGTACGAGTTCATATGGATCCAGTCCGAGTTTAACGGCAGCCTTTCGTAATTCTTCGCTTATCGGTATACTATCCAAATTCAGAGTGGCGCCCACACCGCTCTCCTCGCAGACATGGCCCAGATCCCCAAGAAACCCGTCACTGGTATCGATCATTGCCGTTGCGTATCCTGACTGAGCAATCGCCTTCCCTTCCCTGGCTCGATGGGAAGGAGTGTTAAAAGCCCGCACCAGCGGATGGTCACTCAAATCTTCTCCGTCGACGGCATTCAGCAGCAGGTGCAGTCCGGCAGCAGACTGGCCCGGATAACCGGTAATCAGGATGATATCACCGGCCTTCGCCGTTGAACGGCGGACAATTTTTTCCGGCTTTGCTTCTCCGATCAGTGTAATATCGATAAATATGGCATGTTCGGCTTTTGTCACATTGCCGCCGATGATCGATGCCCCAAACGGATTAAGTTCCGCGATAAATCCTCGATACATCGCCTCCACGTCTGTCATGAGTGTCTCAGCTTTCAATCCAAGGGATACGAGGGCATACAGGGGCTGACCTCCCATAGCTCCGATGTCACTGATGTTTAAGGTCATTGCACGCCGCCCCAAATCAAAAGGAGTAATGTGGTTCGGCAGATAATGCCGCCCTTCCACCATAGAGTCACAGGTAACCAGAATTTCATGGCCTGCACGGGGACAAAACGATGCCGCATCATCCCCGATCCCTAAAGTGATGCCTGGTGCACGGAGGCCTTCCTTCTCAAGGAGTCTATGGATACGGTCAATCAATCCGAATTCTCCAATGTCGGACAAGTTTTTAGACATGGTATTCCCCCCTACCTTCCTTCATAAAGGGCCCTATGGAGTGCTCTGGTGGCCTTTTCGGGGTCATCCTGACAACAGACGGCTGAAATTACCGCAATTCCATGAGCACCTGCTCTCATAACCTCACGTACATTCTCCGCACTCACGCCGCCAATGACAATTATCGGTAAGGGAATGGCCTCAACCACCTGTTTCAGCATGGCAATCCCGGTAACAGGGTTTGCGTCATCTTTGGAAGTGGTTGGATAAACGGGCCCGAATCCCACATAGTCCGCTCCCTCCGAAAGGCACTGCCGGGCCTCCTCTATCGTGGAAGCGGATCCCCCGATGATCACATCATCCCCCAGTAATTTTCGTGCAAGGGGGATGGTAAAATCATCCTGCCCCAGATGGACGGCATCCACCTCCGCGGCAATGGCAACGTCCACGCGATCGTTAACAATTAACGTGACACCGTTTTTTGAACACAACTGCTTCATCTGTTTGGCAACCTCGATCATCTCTCGTGTAGATCCGCTTTTCTGCCGGAACTGAATGGTATCAGCCCCTCCATTGATCGCCAGTCTGGTAAGTTCCACGTGCGAAAAGCGTGTTTGCAGCACAGTATCCGTCAGTACGTGCAATTTTCCGATTGGTTTCATCGTTCCCCCCCTGTAAGAAAAGCCCGAAGGCAAAATATCCTTTTTATAAAAACTCGTTTTTGATGTGGGAAAGTATAGAGAAATGGGATTTGTGTGTCAACAGAAAGTGGCCTCAGGGTGCAGTTAAGACACATTTTCAGAGTCAGGCCATTACAGGCAATCGGGGCGGCATTTATGGAATTTCTGTTGACATTCCACTTGTTATTCTTCATAGATACTCGGAGACTATGACATATTCATAAAGGCAGAAAAGCCTGATGCGAAAAACGGCGACCTCATAATAGCCCGGAACGGATAGAACGAACTTCTTCTCAAGCGATAACGATCAAAGGATAACCGGCTCCTCCTCACGAGCGACAACTCCGAATAGAAACCATCACACCCAGAAAAACTGCAAAATCCCGTTATGGTGTCCGTATGCAGTAACAACTGTTTGATCTTACGGGTTAAAGTCCCGTCCGGGAA
>CAZYTP010000109.1:0-7572 GCA_964650385.1 uncultured Syntrophales bacterium | reverse complement strand
CAACTATTTAATTTTACAATGCAAACTGCGCTAACTGCGGGGTTTGAGGGTTAGGTTGACGCTTTCGGCGCGGAGAATAAAATGAATAATCGTAATTATACGAAAAAAGAGCTCATAGACGCAGATGATAATCAGTTGTCCTTTTTAGTTGGAGTTAATCTCGTAAACACATCAGAACTAATTCTTCAATTTCCATTTGAATTATTAAAGAATACAAAAAAGGGTTGGGGCAGAAATCGAGACATAGAAGAGTTTCAATTATATGCGGCTTTTCAATGTATTGTAAATTCCATAGAACTCATATTGAAATCACGTGTAGCATTAATAGATTATACATTATTATTCAAAAACCCAAAAAAAATATCTCGTGAAGATTTAATAAATGGTGATTTTCAAAGTATAAATTTTGATAAATGTGTTGAAATCATTGAAGGTAAATCTAATGACGTGCTTACTGAAAAAGTTAAGGATAGAATTGAAAGTATTAGAATTATAAGAAATAAAATTACTCATTATTATGTCGATACAACAAATGAAATGTTTTTAAACTATATTGCGTTTGGATTGGATGTTTATATAACTATATATAGAGAATTTATTAAAGGGAGAATATATGATTCTTATGATAGAATAGAAGGATTTGAAGAAGAATTATCTGATTTTGAAGAATTTGTAAATTTAAGAGTTGAAACATATAAAGTAAATAATAAGTTGGGTAAATATAAAATACCAGGAAATCCTGAATGCCCTGTTTGCTATACTTGGAATATTGTTACTCTAGAAAATAGGAAAAGAAAATGCCTGTTTTGTGGATTTGAAGAAACAGAAGAATCAGAAACCTAACATTTTTCTGCACCTGACCGGTGTTCCGCTGCCGCTACACACCGGCAGGTGAGAAATGCGTTGGGCTGCTCGAATTCACGTTTTTTTTGCCCAGAAAAAATAGGTAAAGATTTTCATTAATAAATAGTTTACAATCATCCTATTCCATAAAACGGAAGCAGGAGAAAACATGAAACAAATCGAAACAAAAATCGAAACTGGAGACTGTTTGGAAGTTCTTAAACAATATCCAGACAACTTTTTTAATTTAATTGTTACATCGCCACCGTATGCTGACAGTAGAAGTAAAACATACGGCGGGATCAAACCAAATAAATATGTTGAATGGTTCTTGCCAAGAGCAAAAGAATTTCATCGAGTATTAAAATCAGACGGTACGTTTATCCTAAATATAAAAGAAAAGGCGATTAATGGTGAGAGACATACGTATGTGTTGGAACTTATATTAGCCATGCGGAAACAAGGCTGGCTATGGACAGAAGAATTTGTATGGCACAAGAAAAATTGTTTTCCAGGAAAATGGCCTAATCGATTCAGGGATGCTTGGGAGCGATGCCTACAATTTAATAAATCTAAGAAATTTAATATGTACCAAGAAGAGGCTATGGTTCCTATGGGTGATTGGGCCAAAACCCGATTAAAAAAACTGAGTAAAACTGACCTTACTCGTGATGAATCAAAAGTAAATAGTGGGTTTGGTAAAAATGTGTCAAACTGGATAGGTCGTGACATGGCTTATCCTACGAATGTGTTGCATTTTGCAACTGAATGTTACAATAAAAATCATAGCGCAACTTTTCCTAAATCATTGCCGGAATGGTTTATAAAATTGTTCACAAAAGAGTACGATTGGGTACTTGACCCTTTTGTTGGCTCCGGTACTACAGCAGAGGTAGCTCAAAGCTTAAACAGAAACTCCGTGGGCATTGATGTTCTTTCTGAATATTGCAAACTTGCACAAAAAAGGACAGCCCAATATCAGTACAGAATATGCGAGGACGAAGCTGAATATGAAATCAATAAACCAAGAAAAAATAGCGGAGTATGTCGAGAGAAACATACCAGAGTTTCATCGCAACCGAATAGAAAAGTTGAAGAAACTCAAATTGAAAGCGGTACTTAAGCGTAAAAATCCTTATCTTTTCAAGGTTAAGCATATCACTACCGCTGGCGATTTTATAAAAACGATTCTTGACGCTCATTTGTCTTCACAGGAAGAAACATTATTCGGTGGTTTTCTCGAAGGATTAGCAATTTATATTTGCAACCATGTTTATCATGGCAACAAATCATCTGCCGAAGGAATTGACTTAGAATTCAAAAAAGATACTGCTAAATATATTGTTTCCATTAAATCTGGGCCGAACTGGGGCAACTCAAGTCAGATCAAGAAAATGAAGGATAATTTTCGCAAGGCCAAGCGAATTTTGAAAACCAATATTGCTTCATCCCTCAATGTCATTGCGGTCAACGGTTGTTGCTACGGCAAAGACAACAAGCCAGATAAGGGTGAATATCTGAAATTATGCGGACAAAAATTCTGGGCCTTTGTTTCCGGCAACGACAACTTATATACTGAAATTATCGAACCTCTTGGGCATCAAGCAAAAGAGAAAAATGATCAATTTCTTGAAGAATACAGTAAGATTGTCAATAAGTTTTCCCTTGAATTTATGGAAATGTTTTGCGATTCAACCGGAGCAATTCTTTGGGAAAAAGTAATCCAATTTAACTCTGGAAAGACATAAGGCCCAACAAAAAAATGCAACAGACGCAAAAAGCCGCGCCGCTGATTTTGACGTTGGGTTTTAGTATTAATTAATAATGGTAGCGAAGTTGAGCAATGAGGATGGCATCTGATGAGGCTTTATACACTATTCTATGCTCATCATTGATCCTTCGGGACCAGTACCCGGATAAGGCATGCTTGAGTGGTTCAGGTTTGCCAATGCCTTCAAACGGTTTACGTTTAATGTCTTTAATAAGGCTATTGATTCTCCGGAGGATTTTCTTATCAGTTTTTTGCCAGTATAAGTAATCCTCCCATGCGTTGTCAGAAAATATGAGCTTCATCCTATAAGTTCTCTTTCTGTTCCTTTTCCATTTTCAAGCTGTGCGATGGACTCAATAAGCCTTTTTGTATTTTTGGGAGAACGTAAGAGATAAGCTGTTTCCTCAAGGGCTTCATAGTCTTCAAGTGACATTATGACCACGGAATCAGTTGTTTTGCGTGTGACAATAACTGGTGCATGATCATTGCATACATTTTTCATAGTTTTGGCAAGATTTTGCCGAGCTGCTGTATATGTAATAGCTTTCATTATAATAAACCTCCTATACATGTACCAATTATTGTACATGTAAATATTGATATGTCAAGGAGAAAAATAAACCCAACCATTTAATAAACCCGACCGGCGAAAAAACTCGCCGGCGCGTTATCAAAACGTTATCTTCGGAAATTTGAATAATATGTGGATAATCATATTTGCATTGCCTGATTTAAATTTGACCGAGTCAATTGGGAATGAAAATATTGCAATTGTTCCTCACAATGATTCGCGAATAGTTGAAATCACAAAGCAAAGCTCATATGCAAAAGCACTCGTAGATAATTTCGGCGATCAATTTGAATAAATGGGGACAGCTGTACATGCTCAGTAATTAGGTAACTCATTTGGTCTGTGTTATAAAGGAAAAATAACCAAAGGAGTCACCCATGAAATATGCAAACATCGTCATAGTAAAGCGCTGGATTCCGATATTGGAAGAGTATGAGCGCACGAAAGTAAAAGTTACTCCCCGTCCCTTCAAATTTGTAAAAGACTTATGTGAAGCACATCATATATCGAAAAAAGAACTGTCTTGTTACTATCGTAAATGGATTGATGGGGGTAAAACACCGGAATCGTTGCTGCCTGAGAAGCGAGGAGCCAAACCAGGCAGCAGAAGAACCCCCAAACCCATTGAAAGAAATATCGTCAAAGCCTATCGACGTTTTGGCTCGAATCGATATGAGCTTGTACTGATCTTTAAACCATACTATCTGGACAAAACACCTTCATCTGCCACGATGGACAGGATCAAGGCACGTTATCCACTGAACGAAGCGGCAAAGAAGGTTATCAAGCGCTACGAGAAGAAAGCGCCGGGAGAGCTGGCCCACATTGATCTTTCAAAGATCCCCAAGGATCTGCGCTGTTCGTTTAAAATCAAAGAGCAGTATGTTGCGGCTGTCTGTGACGATTGCACCAGACTGGCCTATGCAGAGATCATTAAAAACAAGCGTGCCTCTACCTTGACCTATTTTATGGCGCGATCACTGTCATGGTTTAAGCAAATATATAACTTTCAATTCGATGCCATCATGTCTGATAATGGTCCTGAGTTCAAAGGATCGCTTCAGCGAGAGCATCCTTTTGAGACCATGTGCCAGGAATTGGGAATCAAACATATCTACACACGGCCTTACAGGCCACAGACGAACGGGAAGATCGAAGCCTTTTGGCGCATATTGAAACGTGAATTCTTTTTACCAAACTCCTTTGAATCAGAGGAAGATGTTATCATGAATCTTGGCAATTTTCTGTTCGAGTATAATCACCTTCGCCGACATGGTGGATTGAATTATGAAACACCTTTTGATAAGCTTCAAAAAGTTACCGAATTATTGAGCTAGTACAACAGCGCCCATTTTTACATTGATTATTTACTTTGTCTGCGCAACCCAAAGAAAAAAAACGTGATAACTTTTAAAAGATTGCAAAGGAAAAGTGGGATTACGATGGCGAAGGTGTGGTAATTGGCCTAAATAGCGACGGTACAATTTAGAACACAACAATGGGGGGGGGGATGCTAGTGGCAGAACGATCTGAAGGAGTACGACGTATTGTATTTATACTGTCCTTGCTATTTGTTTTTGGCTGGATTTCATGGATAGGTATAATGTCTGACGGCTTCTCCGGAATCAAGTCTATTGGATGGTTGATTTTTGCAGGTGGCCTCATTGTTGCTTACCTTCTTCCTCAATTAATATGCAAAACATCATACTGGGTAATGGATGGTTTCAAGAAAGATAAAGAAACATAACGAGGTCATTTCACCCGAGCGCTACCGCGCCCGGTAAATTCGTCGTTACATACAGTAAATCAATATCATAACTCCACAGTCAATTCCCAAAGTGTAGAGATCTGCTGTGTCGTAACAGTTTTTGATCTTCGGGAAACCAGGTCTTAATCGAAAAACTCCTTTCGAAATCCTACGAAAGAGGCTATAATAATATCAACTTCGTCAGCCGAGATCGGGGCCATCACATCTAAGGAAATACCAGAATGATATCAGACAGACCTATAAAAAACAGGGATAGGCGAAACAGACCTGATATCTGGCTAAGGTTGATCGGTTTCTTTGGAGTCATTGGTTGGCTTGTGATGCTGGTCGCAATGATAATTGCCCATAAAGCAAGACCTGAGCTTGAAACCTTTACCACCAGGTTTCACAATATCATGGTGCGAACGATATGGGATACGGAATTGACCACATACCTTTTCTATTTGATGCTTGTTGGTCTTTGCATAAGTGTCACAGGGCTTTTGATCAATTCAAGAAGACTTAAGCGAAAAGATGATCAGTTACGAACAAGCTTGATATTGCTACTGCTGATATCAATTGCCGGCATTGTCACATATTTTTCCTTTTTATATTAAATCAATTGCCTTTTTGATTATGGATGACAAGAGAAAATTTGAAAGATTACATATCGAAGTTCCTGCCGGAATTATTGCACACAGCAAACTAATATCATAACTTAATAGTCAAATTTCAAAGTGGGTGTGCAAGGAAAAACAGGCTTCAATGTGGACAGACTCCTGAAAATCAACATATCCAGATGATGCCGGTCATATTGTCCATTTATCTATTTTTTCAGCAAATCATTCAGATCCGCATTAGGAATATAGCTCCGGTATATTTTTCCGAAGGTGCCGTCCGCCTTCAGGCCATCCAAGACTGACTGCCATTTTTTAACCATCTCAACAGGAGTTCCACGCGACACCGCGATGTAGAAATAGGTATTGCTCACAGTAAAGACCGGTTCCAGATCATCCATGCTGTATCCCGCATTCTTTACAATCTCGGGAATTGTAATATCGAAATCTGCACCTCTCCGTTCATGAGCTGTTTAACACTGGTGATGGGAAGAGGAGAACTAACCAGATTCGTAAAACCTTTGTCCTTCAGGTATTGTTCGGTAAACCAGTTAGTAGTTGTGGCAATGGCGGCCATCTTTTGTGCCTCATCCAAGCTGTTGATTCTTATGCCGGAACCTTTCTTGGCGTAAAATATTGCGCTGTTTTTGCCGACCGGCCCTACCCATTGGAAAAGATTCTCCCGTTTTTCCGTTCTCTCGGTACTGAAGAGCACCACATTCGGGTTGCTCAACGCCACATTGTAGGCTTCATCCCAGGAGGTCAACCGGATGTGATCTGGAATGCCCTGACGGGCAATAATCTCCCGAACTATGTCCGTGACAAAACCGGTGACCTTCCCATCTTTCATGAAGGTAACCGGCGGGTATTCCTCTGTCAGCATTTGAACTTCAGAAATACCTTTTATGTCTTTCTGAGTTGCGCATACACACCCGGCAAAAACAAATAAACCCAATACCAAACAGAACCAACTAATTCTTTTCATAAACGAATCCTTCCTCTTAACGTGGTGTCCATATTTCTGCCGACCATATCATAATGGCTGAAAAAATCCATCAATGATAATCAATTGTAATCCTGAATCTTTATCGAGGATGACGATTTGTTACTTTCAGGAAGAAATAGTGGAGTCGAAAAGCTCCTTCAGTAAACCGGAGAGTTCCAATGGATAGGCCGAGGGACGGGAGAGCTTTACTTTCTTTCCGCTGATTGTGAAATCTTTTTTCTTCAAGATAATGACTATCTTTCCGGGAGCCGGAATGAAGAAGGCAGTTGCAAAAAACTCGTAGACAAGGTATTCGGGGACATCCATGATTTTAATGCGGCTATTACATGGAAATGGGCAGATTGAGTATGGTTTTGCTATACTTTTCTATTACACAAAAAGAAAACTAAAGAAATGTACCTTTTATCAAAAAGTGCTCCACTGGAAGAGTCAATAGCAAAAATGAAAGCTGTTTTAGCAGACGTTGGATGCGAAACTACTTTTTCGCATGAAAAGCATCCGCTAAAGCATTGTTACTCTGTGAATCTCGTTTCGGTTGAAGCACCAAGTCATATCTATTCCAACGGAAAAGGGATTGTATCGGACGCATCGATGGCGAGTGCATTGGGTGAGTATATTGAACGGCTCCAGACCAATAACTTTTTTATCGACTTCCACCTGGCAAATCGAAAATATTATCCTGACGAAGTCGCCTTTGAGTTTGGCGGAGCATATCTAAACGATGAACTACGCTTAGTGTATGATCCTGATGGAGAGCTCACGGATGAAGATCTTGTTGATTACAATAGTGATTACGAGGATAAGATCGTTGCGTTGCCTTTTGCGAAACGATCGAGTGGAGAAACTGTATATTTCCCGATTAACATTTTGAGCAATCTCTACGTCAGTAACGGTCTGGCAACGGGAAATACGCCACAAGAAGCGCAGGTACAAGCGCTAAGTGAGATTTTCGAGCGTTATGCCAAAATAGAGATCATCAAAAACGGTTATGCCCTTCCTAAATACCCCGATGAAATT
>CAZYTP010000108.1:0-7639 GCA_964650385.1 uncultured Syntrophales bacterium | reverse complement strand
TGAGCAAAAACCTCCAAAAAACTGATCCACTTAAACCTATGTCGGATTTTGGGATATTTTTTCCTTTGACATTTCATAATTTATGGTTTATAGAGGCCTCACATTTTTGAAGCAGGGCATGTCACGACATCTTACGGTTTTAGGAATGAGTATTCTTCCGGTGAAGGAAAGCATGCTTGTTCCAAAATGTGCTTTGTACCGATTCTGGGTAGTTTTTTTTTACGGAGTTATTACTGTTTATGGAAACTATTGTATCTGTTAAACCTCTTCTGGCAGTGGCTGTTTCTTTTTTCGGGTCACTCTTAATTATTATCCTTGGCAAAAAACCGAATATACGAGAGGCATGTACCTTCGTAATAGCATTTACAAAATTTGGTATAATTGCCTCCATGATACCCGTTATCCTTGGGGGGCAAAGGATATTTTATAATCTTGTCGAGGTGCTCCCCGGTGTTGGAATTGCCTTCAGGGTCGATTCATTTGGCCTTCTCTTTGCGCTGGTATCTTCTTCGCTCTGGATAGTAACATCCGTATATTCTATCGGGTATATGCGTCCCCTTAAAGAGCATTCTCAGACGCGATATTTTGCCTTCTTCGCGCTTGCTCTTTCTTCAGCGGTTGGAGTTGCATTTTCGGCCAATCTTCTCACGCTTTATCTATTTTATGAGATGTTATCACTGTCCACTTACTCGCTGGTTACGCATCATCAAGATAAGGAAGCTCGCTCTGCCGGCAGGAAGTATTTGACATATCTCATGGGTGCATCTATAGCATTTCTGCTTCCGGCACTTATACTAACTTACCATTTTACGGGAACCCTGGATTTTGCGGATAAAGGAATATTAGCCGGATCCGCTTCGAAAGCCATGCTCTCCTTTATGTTTGTACTTTTCATCGCCGGTATAGGCAAGGCGGCTATTATGCCGATTCACTCCTGGTTGCCTTCCGCGATGGTAGCCCCGACACCTGTCAGTTCGCTTTTGCATGCTGTTGCCGTCGTAAAGGTTGGGGTGTTCTCAGTGTTGCGCGTTTGTTTTCATATCTTTGGCATAGACTTGATGCATTCTCTCTCTCTTGATGTCTTTCTGATTTATTTTATATCCGTTACCATTCTTGTGGGTTCGTTATTTGCTTTGAGGCAGGATGACCTGAAAGCGAGGTTAGCTTACTCAACGGTAAGTCAGCTGTCTTATGTGGTTATGGCGGGGGGACTTATGAGTGTGTTGGGTATGACTGGAGGTGTACTTCATATAGCCATGCATGCTTTTGGGAAGATCACACTGTTCTTCTGTGCAGGTGCGATACTTGTCAACACCGGCATAAGAAAGATCAGCGAGATGAGAGGCATCGGTAAGATGATGCCGGTAACCATGGCTGCCTTCTTCTTCGGTTCTCTGAGCGTCATCGGCCTGCCGCCTTTCGGCGGATTCTGGAGTAAGTGGTATCTCGCCCTGGGGTGCATTGATATAAACCAGCTCCCGATACTGGTGGTTCTCTTAACTAGTTCCCTGTTGAATGCAGCATACTTTCTACCAATAACCTATAATGCCTTTTTTTCGCAGGGCAGTAAATTTAATAAAGAGACAGCGATCAAGGAAGCCCCTATTTTGGCAGTGGTACCCCTTGTATTTACGGCGTTTGTCTCTTTTATTTTATTTCTCTGGCCGGGGATTTTCCTTGAGCTGGCACGGATGACAGCCAGGGCTGTGATGGGAGGATAAGTAATGCTTGAAGGAAAAAAAGAAGTTGAAGAAAAAATGGAACTCGGTCATGAACCTGTGCCGGGGTACAGGAAAATTTTTTTTATTACTATCACGATAGCCGTCTTATATTTCGCAATTATTTTATTTAATACTGTCTGACAACAAAGATAAGTAATATGCAACATATCTCACATTAGACGTAAATCGAATCATGATCGTGCAATAAAATATGAAGCGTTAGAGTATTAAAGAAGGAATCTATGATGAAGAAAGAGAAAGAACATATATTTGACAAGCCCAAAAACGTAAAGAGGCTCTTAGGGATTTTCTATGGAATCCTTGTATTACTTCTCATCGGCGATTTTTTTATTAATAAACACGCCATATTTCCATGGGAAGAATGGCCGGAATTTTATGCAATATACGGATTTGTTGCGTGCACTGTTCTTGTTATTGCTTCAAAATATATATTGCGGCCTTTAGTCAAGAGGCGAGAGGATTACTATGATTAATACTGTTCCCCCCGCAGCTATATTTATCATCGGGGCATTATTGATACCGTTCATAAAGAAAAGGAGTTTGAAGAATGCATATCTTTTACTCCTTCCTGTTGTCGGATTTATCAATCTGATCAATATACCGGAAGGTTCGCATTTTATAACCAGTTTTATGAATTACGATCTGGTTTTTGTCAAGATCGACAGGCTTAGTCTTTTATTCGGGTACATTTTTCACCTAATAACTTTTATCTGTATTATCTATGCGCTTCATGTGAAAGATGATCTGGAGCATATGGCGGGTTATCTTTATGCCGGAAGTGCCCTTGGAATTACTTTTGCAGGTGATCTCATTTCTCTTTATATCTTCTGGGAAGTGCTTGCTCTCACTTCTGTATTTCTTGTCTGGGTGCGGGGAACAAAAAAGTCTCTTGACGCTGGATTTCGATATATATTGTATCATATTGTAGGGGGGCTCTGTCTCCTTGCAGGAATACTTTTATATGTTCACGGTACGGGCTCCATCGAGTTCAAGTACATCGGATTGCAAAGTGGCAATATAGGAACATACCTGATATTTTTAGGATTTGGGCTGAACTGTGCCTGGCCGATTTTTCACCCGTGGTTAACCGATGCCTACCCCGAGGCAACGATCAGCGGCGTTATATTCATGACTGCCTTTACCACGAAAACTGCCGTCTATGTTCTGGCAAGGGCCTTCCCTGGAACTGCCATGCTGATATGGATCGGGGCAGCTATGACAATGTTTCCCATATTCTATGCGGTTATTGAAAATGACTTACGAAGGGTGCTTGCCTACAGCCTTATTAACCAGGTAGGATTCATGGTCTGTGGCATCGGGATAGGGACCGCATTGGCAATAAATGGCGCCGTATCCCACGTGGTTAACGACATCCTCTTTAAGGCCCTCCTTTTCATGTCCATAGGGGCCGTTATGTACCGTACAGGAAAAGTAAATGCCACGGATCTGGGCGGATTATATAAATCTATGCCGATAACGTGTGTATTCTGCATTGTCGGCGCCGCTTCGATCTCCGCATTTCCATTCTTCAGTGGTTTTGTGAGCAAGTCAATGGTAATGAGCGCCGCCGCACACGGAGGAATGAGTGTCGTCTGGTTCATGCTCCTCTTTGCCTCTGCAGGTGTCTTCCATCATGCAGGCATCAAGATTCCCTTTTTCACATTTTTCTCTCACGATTCCGGTATAAGAACAAAAGAAGCTCCCCCACATATGCTCATTGCAATGGGAATTACTGCGTTCCTTTGCATCTTCAACGGGGTGTTTCCCGGTACTCTTTACAGTCTGCTTCCCTATCCTGTTGACTATGTTCCCTACTCACCGTCACATGTTATGGCACAGACTGAACTTCTCTTTTTCTCTGCTCTGGCCTTCACTCTTCTCATTCTCTCAGGAATCTATCCAGCAGAACTGAGAGCTATTAATCTGGACTTCGATTGGTTCTACCGGAAGGGTGCCAAACTTGCCGTATACGTTTTTACGGGTATCTCTGCCGGTATCGCCAGTGTGCTCGACTATCTGTTTATTCGTCTCCTTCCATTGAAATTGTCAGCTTTCACTAAAAAACCTATTTCTACTTTAATCGGTTATCATGGTGAAGAGTATTCGGCTATTGATGATGCTGCATCTGGCCCCCCTATGCCGGAGACAACAAATTTTGTTCCTTCAGGGGTTCCTGTTCTGATTGCCGTAGTGTTTCTTGCTGCCCTTGCTTTAACATATATTGTGTTGTTTTAAGGTGGGCTCGGGGCTAAAAATCTCATTTTGATGAACGGCACTGTTTATGTAAAAATTTATAATGTTTTTCCCTATACATCTGTATAATCGATTTCCCCTCCCCTCTTTAAGCAAGAGCCACTTCAGTAAAATTTGTGCCTGGATCTCTAATGGTAGGATGCTCCGGGCCAGACAGTCACTTTTGTTTATCCCTTCTTTAGACTGACAACCGATTTTTGATCGGAATCTCTCCATATTCATAAGTTGATTTTAATAACAGGTAATTTTGGAGAGACAGATCTCCTGATTTAAGGATTTTTAAATATATCAGGAAATGACACTGTTCAATTAACTGTTGACATTAAGTGTCGAATTATGTTTGATAAACAGAGTAAAAACAGGTGTGTTTGCGTATAGTCTAACACTTTTTCCTTTCCGAACACTGTTTGGGGAGTTGGCCTTATAAAGGCGAGAAAATTGGAGCATAAAGGAGAAATAATTATGCATGAGAAACGACAGATTGTCAGATTAGGGTTATGTGTATCATTGATACTGTTTGCCATGATGGTTGTGTTCGGCTGTGCGGCAAAGACAAGGGTATATGGCATCAAGCCTGCCGAAGTATCTGTAGGGGGCATACGAACGCTGGCTGTCCTTAAATTTGATGGGAAGTACGGTGAAACTGTAAGGAGCGATTTTTATAATAAGCTTGCTGAGATTGAGCATTTCGAACTTATTGATACTACCCAGATGAGTGCCCTGGAAAGAGTAATCTATGACCAGATAGATGATCCCAGGATTTTGCCCGCCCTTGAGAATCTCCACGCCGATGGTATAATAACGGGGCGTGTAACAGCTGATATTAACGACATTAGTGGCACTGATCAGGTCCAGATGAAAGAGGGTACCGGTCGGTACAAAAAGCAGAAGAATATATTTGGCAAGTGGGTTGATGTAGAAATAAAACGTACCGTGCTGAGACCTGTACCTTATATCATTCGACAAGCTTCACTGACCACGGATTTCAAAGTATTCGATCTTAGAACCAGGAAAATCGTCGCCACAGGAAAGGTTACGAATAACTATAATAATAAGTTCGGCGGCAGTGAGGAGAACGCTCTGTTTTTTGGCGATGACTTGAGCGAACTTCCCGCCCAGAATCAAACCGTAAATGAACTTTCCGCCAAGGTTGCTGCTGCACTTGTTGCAAAAATCTCCCCAACTCAGATTGCGACGGTTGTGCAGTTTGATGATGGCGGTAAATACGGGTTCGGTGGACACAATATGATAAAACGGGGAATTGAATTTGCCAAACGTGGATCATGGAAAGAGGCCATGGAGATATGGCAAGAGGTAATCAAGACCGAACCCACAAACTCTGCGGCATATTATGATCTCGGTGTTGGTTATGAAAGTTTTGGAGGCCTGAAAAACCTCAATATTGCACGACAAATGTATAAAAAGGCGGCTATGTGTGGAGATAACACTCTTTATATAGAAGCAGTAGCAAGGATCAACACGGCTATTTCTAGTTGCCAGAAATACGAACAGCAAAAGAAGTTACTCAAGAAAACTCCGGTGAAGAAAAGCAGTGAAGAAGGCGGGGTACGAATATATTAATGGAGTCAAATTCACAGGTAATAAGAAATTACCTTGGCAAGGAGGATTGTTATGAAACGTAAAGCTATTTTTTATACGAGTATATTTCTGGGGCTGTTCCTCTTCTGTGTGCCGCTGGTCTATGGTGCGACCGTAACGGCAGTTGGCCAGGCACAGATAATTGGTGGCGATGATAGCCAGGCTCGGTTGAATGCTATTGAAGGTGCCAAGAGGGCTGCGGTGGAGCAGGGTGTCGGTACGCTGGTTGATTCCAAAACAAAAGTGGCCAATTTCGAAGTACTGGAGGACAAGATCTATTCCAGAGCCAGCGGTTATGTGACGAATTACAGCATATTATCTGAAGGTAAAACCCCGGATGGTTCCATATACACTGTAACCATCCGTGCTGATGTACAAACAGCATCGATCAAAAATGATCTGAGAGCCATCGGAATTCTTATGGCAACGGTTGGTAACCCGCGGTTTATGGCGGTGTATGTGCCTGAGACGAAGAGTTCGGCCAACCGGAATTCAAGGGTCGTCCGGGCCGCCGAGCAGGCTATTAACGGTGTTTTTGCCCGCAAGGGGTTTATAGTCCTTGATCGAATGTTTATTAACAATGTTTATAATGAGATTGAACAGGCGGGACGTATCGATATAGATATGGATGACCTGTCAGCCCTTGCCCTGAAGTACAGGGCGGATCTCCTTTTAGTTTATGATGTACATGCTGCAAAAAAGGTTGGGGGCCAAAGTAAGTACTTCGGCGGCATTATAGTGGAAGTCGCTTTGCGTGCCGTTGCCCCGGCTACAGCGGACCTGATCGCACAGAAGTCCGGTGATCTGTATGTAAGGACGATGAAGGCGACCGGAGACTATTATGACAACATGCAGGCGGCCAAGGCTTCGGATGCCGTGGGAAAAGCCGTAGCCAAAGCCTTGATTGGCGATACCCTGGCCTACTTTCAACGCTCGGTGCATGCAGGTGCCCGTTTTGACCTGTGGTTTAGGAACTTTTCAGAGGAAGAGACATACGCAATTGTGGATGTGATCGACAAGATGAGCGGTTTCAAGGACAGATACGTTCGAAATCAGTCCCCCGGGAACTTCCAGCTTGATGTCAATTATCAGGGCAAGAAGTTCGATTTCCAGAAGGAACTTTTCACCAGTCTGAAACGGCAAGGTATCCTTTTCCAGACTCAGCAGGCAAAGGGGAATCGATTCCTCTTCTTTAAAACGGGAACTGATAATCCATTTAAGGATATACAAGTCCGCTAATCGTTTCATCATGTTATATTCTTAAAGAAACCCGCTCTTGATTTGATCAGGGGCGGGTTCCTTTGACTTCCGGTCAAGCCCGAATATGACATAGTGTTTTAAAGGTAAAAAATATTGCGCCTTCCCAAAAAATGGTTAAGCTTCAGTCTCATTACTCTGCTGATCCAGTTTTTCCTCATAGGTTGTCAGAGTTTACCCTTAATCGCTGTTGCTCCTACCGCGGTCCAGTTCGGCACATTTGCATATCAATCCGTTGAGGAAGCGGATATCAATACTGCAGTGATTCCACCCGTTACAAAAGAAGAATTGAAGGAGATTAAACGAGTAGCGATATTTTTAGGGCAGGAAAATCCAACCAGGCCATACGGAAGAATAGGTGATTTAGGGGCCGTAGTGGGAGACAATCTTCGTATAGAATTGATGAAATTGGGATATCAGGTTTGTGACTGGAGCAAAATAGAAAAATACATTGGCGAAAAAGGTGTTCAGGCACCATGCAGCGTCGATACGATGGCTGAAGCTGGAAAAGCACTGGGAGTGCAGGCTATTATAACAGGTTCTATCACCTCCGGCCGTACGTGTTCGCTCGGTATGGTGGGAATAGGAAGGATGACTACAGTTGTTCAGAGTGCCTCACTGAAAATCATAGGGGTTAATAAAGCTGACACATTGATGATCATCACGATTGCTTACAAAATAGGGCAAAATCCGAAAGTTGCAGCCGGGGGCATGGCAATAATCTTGAAAGCGAAACTGGAAGACCCTTATGTAGACGTGAAAGAAAAGCTGAAGAAAGAGAAAAAAGA
>CAZYTP010000107.1:4755-7764 GCA_964650385.1 uncultured Syntrophales bacterium | reverse complement strand
AATGGTAGCAGGCCCTATATCGAGCCCCATCCAGTTAGAATTAATTTCCTGCACCGGAACAATCTTCGTTTCAGCGTCGGCTCTCATTCCCTCAGCAATAACACAATCAACGGGAAGATAAAATTTTACACCATGTTCTCTGGCAGTTTTTATAACCTCTGTGGCTTTATCCAGCAGATCTTCTTCTACGAGGGATTTACCGACCTCACAGCCCTTCGCCTTGAGGAAGGTAAAAGCCATACCGCCGCCAATAATCATCTTATCTACCTTTTTAATAAGATGAATAACTGCTTCAAATTTGCCTGACACCTTCGAACCACCAACTATGGCCACAAGAGGTCTCGCCGGATCTTCCATTGCTTTGTCAAAATAGTTCAACTCTTTTTTCATGAGAAAACCCGCCCCGCTCTTCTTGGCAAATTTGGTGATCCCGACATTTGATGCGTGGCACCGGTGAGCATTTCCAAAGGCATCATCGATATACACATCGGCATAACTTGCCAGCTCTCTCGCGAATACATCAGAATTTAGGGTCTCCCCCGGATGAAATCTTAAGTTCTCAAGAAGGAGGATGTCTCCCTGTCCCATCTCATCAATCATGCTTTTAACATTGTCGCCTATACAATCATCGGCCATCTGTACCGGCTTACCCAGCAGGCGTGACAGCCTCTTTCTCACCGGGGCAAGGCTGAGCCTTTTGGTAGCTTCGCCTTTGGGCCTCCCGAGATGAGACATAATGATTACCTTTGCATGCTCATCCAGTGCATAATTGATAGTAGGAAGTACAGCCCTTATCCTCGTATCATCAACAATGTTTAAATCATTATCCAGAGGAACATTAAAATCGACCCTGAAGAGTACTCTCTTTCCCTTTATATCTATTTCATCTATAAATTTCATTGGGCATCCTCATCTTTATTATTGAATACTACTGAAAAATGATTTTTATATATATCAGGAATATCCAGGTCAAGTCAAGCATGTAGGGCTCGTTCCCTGAACGGGCCGATAAGGGTATCGGCCCCTACAGTACGGTCGGGCTTTACGCCCGACCGTAGATGGCGGCTGCCTCCTTGGCCCTTTTAAGAAGGGATTCTTTGCCAAGTATGGCAAAAAGCCTGTCGAGTTCAGGGCCCCAGGTCTTACCGGTTATTGCGGCCCTCATAGGCATAAATAACTTTTTCCCCTTAAAACCCGTTTTGTTACTCACAATATCTACAATACAGCCATATAAATTATCTTCCGTACAATCTTCTGACATCAACGCTTCATGAAGCGATTTTACAACCGTCGAGGCGTACCCTTCCTTAAGGATTGATGCGGCATCTTCCATAATTTTATACTTCTCATCAAAAAATACATCAATATATTCTCCGGCTTCGGAAAGTGTACCGAGGTTGCCCTTTATAGCATCCACCACGGAATGAAGCCACCGGCGATCCATAATATCACAATCATATCCCGCATCCTTAATATAGGGGGTCAATAGCTCCGTCAGTTTCTCAACATCATATTTTCTTATGTATGCTTTGTTCAGCCATCTCAGTTTGTCCTCGTCAAAAATTGCTCCGCTTCTGCCAGCCTTTTGCAGAGAAAAAACGTTGATAATTTCATCAATGGTGCAGAGTTCCCTTACCCCGGCGAAGGAACTCCCAAGAATCGAAAGGTAATTAGAAAATGCATCGGGTAAAATACCCTTATCCCTGAAAGCCTTAACCGAGACGGCGCCATGCCGCTTACTCAGCTTCGAGCGGTCTTTTCCTAAAATAAGTGAATGGTGTGCAAATCGGGGGGGTTTAAAACCGAGTGCTTTATAGATAAGCAGCTGAAGGGCGGTATTGGAAAGGTGATCCTCACCTCTGATTACATGGGTTATTTCCATGAGATGATCATCAACGACAACAGCAAAGTTATAGGCGGGAACACCGTTGGAACGCACTACGATAAAATCACCTATCGAATCACAATCAAATTTTACATCATTACGGATCAAATCGTTAAACTCAACAGTTCCTTCTCCAACCTTGAAGCGGAAAGCCGACCTTCGCCCCTCACCTTCAAGCCTTCTCTTTTCCTTGTCAGAGAGATTTTTACATTTCCCCATATAACGCGGCATCATCCGCTTCGAAAGAAGGGCTTTTCTCTCTGCTTCGAGTTCATCATCTGTACAGTAACAGCGATATACCCTATCCTCCTCTATAAGCTTTTTCAGGTAATGGTCATATATATCAAGTCTTTCATACTGGTGATAAGGGCCGAATGCACCATCTTTTTCAGGTCCTTCGTCCCAGTCAATAGAAAGCCATCTCAAGTCCTGAAGAATCCCTTTTTCAAATCTTTCTGAGGTCCTTGCCCTATCGGTATCCTCAATCCGGACGATAAAATCTCCCCCATGATGTCTGGCAAAGAGCCAATTGAAAAGGGCGGTCCTGGCATTTCCTACATGAAGATCCCCGGTAGGAGAGGGTGCAAATCTTACTCTTGGTTTCTCAGACATTTTTGTTGACCTGTTATAATAAGGGTTCAGGGTTCAGGGTTCAGGGTTCAGGGTTCGGGGTTCCATGTGTAAACACTGACTGCTGATGTTTACTCCTTCTTTTTCTTTACCGTAGCGACAGCAAATGCGGCAACCCCCTCACCGCGGCCAATAAAGCCCATCCCTTCATTCGTAGTGGCCTTTATATTTACCATGTTTTTCGGTATGTTGAGCACAGTGGCAATGTTCATGGTCATTTCATCTATATATTCTCTCAACTTCGGTTTCTCCAGAACTACCGTTGAATCAATATTGTTCACATAAAAACCCTTTTTATCCGCGATATTCTGAACCCCCATGAGAAGTTTAAGGCTGGATACACCTTTATATGCGGGATCTTTATCGGGGAAATGTCTCCCGATATCTCCCTCAGCTATCGAACCGAGTATCGCATCACATATAGCATGCAAGAGAACATCTGCGTCAGAATGACCAAGGAGCCCTTCCTCATGCGGTATCTCCGTGCCACCGAG
>CAZYTP010000107.1:0-4655 GCA_964650385.1 uncultured Syntrophales bacterium | reverse complement strand
CTGCGTCAGAATGACCAAGGAGCCCTTCCTCATGCGGTATCTCCGTGCCACCGAGAATAAGGCTCCTGCCTTCAACAAACCTGTGACTGTCATATCCAAAACCAACTCTCATAGATCATTCCTTATATTTGAGTTCAGAGCTCCGAGTTCAGAGTTCAGAGTTCAGAGTTCCGGGTTGGAAACTTTGAACTTTAAACTTTGAGCTCTCTTTATTATTTCTTCCCCTACGACAAGATCTTCCGGAGTCGTTATCTTTATATTATCATAAGACCCCATTATCATTCTGACATTAATACCGATACGTTCTACAAGTGAGGCATCATCCGTCCCATAAAAATTATCATTATAGGCCTTTTCGTAGGCCTTTTTAATAACATCCCTCTTGAAGGTTTGCGGGGTCTGAGCCGACCACAGGCTTTTTCTGTCAACCGTCCTTTCAATGAATCCGTCACCGTCAACGGATTTGACTGTATCCGTAACGGGAACACCGAGTGCTACGGCACTATACTCCAAAGCCGAGGTAACAGAAACGCTTATCAACTCCTCCGAAATAAGCGGCCTGACACCATCATGAATTACGACAATATCAGTATTGTCATCGATTGTATCAAGACCCCTCTTAACGGAATCCTGCCTTTCCTTTCCCCCTGCCAGGACACTCCTCACCTTTGAGAGGTCGTATTTCTCAACGATCGCCCTCTTGGAATATTCCACATAATCCTCAGGAACCACCAATATTACATCATCAATAATCGATGCCCGTTCAAATTTACTCAAAGTATGTACTAACACCGGAACATCATCCAGCACTAAATACTGCTTGAAGAGATCACGCCCCATCCGTCTTCCCAACCCACCGGCAGGTATAATCGCGATATTTTTCATTCCCACACCTTACACCTAAGCAAGACCTTTATAAAATATGATCTAAGCGCATAACAGCCTTCTTTGAATCTTCCCGCCTACAAGGCGGGGCTTGCGGATGCGCTCCCGGTCAAAATCCCTCTTTGTCCTGAAAGTTGTCGGTCGACTACTAACCACTCAAAATAAAAGGCCCGGGGCTCTCAGAGCATCCCGGGCCCTAACTCAGATTTTACAGCAGCCTCATGTTGCGACTTGAAATCCTTGCTGTACCGCCTGCTTCGTCCTGAACTTGTTTCAATGTATTGTGCATTTATGAAATGAACTCAGAATAACAAAACTACACTCCTACGTCACACAATCACTTCAATTTGATTGATTCGCAGAGGCTTTCTTCGTCCAGCTGCGATCTCTACCAAAAAATTCGGGGTTGTCCGTCTCAGTGATGAGAATTAGCCCTGTATACTTTCTTTTCAGGGACAACTTCCTTAAGTTCAGAGAATATCATTCTCCCTGCCGTTGTCTGAAGTACGCTCGTTACCAATGCCTCAACATTCTCACCCAAATGTTTATTGGCATGATCAACAACAACCATTGTACCGTCATCAAGATAGGCGACTCCTTGCCCTGGTTCCTTCCCTTCCTTAATGATCTTAACCGACACAACTTCACCGGGCAATACAACGGGTTTCAATGCATTTGCAAGTTCATTCACATTCAAAATTTTGATACCCTGTAATTCGGCAACTTTGTTAAGGTTAAAATCGTTCGTCATAAGCTTACCATCCATCTTCTTTGCCAGGGCAACAAGTTTTGAATCAACTTCCTTTATTTTTGGAAAATCCTGATCCACAACTTCAATGTTAATATTGACGCTTTTTTGCATCCGGTTCAAGACATCCAGTCCTCTTCTGCCACGTGAACGCTTCATCGAATCAGAAGAATCCGCAATGTGCTGCAACTCATCCAGTATAAACTGAGGAACGATTAAATCGCCTTCTATAAAACCCGTGTCGCAGATATCAGCTACCCTGCCATCAATGATAACACTCGTATCAAGGATCCTGTAATCATTGCTACTCTTTAACCCCTTCTTAAATGGCCCAAACGCCGGAAAACTGATTTCCTCACTCTTTTTCGATCCAATCACCAGGCCAAGATATCCAAGAATACAGGTCAACGCTATATATATCCAAGTCACAATTTCCTGATTAGCCCAAAACCTCAAACTATAAGCAATGAGGGAAGCAATCGAAAGACCAATGATCGTCCCTACAACACCACCAGCTATACTTCTGATTGATACCTTCCTTATCACCTGCTCTATTTGTATGACAATTATGGAAACTAAAAATCCGAATAATAAACCTATCAATGATTGCGGAAACCCGTAATACCCACGAGCGATAAAAAAACCACTTACAGAACATACTAAAATTAAAAGAAATCTTATAATCAGTTGAATCACCTCCTTTATATAATAATTTATGATTATTAAAGGCTATAAGGATTGCAGGCACATCCCCCCCTTATATCTTGTGGAGGTAACCGGGTTCTTGTTCGGCTCCCCCATTATGAAAAACAGGGACGAAGTCTTTGTTGAGAGAAAAAGTATCCATTAAGGAATGGAAATAAAAGGAATTTCGCCAAAAGGATAAACAATCAATGCATAGGAAATATAGCGTTGATGTTCTGTTCTATTTTAGTCTCTTCATCACAAGTTGCAACTGACATTTCTTTTATCAATAGATTCTTTGCGGTATCCATCATCTTTCTCTCACCAAAGGATAAGTCTTTACTATGTTTTAATATAAAAAGATCCCTCAGTACCCCAGCAATCTCAAAAACCGATCCCGTTTTTATCCTTCCAAGATATTCCTTGTATCTTTTATTCCAAGTCTGTTTGTCTAATATTACATTCCTGTCTTTTAAAATCTCATAAACCCTTGGGACTTCCTTTTCTGAAATAACTTCTCTCAATCCAACAGATTCTGCGCCGTCTGTGGGAATCATGATGGTCATACTGTTTCCCAGTATCTTCATAATATAAAAAAGTTGCTTACTCCCCATGATGTCTTTCTTTTCTATAGCTTCTATCACCCCCACGCCTTGTGCCGGGTAAACCGCCAAATCTCCTACTCTAAACATACTATTACTCCATACTGCTTTTTATTCGCTGAATTTCAAATTTTAGCACACTTTGGAATTTCAGTCAAGAAATGATGTGGGATTTACTACCAAATGCTCGCTAAAAAGTGGCAGGTTACACCTATTCTTAAATATAGTTGTGCATAATTCCGCAAAGATCCCTGTCAAGCTGGGTTTGATCTTTTGCCCAATACTGTTCCACGATACTTTTCAGTCTATCATACATCCGAGCATCCGAAAGGTCATCAAGCTTCCTGTAGAGACCTCTTCTCCTGCCCAGCCTGTATACAACTCTTTCCTTCTCAGACATACTGAAATACCTGTCTATTATAGCCATAAGCTTCCCTCTGTCTTCCGGAAGAGTCCCCTCTAATTCCTCCAGAAGATTCAATATATGATCACTGACAATTGTACTTTCAATACCGTCAAGATGCTCAATGAAAATCTTTATCTCTCTCAATATATCCTCATCTCCTATCGGTTTAAACTCTCCCCTCTCCATCATTTCATAAAGATCCGTATCCCTTCGCACCTGGAGTGTCCTAAACCTTATAAATTGAGGATTTATCTGATTCAACACCTTTGCCGTTTCTTCTGCATGTTCCTTCGACCACCTTTCACCCCCAAGCCCGGGCATTATATACTCAGAAAGAGAAATACCAGCTGCGACAATCTTCTTTCCGCCTTCAATATGCTCGGAAGCCGTCGTCCCTTTTTTAATAAATGTAAGCAGTGGATCGTAACCTGTTTCCATACCAACATGTATTCTGGAAAGACCCGCCTGATGAAGCCGCTTGAAATCTTCGACGGATTTTCTGGAAGCGGTATTCGAACGGCAGTACGAGGTAATCCTCTTAACACCTGGAAATTTTTCCCGGATGAACGAAAGTACCTCAACCAATTCATCGGTCTTCATAATAATAGAGTTTGCATCCTGGATAAACACAGATTCGCCACTGAAGTAAAGCCAGGCAGCAACAGACCTGAAACTATCGTCGAAATGATTTCCGTTATTAAAGATCATAGAGAGTACGAGCTCCGTAACATCTCCACCCTCTCCATTTTCCCATGACATCTCTCTTATACGGTCAGAAATGTCCTTTGTCTTGCGTATGTCGTCTTTAATTTCTCCGACAGATCTCATCCCAAACTTACTTCCACGGTAAGTATGGCAAAAAGCACATTTGTTCCAAGGACAATTTCTTGTGGCCCTGATAAGAAGACTTTTAGCTTCACTCGGCGGTCTTATAGGTCCCTGTTCAAACGCAAAATTCACTTTCACTCCTCTTATGAACCAAAGTTACATCTTTTTAGTAATATAATCACGAAAGGTAACCGGGTCAACACACAAATACCCTAAAATTGAAAAACCTTTCCTGCCCGGCAAAGATTGAAGCTCCCCGTAACAAGTTGCGGGGAGGGATTTTTACTTGCAAAAGTTACCTATCAAGGCGTTAAAGGGAAGGAAAACCTTTATTACGGAAGGAAAAAGCGGGGATTTCTGGCCTTATTCCTGCGCCGGATTTCAAAGTGAACATAAGGCCTGCTACTATTCTCCGGTTTTCCTAAAAGGGCAATCTGCTCTCCTTTCTTAACACTATCACCGGCTTTCACTTTTCTACCTTTCAGATAAGCATACACCGTCG
>CAZYTP010000106.1:0-7814 GCA_964650385.1 uncultured Syntrophales bacterium | reverse complement strand
GAGCAAAAACCTCCAAAAAACTGATCCACTTAAACCTATGTCGGATTTTGGGATCCAACTCATGCTTGACAGCTATCCCTATTTGTTCCAGCATGAAAGGTTTATTTATATAAGCTCCAGCACCAAGTTTTTGAGCTTCCGTGACGCGTTCTGTTTCGGCAAATCCGCTGACAATGAGGGCTTTCTGCCCGGGATGAATTTTAAGAATTCTCCTGTATGTCTCAAGCCCGTCAATACCGGGGTCCATTATCATGTCAAGAAGCAGGAGATCCGCTGAGTTTTCCTTCAAGTATTCAACTGCCTCTTCACCGCTTGATACGGTTGTGACGGTATAACCAAGTCTGCCCAGCATACTGGATGCGATTTCTCTTTGTTCTTCCACATCATCTACAATCAGAATGGTTTCTCCACTGTCCATGTATTCTTGAATGGATAAAGGGGTGTCATTTTCGATCAGTTCTTTTATGGTTGCAGGAAAATAAATGGTGATCGTCGTCCCTTTTTCCTCGGCGCTCTGAATATCGATATATCCGTTATGATCCTTCACTGTTCCCCATACGACAGACATGCCAAGACCCGTTCCGCTCCGTCCCATTACCTTCTTCGTATAAAAAGGCTCGAATATCTTTTCTACGACCTCTTCCGGCATGCCTGTACCTTCATCAGAAATGGAAAGGGTCATATAATCTCTTCCGGCTACATTGTCATAACCCGTTATTGGTCTATCTATATACTGGTTTCTGGTCGATATGAAAACCTTCCCTTCGTCGGGCATGGACTCCGCAGCATTGGATATCAGGTTCATGACCGTTTGGGAGAGATGGACCGGTGAACCCACAATGTTCAGAAGGTTTTCCTCAAGGTCGATCTCGAACTGAACATGGGGATGGAATGACTTTATCTTTTCATGCTTGGCTGTTTTTAAATGATCGGATATGATGTCGTTCAGGTTTACGACTTCCGTAACGGCGATTCCCTTTCTGGCTAATGTCAGAAGATCCTGGACGATGGCCGCCGCTTTTTCTCCTGATTTCTGAATGGTCAAAATAGGTTTTTTTAAGGGGCTATCCTCCGGAAGCTGCATTAACAACAGTTCAGGGTAGCTTACAATGCCACCCAGTACGTTGTTCAGGTCGTGTGCCACGCCTCCTGCGAGGGTACCTATGGCCTCCATCTTCTGGGTTCGTTGGAGCTGGGCCTCGAGTTTCTTCTTCTCGGTGATATCAATAAAGCTTTCGAGCAAACACTCTTTGCCATTCAGCAGTATGGGGGTAACAGTTTTTAAAATGGGGACTTCTTCGCCATTTGCCTTAAGCAGTATGTGCTCTGAGTTATCCACCTTCTGCCCCAGATCGGTAATCGGACACCTTCCCTTTTCAGCAGGGCAGATATACTTATGACACGCGTGACGGATAATCTCCTCTTTTGGAGCACCTATTATTTTTATAGCATTGGGATTGACATCAACAATTGCGTGTGTTTGAGCATCAATGATTGCAATTCCTACTTGTATGGAATCCAGTATGATCTTTAACCTTTCCTCGCTATCCCGCAGAGCCTTCTCTGCCTGTTTGCGCTTAACTAACGCCTTTTCCAACTTCTCGATTTTTTGTTCCAGTTCCTCATAGGTCGGCTTTTGAGTCATTTGAAAAACCTCCGGGATTTTTTGAACATAAAAAAGGCTCATATACTATTTCAAAAGTACGATAGTGTATGAGCCTTCATTCGTCACATAAAATGTCTTTTCCTTCATTCATGGAACAGTTTGAGGAATTTATTAATAAGAGAAGGAAGTCAGGATTCAGCCAGGCGCATTGTAATAGTGTAGTGAAAAAATATAAAGGATAATAAACTGCAAAATAGTATTCAAGGAAACTGGCATACTACTCTCAAATCGACAGCAAGTTAATAAGCAGAAAAAATCAAAAAATCAAGGAAAATAATAAGGACTGCAGCGAAAATTGTATTACCTGAAAGTCAAGATTTCTGGGGGTGAAACTCCCCCGGGCTACTCGACCCAAGCATTGAGTGAATATGAAAAGGCAGAATCAACCCAGACTGCCTTGAAAAATAAATCACAATTTTCTTATTGTACTGACCCGGTAATTTGGAATGCTGCCCAGAAGTATGGATGGGCATTATAGGTATCCTTTACCTTCAACTGTGCTGTGCGCAGTGCACTGCGTTTGTCAGTTTCTTTTAAAGACTTATAGAACTGCTGCATCAAAATTGAGGTGGCCCGGTCATCAACTTTCCATAGGCTTGAAACGATAGAGCTTGTCCCCGCGTAAAGAAAGCCACGGGTAAAACCCACAACATCATCTCCGTTTGCTACCTTGCCCAATGCGGTTTCACAGGCGGAAAGGGTCACAAGATCGGCAGGCAAACGCAGATCGTAAAGCTCTCCCACTATAAGCGTACCATCGTTTTCACTATCACCAGTCAATAAAAGGCCTGATGACAAGGGCTTTTCTGCGTCAAATGTCCCATGAGTGGCAAAATGGATGTAGCGGAACTGATCCCCGAAGCGTTTTATGGCCGTTTCTATGGCTTGTTTGCGGAGGAGCAACCTGGATTTGGGTTGGTCTTTTGTGATAGCAAGCGCTTCATTTTGGGCGCCCGGCAAATCATAAGCCGGATCACCCAAATCAGGATTGCCAAATGCAAGCAAATTACCAGCGTGATCTTCACGGCGATCTTTTAGGAACGTCATAACGCTGGCACTTGGTAATACGCGAATGCTGTAACGGTCTATCAAAAAGCCGTCTTTCTTATAAAGTGCGTTGAAGGGTAAATAGTGGAGCGGTCCATGGGGCACGATTGTCAGGTTTTTTGAGCCAATCATTCCTTCTATAGGCTGGATTAGCTTTTCGTAAAGAGATTGTGCGTCGGCTTTGAACTGGTAGGAGTCAGTATCCATTAAATGCTTTCTAAACACTTCGATTTTCTGCCTCAATCCTTTTACTTCCAGTTTTACTCCACGCACCTTGTCGTGGTTGACTATAAAGGCAAAGAATGTGTCACCCGAACCAAAATATTCCACTAATGTTTCGTCTTCTGGAAGCTGTTTGAGGATTTCATCGAGGGTGGGGGTGCTGACGGTAACCAGGGCGGCGGTTTCGGGATCAGCATTACTTATTCTGTTCTTTATCTTCACAATAACACCGCGGTTGAGGGAAAGCTGGTCAGGCGACACTTTATCGTCCTGAACAACTGCGCTCATCTCAGCCTCTTCCAGGTCTTCCAGCATTGCTGTAATCCGGGATGCCGTCTCTCCTCTTCGGAATTCCCTCTTAGAGGCGAGCAAATCTACAAGCGCCCTTGCCTTTCCTCGTTTCGCGTAGGAAAAGGCCTCTGCGTACTCCCCCTTTTCAACCAAGACGGCCACCAAGTGGCGGTATACCGACTGCTTGTCACCGACGAAGCCGATCTTCGCGGCTTCAGTATTAATAGTTTCGCGCTGCTTCTCTATTATCTCAACAGAGTGTTTGTATAACGTAATTGCCATATCCAGGTCATTTTCTCTCTCGGCAATCCGACCTCGATCATACAATATCATCCAATGTATATCTCCGTTGTTTAGGGTCTTTGGATTATTCAACATGGCGTCAAAGCCCTTTTTTGCCTCTTGAAGTTTTCCTACCTGAAACAGGCACTTGTTCAGCATGAATTTCCGAGGCAGTTCGATAAAGGTAAAAATGTCTTCACCGGAGCTGGCTGCGCCGGTAACAACATTGGTAAGGGCGAAAAAGCCTGCTTCGCTTTCGGCACGCCGTATTGTGCCAAGAGCTTTTTCATATTCCTCAATTGCGACGTATATTTTGGTCAGCCCCACAAATTTATCGGGGGTCAGGCCACTGTAGGGGTAGAAAGTGCTTACTCTCTCCAGTTCTTCGGCATATTCCATCCCCTTTTCAAGATCGCCGTTTAATGCATGAGAAAGCCCCAAGGTGGCAAGGGACTGGATAAGGAGAACTTGCGCTCAGATCCTTTTCCATTACAAGATCGTAGGCCTTCCGCGCTTCCTCTACCGCACCGGAATAGTTGCCCAATTCCATATATGCCTCAGCGCGTAAGAGATTGGGGCCTGGTGAGAAGTCGTAGAAATACCACTTCGTGTCTCCCTGCGCGATGTTCCGGTCCAAACGTTCCAGACAGGGAAAAAGTTTATTGTATTTTTTCAGGCGGGAATAGACTGTACACAGGTACCAGAGTTTGCTCGTAGAAACCGATTCCTTTTGACCTATCTCCTTTTCCATATGTTTTTCCAGTTCGGAGTAGCGTCCAGTTACGTTCAGCCGATCCTCTTTGGGTACGATGCTATAAGCACAACCACTGACTGTGAATACCACAGCAAGAAAAATCGCTGGTAGTTTCTTCATCGATGGTTCCTTCAGTTGATTCTTCTGATGCTTGACCTTGAGGAAAAGGATGTCCCCCGAATTCATCCCGTCGAAAATGTTAAAGACGTATATACAGTAAGCATCATTAGTTTAATCTTCTTTTTCGCCACCGGGCATAAGAGTGCGCAGGATATCCTCCTTGCCTATAATACCGACCAGCTTACCTTGATCCAGGACAGGCAAAGTGTGTATGTTGTTCTTCACCATCAGTGTGGCAATGTTTTCCAGGCTGGTCTCCGGATCAATCGTTATAGGATCAGGGGTCATGGCTTCTGTTACCGTGATGGCAGCCATTTTCTTTACTTCTTTCTCAATATTTTTATGGGAACTTAAAGGAATAACACTGTCGAGCAGAATGAAGAAAGAAGGCAGGGGAATCTCTCTTTGCTGGGCAATCAGGTCATCCTGACAAATAATTCCCACTAAACGATTATTTTCATCAACTACAGGTAAACCATTAAAGTGGTGTTTGAGCATCAACTTTGCGGCCTGAACAATTCCCGTTTCGGGACGAACTGTAATTACCTTTTCTGTCATAAAATCCTTGGCTTGAAGCATTTATTCTCTCCCTTCCCATAAAAACAAATTTCAAATCTATTTTAATAAATTTTACCTTTGATTTCTTATAAAGTCCACTATTGATTTTACGAACAGAGCTGAGCTTGTCTTGAAGAAATGTTACTCCCGGCCCGATCGGAAATGACAAAGACAGCAAAACCTTTTCTTGCTTGACCACTGTTCATCTCTCCAATATACTTCTTGATTCAAAAAGGTTTTATTAGGAAGCTCCCCGCCCACAGGGCAGGGAGCTTCCCGGTAGGGAATAATTTTATTTTATACTGCGCCCCCTTACCCCGCCTACAAGGCGGGGCTTGCGGGGTGCGCTCCCGGTCAACTTAAGAGGATTTACATGCTATACAGCTTCCCATTTATCACCATGTCCTTTGCCAATCTGTTTAACTTATCAAGCTTTGGCGCTTTCTTCCTCTTTCCTCTTTTTATTACGCACCATGGAGGTTCCAAGTCAGATATAGGGATTATTATGGGTGTCTTTGCCCTATCTGCCGTTCTTTGTCGTCCCTGGATTTCTGATATGGTTGACAGGATCGGTAGGAAAAAAAGTTATACCTTTGGATGCATTATCATGAGCATCGTTCCCATTATGTACCTCTTTTTCAGAGGAGACCTGTCCAGCTTTTATTTTCCACTTATTCTTGTACGAATTTTACACGGTGTGGGATTGGGCATCTGCTTCACAGCTTCATTCACCTACATAGCCGACATTGTCCCCGAAAAACGCTTAAACGAAGGCATCGGCATATTCGGAGCCACAGGACTCATGGGATTGGCCATCGGGCCTGCCGTCGGTGAGCTTATAATCCGGGACTTCGGCTTTTCCATCTTTTTTCTTGCCGCCACAGGAATGGCGACACTCGGTCTTTTGACCCAACTTGTTGTTCCCGAATCATTCGTGCACGTCTCACATGAACCGCGCCAGTCTTTTTCCTCTGTCCTGTTAAAGCGAAAGGTTTTGATAGTAGCATTGATTTCCCTTTTGTTCGGGTTCGGTCTTGCGGCCGTCGGGGGGTTTGTTTCCCCATTTGCCGAAGCACGAGGGATTGCTTTTATTTCCATTTACTACATCTCCTACTCGGGAGCGGCTATTTTGACAAGGTTTTTCGGGGGCAAAATCGCGGACAGGATTGGAGAAGACCGAATCATCCCCCACGCTCTGATACTGACCGGGGGCGGCCTTTTGACTTTGATTTTCCTGAAAGGAAACATAATTCTGATCCTTTCTGGTTTGGTGACAGGGTGTGGACATGGCCTTCTCTTCCCGTGCCTGAACTCACTGGCCATACGAAACGAACCTATCAACATCCGCGGCAAAATTACCGGTATCTTTACAGGTGGAATTGATACAGGGGCATTTATAGGATCTGTCATGCTGGGTTATATCGGTGAATGGGCAGGCTTTGGAGCTCTTTTCTTTGCGGCGGGCCTTGCTCTCTTAATAGGATTTGGCGTTTACAGGTTTGAAGCAAAGAGACTTAAATTTGATAGAGGAACAGTCAATTTAGGGGACAGCACACCTATTCCCCGAATTCCCCCCAAGGGATAAGAAAAGCAAAAATTAATGAAAACGTTATAGCTAATGCATCAGATTATGTTGATAGCAAGTGATATGACCGCAATTCATAGCAAATGATTTGTCCGCTTTTGCGGATTCTGGATAATAGTACTTGCGGAGGTGAGTGCTATGGAGTTGATTTATCCAGAATCTGCCTGGAGGCGGGCAATGAGGGTACAGGAGGTCATTTTAAAGGCGGTAGCAGGCGAGATCAAATGGGTTCAGGCAGCTAACATTTTAGGCGTAACCCCGAGGACTATCAGGAGGATGTACAAGTCATATAAAGAATACGGCATTGATGGTTTACTGGATCGCAGGACTTTACGGCCATCTCGACGTCGGATTCCCTACAATGATATAGAGAAGATTTTGAAGTTGTTTCGTGAGGAGTATTTTGATTTTAACGTCGCGCATTTTCACGAGAAGCTGGTGGAGGGTCACGGGATTGAATACAGTTACACATGGGTAAAAGACCTTTTACAGAGAGGTGGTTATGTAAAGAGAGGGAAAGGTCGTGGAGGTCACCGGAAACGACGGGAACGGAGGCCGTTGTTTGGGCAGATGTTACATTTGGACGGGAGTGAGCACGAGTGGTTATCATTGTGTCCTGGGCAGCGCCAGATGTTGTTATTGGTGATAGATGATGCCACTGGTAAGAATCTTGCCGGGCGTTTGGAGGAGGCAGAGACGACTAAGGACTGTATGTCTATAATGAAGCAGGTAGTTGAGGAGTACGGGATTCCAGCACAGATTTATACAGACAGGGACAGTGTATATTGGCACACCAAGAAGGCCGGAGGAAAGGTTGACCTTGAGAATCTGACACAGTTTGGCAGGGTTATGGATGAGTTGGGAGTAGAAATGATACCTGCTTACTCTTCACAGGCACGAGGCCGGAGTGAGAGATGGAATGGTACATGGCAAGGGCGGCTGGTTGCAGAACTTCGAAGGGAGGGTATTGATAATATCAAAGATGCCAACCGGTATATTAATGAAGTTTTTCTACCGGACATGAATCGCCGTTTTTCTGTTGAAGCTGCTGAAAGTGGCAGTGCTTTTGTCAGTTCCGGAGATGCGGATTTGGATTTCATTTTTTCGGTGATTCGCAGGAATCGCACAGTATATCTTGATAATACGGTGAGGATTAACGGATTAGCGCTCCAACTTGAAAAATCTCCTTATCGAGCCAGTTTTGCCAGGTGTAAGGTTGATATTTATACGCATTTAGACGGCAGTTATTCTGTTGTTTGGAAAAGACGAATTCTCGGACGGTACAATGC
>CAZYTP010000105.1:0-7898 GCA_964650385.1 uncultured Syntrophales bacterium | reverse complement strand
CAGTAATGAGGAGGATTGATTTATAATGGATCAGCTTTATCATCGGACCGTCCCGGTCAATATAGAAGATGAAATGAAAAAGTCCTATATGGACTATGCGATGAGCGTTATTATCGGGCGTGCTATCCCTGACGTGCGTGACGGCCTTAAACCGGTTCACCGCAGAGTTCTCTATGCCATGTCGGAGCTCGGAAACCGGTGGAACAGACCGTACAAAAAATCGGCAAGGATCGTGGGTGATATTATTGGTAAGTATCACCCGCACGGAGATTCGGCGGTCTACGATACCATCGTCCGAATGGCCCAGGATTTTTCTATGCGGCACTTATTAGTTGACGGTCAGGGAAATTTTGGATCGATCGATGGCGATTCAGCGGCAGCAATGAGGTATACGGAGATCCGTATGTCAAGAATCGCCGAGGAAATTCTCGCCGATTTGGATAAGGAAACCGTTAGTTTTGTACCTAACTATGATGATTCTCTCGTGGAACCCACTGTTCTTCCCTCAAAGATACCCACATTGCTATTAAACGGCACATCAGGAATTGCAGTCGGTGTAGCTACTAATATTCCGCCGCATAACCTTGGTGAAGTAGTAGAGGGAACCATTGCCCTGATTCGTGATCCCGACATTAAGGTGGAGGGGCTTATGAGGTTTATTCAAGGCCCCGATTTTCCTACCGCAGGTTTTATTAACGGGAGGGAGGGGATCGTTTCCGCCTATAAGACGGGGAGAGGAATCATCAGGTTGCGGGCGCGGGCCATTGTTGAAAAGAATGCAAGGAATGACCGGGAAAGTATTGTCATTACGGAACTTCCCTACATGGTTAACAAGGCGAAGCTCATTGAAAAAATATCAGAACTGGTTAAGGAGAAAAAAGTAACTGGGATTTCCGATCTGAGGGATGAATCTGATAGAGAAGGAATGAGAATAGTCATTGATTTAAAGAGAGATGAAGAGACAAGCATTATTCTCAATCAGCTTTACAAACACACACAGATCCAAACCTCCTTCGGGATTATAATGCTTTCTATAGACAATGGTCAGCCTGCAGTTTTGAATCTCAAAGAGATTCTGCAGCGATTTGTAGAATTCAGAAAAGAAATTGTCACCAAAAGAACAGTATTCGAATTGAAGAAGGCCAATGAGAGGTTGCATATTCTTCAGGGGCTCATCATTGCCCTGAGTAACATTGATGATGTTATTGCAATCATCAAGGCGTCGAGCACGCCTAAAGAAGCCGCAGAGAAACTTTCGGAAGAGTTTGGTCTGAGCGATATTCAGGTGAAGGCAATCCTGGAGATGAGGTTACAGAGATTGACTAACCTGGAACAGAGCAAGATTACCGAAGAGCATGATGAAGTTTCCGTATTGGTTTCAAAGTTAAAGGGAATACTGGAAGACCCGCAGAAAATCCTGAATATTATTATCGAGGAACTGGAAGATATAAAGAAAAAATATGAAGATGAAAGAAGAACAGAAATTGTTTTAGCCAGTGAAGATATTGATATTGAGGATTTAATCGTGGAAGAAGATATGGTGGTGACGATATCTCATCACGGTTACGTTAAAAGAAATCCCGCAACCCTCTACAGAATCCAGCGTAGAGGGGGCAAGGGTAAGGTTGGTATGGGCACGAAAGAAGATGATTTTGTGGAACGTATATTTGTTGCCTCCACACACAGCTATGTATTGTGCTTTACCAATACGGGAAGGGTTCACTGGCTCAAGGTGCACCAGATCCCGCAGGCGGGGCGAGCGGCCAAAGGGAAGGCCATTGTCAATTTGATAGGCTTATCAAGCCAGGAGAGAGTGGAAGCGGTGCTTTCCGTAAAGGAATTTATTGAAGGAAAATTCATATTTTTTGCCACGAAGAAGGGGGTCGCGAAAAAAACGGAGCTTCTTGCCTATTCCCATCCGAGAGTGGGCGGCATTATTGCTATTAACCTGGATGAGGGAGATGAGCTGATCGCCGTGAAACTGACGGATGGTAGCCAGGATGTATTTTTTGGCACAAAACAGGGGAAGGCGATACGGTTCAACGAGTCGGACGTCAGAAGCAGTGGGAGAACGGCGCGAGGTGTCACCGGGATAAGAATGAACAAGGAAGATGAAATTATCGGCATGGAGATTCTCGGTAACGGGAATTCGATTGTAACGATTTCGGAACATGGCTTCGGCAAAAGGACGGAAGTCTCCGAGTACAGAACCCAGACCAGAGGAGGCAAGGGAATCATTAATCTGAAGACGGTTCCCAGGATCGGATATGTGTCTGGAATCAGGCAGGTCGTTGGAAACGAGGATGTGATATTGATCAGTGATGGGGGGAATATCATACGGATGAAGGTTGATGAAATTTCTCTATTACACAGGAGCACTCAGGGGGTTAAGTTGATCGGACTCGATCTGGGAGAAAAACTGGTCGGACTCGCCAGAGCGGAGAGGGAAGAAAATGGTGTGGAGGAAGAGATGGAAGAGGACACCAATGGGACAGAGGTGAACAAAGAGACCGTGGACCCTGAGTAGAAAGGACTTTTTCCTCAGGCCCCTTTCCCTGGCGGGAGAGTTCCGTTGATGAAAAGATATAAGGTTTTTGACCATACAGCAGATCTGGGTTTAGAGATATACGGCAAGGATGAAAGGGAACTTTTTTCTAATGCCGCATTTGCCATCTTTGACCTTACTGTTGACCTTCATAATGTAAATGCCTCAGAGGTTCGGAGCGTTTCTGTCAGGGGTAGTGACCGGGAGGACCTCTTCGTTAACTATCTTAGGGAAATTCTTTACATATTCAACGGGGAGGGGATTTTACTGAAGGAGTTTTCCATTAGTGAGATTAGCAGCCGCCATCTCGTGGGAGAAGTGAGGGGAGAGGCTTTTAATCCGAAAAGACACATTATTAAGACGGAGATTAAGGCCGTTACCTACCATCAGGTCGAAGTCGAAAAAAACAAGGGGGGATGGAAAGCAAGGGTGATATTCGATGTCTGATATCAGGATCGAAAAAGTTGACGATTTTCGCTGGATAATCCCTGCGGTTGGCGGAATGCGTGTGCCCGGAATGATCTATTCCAGCGAGAAGCTCATAAAGGAAATGGGTTCGGATCAGAGCCCGAAACAGGTTGCCAATGTTGCCCACCTTCCCGGTATTGTCAAATATTCACTTGCCATGCCCGATATGCACTGGGGTTACGGCTTCCCTATAGGAGGAGTTGCCGCATTCGATATAAATGAAGGCATCATCTCTCCCGGCGGCGTCGGGTATGACATAAACTGCGGGGTTCGCCTGATGACCACGAAGCTCAATTTCAATGACATCAAGGATCGTTTGTATGATCTCGTTTCGGCCCTTTTTCGGGATATCCCTTCCGGTATCGGATCTAAGGGCGACCTCAAGCTGACCATAAAAGAGGAAAAGAAAGTCCTCCAAAAAGGGGCCGGGTGGGCTGTGAGTCAGGGGTATGGTTTTCCCGAAGATCTGGAAAGTACAGAAGATGGCGGGAAAATAGATGGCGCTGATCCGGAAAGGGTGAGCGACAGGGCACTGGAAAGAGGGAAACAACAGCTTGGCACACTCGGTTCGGGGAACCATTTTCTTGAAATAGAGATTGTAGAAGAGATTTTTGATGAAAAAGTCGCGTCTGCCTTCGGGTTGGAGAAGGATCAGGTTTGTGTATTCATACATAGCGGATCACGTGGCTTTGGACATCAGGTCTGCGATGATTACCTGGCCAGAATGGTGAAGAATCTGGGAAAGTTGGACATGCCGCTGCCGGACAGACAGCTGGCCTGTGCCTATATTAATTCAGACGAGGGAAGAGGTTACCTGGCCGCCATGGCATGTGCGGCGAACTATGCCTGGGCAAACAGGCAGATGTTGATGCACTGGACACGGGAGACGTTTGAGAGAGCACTTCGGATTAGTCCCGCAGATCTAGGCATGAGACTGGTCTACGATGTATGCCATAATATAGCGAAGATAGAGGAATTTCCTGTAGGCCAAAAAAAGGTAAAATTATGTGTCCACCGAAAGGGGGCTACCAGGGCATTCCCTGCAGGGCATCCCGCGCTTCCTGAAAAATATCGAGGGGTAGGGCAGCCGGTTTTGATACCCGGTGATATGGGAACCGGTTCATATGTCCTGGTGGGAACGGATAAAGCTTTTGCGGAAACCTTTGGAAGTACCTGCCATGGCGCGGGTAGGGTGATGAGCCGGAGCAGGGCGACAAAGGTGAGCAGGGGAAGGTCTATCGGGAAGGAGATGGCAGAAAGGGGCATTATTGTCATCGCCTCAGGGAAAGGAACGCTTCAGGAAGAGATGCCCGAGGCGTACAAGGATATCGATGAAGTTGTTGAAGTAGTCCACCAGTCCGGACTTTCCAGGAAGGTGGCGAGACTGAGAACTGTCGGGTGCATTAAAGGGTGATATTGGGTGATGCATGAGATAAGCTTTGACCTGACAGGCAATGTCAGGGGCTATAGCAGATAAATGCATTTTAAGAATTGATTATGGAGTTATGATATTGATTTCCTGTATGCAATTTATGGAAATAAATAAAGATGAGTCAAGACCAGACTCGAACCCCCTTTTACGCCCCGCAAGGTTTGCAAACCATAAATAAGCCCAAGCAAGGTGGAGAATGAAAATTACAAAAAAAGAGATGGTTTTTGACGGAAACTATTTGGGAGTTGTAAGGAAATACTTCACAATAGACACAGGACAGGAATGTTTTTGGGAAACTGTAGAAAGGAAAAACATATATAATGGAGGGGCAGTAGTAATTGTTGCCTTAACTAAAAAAAGAGAGCTTATCCTGGAGAGAAACTGGAGAGTTCCCATAGAATCTTTTGTTATCCAGTTCCCCGCGGGCCTCACTGATAAAAAGGGTGAGAGTGAAGAAGAGGCTGCCAGGAGAGAACTTTTAGAAGAAACTGGCTATCGAGCAGAAAAACTCATTCCTATTATCACGGTACCCCTGTGTCCGGCGTTGGCTTCTACCAGGGCAACTCACTTTTTCGCGCCTGATGTAGAATTCACGGGAAATAAAAAGAGGGATGCTGCCGAGGAAATCGAGGTTATAAAAGTTCCACTTGAAGAATTGGACCATTTTTTATTCAATCTTCCTGAAGGTACAGAATTGGATCTCAGAGTTCCAGGTGTACTTTGTTTTCTGGAAAAGCAAAAACTATTCTGAAAGATTGTGACCAGCTTATCGTAAATAGACCAATGCATTTTTCTTATATGTTGGAGCTGTACGTAAGTTTTGATTTAAAAATTTTGATCACAATATATTTTGGCTGTCTTAAGCTTTTGAAAAACATAAGGAAATCACTGTGACCGGAACAATTGTCAATAGTGGAGCCATTATCGCCGGTAGCATGATTGGTGTTGCCGGAGGGAAATATCTTTCAGGACGGATCAGGTCGATAATCATGAATGCCCTCGGGCTTTCCGTTATCGTCGTAGGGCTCCAGATGGCTTTTACCGGGGAGAACCTTATCGCGGCTATCGGATGTGTGGTACTCGGTGCAATTACCGGCGAATTATTAAAAATAGAAACGTGGATTGAAAAACTCGGTGAATTGCTTAAACGGAAATTTCGATCAGAATCGTCTACGTTTGTTGAGGGGTTCGTGACAGCGTCAGTCCTGTATCTGACCGGTGTGCTGGTCATAATCGGCCCTATTCAAGATGGAACAGTGGGAGATGCAAGTACTCTCTATATCAAAGCGCTTCTCGACGGCTTTGCGTCTATGGCCTTTGCGTCAACTCTCGGTATTGGTGTCGCTTTTTCAGCTCTCCCGGTCTTCATCATTCAGGGGGCAATCACTCTTCTCGCTTCGTCACTTCTTTTTCTCAACGAGCCACATGTATTAAATGCGTTAACTGCCACCGGCGGCATTCTTATCTTCGGAATTGGCGTTAACATTATGAAGATCAAAAAGATACCTGTCGGAAATTTTATTCCGGCGATTTTTTACGCGATCGTCTGGGCAATGATTATGTAAAGTCAGTCTTTCAGGAGTCTCAAAGGTTGGACCTAACTAACTAATTAAAATAGTAGTTAAATCTGTTGACCTTATATCCCATCCCCCAAGAGGCTGTCCGAAAACGCACCAAAGTTGTCATTTCGAGCGGAGCGAGAAATCTTATTGTGTCGAAAATACGTTGGTTTTAGATTTCTCCCTTTGGTCGAAATGACATAAAGACCTATTCTCGGACAGTCTCCTAAGAAACGTCAAGATAGAGAGTTTTGATTTGCAAAGTATTTTGATGCGTTTACATGACACTCTTTCAAACCTGGGCTTCAATCTCGATCGAGAGGATATTACCAACCTGTCAACTAAACTGGAAAAGCTCGAAAAAACGAAACGGTATTCGCTCTTACTTTCAGAAGTTTTCAAATGTAATGATATCGACAATTTTAAAAGTCTAATTGTTGAAGTTACTTTTGCTTATGCCTTTGAAACCGTCAATCGACCGCTTATTTATAAAGTAACTCAGTCCAATGATCACTATTCATCGGTTGACTTTCTGAGGAAAACTGAAAACGGAAGAAAGATATACTTTAAACTTCGTGCTAATCAACACTGTAGCCAGATAAAGGAAGATATAAAAAATCAACTAAAACTTAAAAATATGTACTCTTTCTTATTAGATGTTACAGGCAAGCACGAAGAAATAGTTCGACTTCAAAGCAACATACTTTCCAAAACTCAAGACAAAAATGGAGAACCGATAAAGTTTCTCATCACCGAACCCGGAGTTTACAATGTTGTCGTTGCCCAGATCTCCGAAATTACCTTCGGAATGGTGGATAAAAGCGACTGTATGCTCACGGCGTATGGTGCCCCTTATAAGGAGGAGCATGAACAACGAAAAATCTTAGGGTTGTTCTTAAAACCGGAGCCACATTATCCTGATAATATTTTGACAATTGCCAGATATTTTTCCCGGTTTCGAAAAACAATTCATGCCATTTTATTTCTGGTCAGTCATTCTAATTCAGGTCCTCTGGATCTTGATTTATCGTATTACTTGGTACCAAACACCAATTTAGTGAGTAACTCTGAAGCTCAATTTCTGGATAGGGAAATCATGCCAGTGTTAAGCCCTTGGCTTTGCTGCATCATTTAATACCGAACATAACTATTTTGTTGATTTATTCTTATCCCATCTTCGCAAATTAACTCTGTAACTGATTTAGTTTAAAATAAAATCCCTTTCGTTCCATCAAGTCATCGTGCGTACCCGATTCAATGATCCTGTGTTTATTGAGTACGAGAATCCTGTCCGCATTGCGGGCAGTTGAGAGACGATGGGCTACAATAATGGAAGTCCTGTTTTTCATCAGGCTGGAAAGAGCCGCCTGAACCTTTTGCTCCGTTTCAGAATCAATGTACGACGTCGCTTCATCAAGCAGAATAATGTCTGGGTCACGGGCAAAGGCCCGGGCAATAGAAATCAATTGACGTTCACCGCTTGAAATCGTTGTCCCCCCTTCCGAGAGTTCGGTATCAATGCCCTGTGGCAGTCTGTCAATGAGAGATTTGCAGTTTGAAGTCTCTATTACTCGATTCAATTCTTCATCGGATATATGATCATTTCCGTTAACGATGTTTTCTCGAATGGTTCCTGAAAAAAGAAAGGGGTCTTGAGTGACGAGGGCCATTTTCGATCTGAGTACGGAAACATCCACCGTCCTTATATCCTGCCCGTTCATTAAAATCCGTCCTGACTGCGGCACATAAAAGCCGGTTAAAAGGTTTATCAGGGTCGTCTTCCCTGAGCCGGTTGGTCCCACGAATGCTATCGTCTCACCCGCGTGCACATTAAACGATATGTTTTTCAGGACTGCTTCATCCGAAACATATCTGAATGAGACATCCTCCATGG